>JACZJI010000028.1 GCA_014860665.1 Bacteroidales bacterium | reverse complement strand
TCGTACTGTTCTCCTAATACAGTCACTTTCCAGCTCTTCTTATGTACATCAATGCCTAAATAAAAGCTTTGACCATCAAATAAATTCTTATTATATTCACTGCGCATAAGCTTTAATTTTAAGTTGTTATTTAGTTTTTTTCTCTTACTAATTTAAAATTTTAGCTTATGCTTTTTCAAACATAATACCTTTAGGCACTCGTATTTTCTCTAATTTTACAGCTACGTTTATCACGAATGCTACGTTGGAATATGAGTGTGGAAAAGAATAGTTTGGATAAAAAACTGGCTTCTCTTCAAAGAGAATTTGTCGGCGAAATCATGATGGATGATGCAACCAGAATGATGTATGCCACGGATGCTTCCGCTTATCGGGAATTGCCTCTGGCCGTCGTCTTCCCTAAAAATAAAGAGGACATTGTTAAACTTGTGCGGTTTGCCGGCGAAACCAAAACCCCCATCATTCCAAGGGCTGCCGGGACTTCCCTTGCAGGGCAGGTTGTTGGTAGTGGTATCGTAGCCGACATTTCCAAACACATGACACGCATCCTGGAAGTCAACGAAAAAGAAAAATGGGTAAAAGTTGAACCAGGAGTGGTACTGGACGAACTGAACAAATTTTTGAAACCTAAAGGCCTGTTTTTCGGACCGGAAACTTCCACATCCAACCGCTGTAACATCGGTGGTATGGTAGGAAACAATTCCTGTGGAGCACATTCATTAATCTACGGCAGTACCCGCGACCACACATTGGAAGTTAAAGCAGTTTTAAGTGACGGAAAGGAAGTTGTGTTTGGACCTGTAAAGAAAACTGAACTTGACAGAAAATGCAAACTCAATTCCCTGGAAGGAAAAATATACCGCCACATCCGAAAGGTGCTTGATACACCCGAAAATCAAAAAGAAATTCTGGAGCAGTTTCCCGATCTTTCCCTGGAAAGGAGAAATACCGGATATGCACTGGACATGCTTTTCCAAACCGATCCGTGGCAAAACAATGATGTCGATTTCAATCTCTCAAGGCTGCTGGCAGGCTCTGAAGGAACGCTGGCTTTCACAACAGAAGTAAAACTGAACCTGGTTTCGTTGCCACCAGCTCATAAGGGATTGATTTGTGTGCACCACCATTCCGTAGCGGAGGCGATGAAAGCCAACCTGGTGGCGCTGGAAATGAATCCTTTTTCCGTCGAGCTGATAGACAAAGTCCTTCTTGATCTTACCCGGGAAAATATTGAGCAAAACAAAAACCGCTTCTTTGTGGAAGGCGATCCTGGCGCCATTCTGGTGGTGGAATTTGCCGAAAAAAGTATGATTGCCGTGAAAGAAAGAGCACGGCAACTGGAAGAAACCATGCGCGCCAAATCATTCGGATACCATTTCCCGCTGATCACCGGTTCGGATATGTCCAAAGTCTGGAGTCTGCGCAAAGCAGGCCTGGGTATTCTCAACAATATGCCCGGCGACGCAAAACCGGTTTCACTTACCGAAGACACCGCTGTGAATCCCAACGTACTTCCCCAATACATCGATGACTTTAAAGCCATGATGACAGCACATGGTAAAGAAAGTGTGTATTACGGACATATCTCAACAGGCGAGCTACATCTGAGACCTGTGATGGATCTGAAAAAACCGGAAGAAGTAGAATTGTTTTACAAGATCGGGCTGGAATCGGCGAAACTGGTTAAAAAATACAATGGCTCGCTGAGTGGCGAGCATGGTGATGGAAGGCTGCGCGGAGAATTCATCCCGCTGATGGTTGGCGAAAAGATTTATTCCCTTTTCAGGGAAATCAAAAAAACCTGGGACCCCAACAACATTCTGAATCCGGGCAAGATTACCGACACACCCAAGATGAACAGCAATCTGCGGTATTTGAGCCCTACCCCAGAAATCAAAACTTATTTTGATTTTTCCAAAGACATGGGGATTGTCAGGGCTGCAGAAAAATGCAACGGTACCGGTGAGTGCCGCAAATCATCCATCATTGGCGGAACCATGTGCCCCAGTTTTATGGCCACCCGCGACGAGGACAAAACCACCCGCGCCCGTGCCAACATTCTGCGTGAGTTTTTAACCCGTCCCAACCAGAAAAACCCTTTCGACCACAAAGAAATCTATGAGGTTTTGGACATGTGCCTGATGTGCAAAGCTTGTAAATCGGAATGCCCGTCCAGTGTGGATATCACCAAACTGAAAGCCGAATTCCTGCAACATTATTACGATAAGCACGGCGTGCCGCTGCGTTCCAGGCTGATTGCCAACATAGGGAACATCAGCAGGCTGGGAAGCAGGCTGCCGGGTATTTACAATTTCGTTCAGAAAAATTCAGTGATCTCAGGTCTGAATGCACGATTGCTGGGATTTGCGCCGGAGAGGAATTTCCCGTTGCTGGGAAAACAGCGGCTGGAAACGTGGTTCAATACCTATCAGGATCAGAATACACAGTCTCTGTTCCCCAACGGTAAAGTATATCTTTTCAATGACGAATTTACGAGGTTCAATGATACTGAAATCGGTATCAGAGCCATTCTATTACTCAATAAACTGGGATATGAGGTAGTCATTCCAAACCATCTGGAAAGCGCACGTACATATCTCTCAAAAGGGTTGGTTAAAAAAGCCAGGGATATTGCCAATGCCAACATCCGCATGTTAAAGGATAAAATCACCGAAACCACACCCTTGGTTGGAATAGAGCCATCCGCCATCCTGACTTTTCGTGATGAATATCTCGACCTGGCAGATAAAGATTTAATTGAAAATGCACACGAACTTTCCAAAAATTCCATGATGATAGATGAATTTCTGGAGAAAGAAATGAAAGCCGGGAAAATTAAAAAAGAGCAGTTTACAAAAAAACCCAAGGACATCAAACTTCATGGGCATTGCCACCAGAAATCGCTGGCTTCTACGGCTCCTACCCTTTTCGTATTGAACTTTCCGGAAAATTACAATGCTACTGAAATACCTTCAGGTTGTTGCGGAATGGCGGGATCTTTTGGTTTCGAAAAAGAACATTACGAGCTGAGTATGAAAGTAGGTGAATTAGTCCTATTTCCTGCTGTTCGCAGTAGCAACACTGATACAATTATTGCAGCGCCGGGAACTTCCTGTCGCCACCAGATAAAAGACGGAACCCAACGTACAGCATTACATCCGGTGGAGGTTCTTTATGAAGCGTTAATAAAATAATGAGATAATTACAGAAATTCAGATTTAAGGATGTTCCTTTCAATTTCTGTACAATCATGCCAAAGGAAGGGTAAACCAGAATTCTGACCCTTTACTTACCTGGCTTTCTACGTGAATTTCGCTATCATGCATCTCAACAAACTCTTTACAAAGCAGCAATCCCAGACCGGTACCTTTTTCGTTATTAGTTCCGGGGAGGCTATCAATGGTCTGATCTTTAAAAAGTAGGTTAACTCTCTCGGGTGCGATTCCTACACCATCATCTTTAACAGATACTTTTACATAATGATTTTCTTTTTCCACCGTAAAATCGATGTTTCCATCACGATTGGTGAACTTTATGGCATTATTCAGCAGGTTTACCAAAACAATTTGAATCAAATTCTTATCAGCTTCGACTTTTAAATTCTGATCTGCATTTACCCGAACATTGATATTCTTTGACCTTGCCTGGTTACCCAACGTTGACTTAACCTCATGCATTAACTGACTGATATCGAATTTTTCTTTATGCAGCTTTATACTATCACGCTGGGTTCGCGCCCATTGCAACAAATTTGAAATAAAACGATAAGATTCCTCCGAGCTGCGTTGAATTAAGAGGCCTTTATCTTTAGCGGCTTCCAAATCTTTCTCTTCTATATCTTCCAATAATAATTCACTTGTTCCCATCAGTACATTAAACGGTCCAATCAGATCATGTGAAACTATGGAAAAGATTTTGTCTTTTGACTGGTTTGATTGCTTCAACTCAAGACTTAACCGTGCAATGGTTCTATTTCTTAGTATCAGAGTAGCTGAAAAAATAATTAGCAAAAGAATAATGATAATTGAATAAATCTCATCTTTTTGTTTGGCTCTTAAATCTTCATTTATGGTGTTCAATCGGGCCGTCATCTGAAAACGGTCTTTTATTTCTGATAAGGTCTGAAACTGTAAAACCGAAAATAAAGAATCATAGGTGTGAATATAATCCTGATAATTCTCCGATGATTTTTTGTAATCTTTCAGCTGATTATAAAATTCTCCCTGCGCTTTATATACTTTTAAAATATTGGGGATTATTTTGGATTTCTTTGCAAGAAGGAGAGCTTCATCCAGAATTCGGCCGCCTTCTTTTTCTTTTCGGTAATGCGCCATTACTTTTGCAATCCCCAACTGGCTTTTAATTTCCCCTGTTGGGTTGTTTCTTTCCTGGCATAACTTTAATGCTTTATCAAAATAAATGTAAGCCGAATCGACCTCATTTCTCTTCAGAAAAACATCTCCCATACCCTGCATGGAATAAGCCATATAATTCTTATTATCTATTTGGCTGTGTTTTGCCAGTGAAACACGGTAATAATACTTGGCCGAATCTGTTTGCCCCATTCTGAACAGGGTTTGAGCCACTTCCAGATATGCAGAAGCAATCCCCACTGAATCATTGAACGTTTGGCGCAATGCAATCGCTTTTCTAAAATAGACAAGTGCTGTATCGTATTTTTGATTAATACGATTCACTTCACCCATGTTGATATAACTATACGCAATGCCTCTGGGGTTATTCAGCCTTTCAAAAATAGCCAGCGATTTT
This sequence comes from Bacteroidales bacterium, assembly GCA_014860665.1. Lineage (GTDB taxonomy): Bacteria > Bacteroidota > Bacteroidia > Bacteroidales > F082 > Sulfidibacterium. The sequence goes on along the minus strand of JACZJI010000028.1, from coordinate 21,953 downwards.
TTTCCATATTCATAAGCCAGCGGTACATTACCAATCATGTAAAACGCATCACCAAGATTATTGTAGACATAGGCTATTTCAATGGAATCATTAACCTTTAGACTGATAGGCAAACTTTTATCGTAATAGGTCAGGGCGGATGGCACATCATATTTATAATCCTGGTAAATGACGCCGATATAATTGTAAAGCGTGGCTAATTCCCGTTCATATCCTTCGGCTTTGGCAATTTTTACTGCTTCCAGACCATATTGAAGTGCCTTTTCTGTATGTTTTTCCCGGTTCTGCCAGCAAAGTCTGGACAGCAATTTCACTTGATCCAGAGTGGAAGTCGCACTGGAATCATTCAGGTTGCCGGTAGTGTGGGTCTGCCCGGAGACACTCACACTTAAAAAGAAAAATAGAATTGAAAAAAAAGTGTATGCTGCTTTTCCCTTCATAAACTGCAATTGTACGGAAGTAAAATTAAAAAAAAATTCAGATCAAAAACTTTCGCAATGGTGGCAAAAAAAAAATCGGAGGGCATAAATTCCCGGGGCAATTCAAATCAATAAATTCCTTTGAATTGTTCAATTTCTAGAACAACTGCGTGTTGGTTTTCCTTTTTTCTTTGTAGGGAAATTGTTTTTCAAACACCTCCAATTCCTTCGGATTAACCACAAATGCAATGTCTTCAAAAAAACGCCCCTTCACATCTTCAAGCGCTCCTGAATGAAGTTCGAGCACCATGAAAGCATCAAAATTCTGGTAATCTTTGGTAGTGATTTCATAGTCTTCGGCATTTCTGAATCCGAAACGACGATAATAATCAGGATTTCCGAAAAGGATCATGGCGGCATAACCCAGCTTTTTGGCTTCCGCGATGGAAGCTTCAATCAGCAGTGCGCCGAAACCCTTTTTTTGCAACGATGGCAATACCGACAACGGACCTGCGCACAACACTTCATGCTCCACATTCAAAGAATCCAGCACCCGCGCTCTGGTGGAAATGATGTGCCCGATGATCTCATGTTCCGAAAAGGCCACGAGATCCAGTTCCGGGACATAACTTTTGCTTTTTCGCAGGTTGTGCAACACCAGGTGCTCATCACAGCCCGGTTTATAAATATTCCAGAAAGCTTCACGTGTCAGGTTTTCAGTAAGAAAATAATCCTGATTTTCTGTTCTTTTAATGATAAGCTCCATAATTGTTTTTTTGAATATCCCCTCACACTGTATGTTAAGAAGAAATTTCTACAGATTTTTTTTGTGTTTTCCCAAATTTAAGAAAATAATCATAAAGCCCAAAAAATGAGCTTTTTTCAGTACTTAAATTTACCAAATACTATTTTGAAAACGATAAAAAAATCCCCGGAACTATGCCCTGGGGATTTTTGAAATTTCTATTTCTAACATTCAATTTATTTGAAAACAGCCAACCCCGCGGCTGCCAAGCCAAGGATTACTACGAAACTAATAAAGAAGCCAGCCACAGTTGCTTTATGTATATATGTCTTGGGGAAGTCAGTATTCCTCAACGATTCAGGAGAAGCCATTGTCTGAGTAATGTTGTTTACCCAGAAAGAATTCGTAAAATGGAATTCCTTCGAAAAATTCTTATCTGTGGACAATGTAATGTAACTTTTAAAGTTCAATGGGGTATTTTCTCTATTGAAAATATATATATCACGCCAATCCAAGCCGTTGGAAGAGTTAAAGCTTTCACTTCTCTTAGATTCATTCTTTTTGGTACTGAAAAATCGGCCCTTTAGGTAAAACCGGGTAGTCTTTATATAGGACTTAGGTGGAATAAAGCTTACTTTTTCATTTTTATAGATGGTACCATCCACACTGCCAAATGTATATTCAACCCCATTTCTTCCACCAATAACATAACCATTCGTACTCCCTTCCAAACGTGCTGCATCCTGCCAGTAACTTACGGAATTCCCATCCACAATCAGAGCTGACTTGGTCCAATCTACATAAACAGGCTTGTTGAGCTTGTTGTAAACCTCCACAGTAACCGGGAAATTAACTCCGGAGAAAGAATAAACGATTTTGACAGTGTCATTTTCCACCACAAAATCTTTCTGTTTGTTTTGATGTGTATCACCAATAACTGAAATATACTGATACCGGGAGCATCCTGATAAAAAAAACAGAATCATCGCCGCCAGGAACAAACACTTTTGAAAACCAATTACTTTCTGAGGTCTCACATAACTAAAATCTGGAAATTTCATCTTTGAGGGTTTAATGGTCAATTTTTTCATTTTCACAATATCGTTTAACACCCCAAATATCACGAAAATTTCGCATAAATGCTATTTAATAAAGGACTTTAATATTTTACCTATCGATAAGATTTTTCCAATTATAGAATAATTTTCGAAACATAAGTTCATAATTATTCGGCTGGAGAGTAAACTTCAACACCATAAATGCTCTTACACCATAAATTATCTGACAATTTTATATCCAAACTCCGAAAAAGCTTTACACTTAAATCATTCCTGACGTCCAACGACCCATGCAAACTCACCTCAACAACCAAAATAAGTTTTTATTTCGATTCATTTTAAAAATGAAAAGTAGTTTTTATTTCATGCATTTCGAAGTGTTTAAATTATTATTATTTCGTATATTAGCCATAATCTCGGTTAATCGACAATTACGATCCAAATGAAGTACGGTGGCAAAGGCATTTCGGAAACTCTGTATATCAAAAATATGTTTTGTGACGGCATTAAACTTTTTCTCAAAGAAAAGTTTGAAGCACTAGGTTTGACCGTAGTCGATATTTCATTGGGTAAAATTCAGATAATTCATCCAGCAAAACAGATTTCTCAGGAAACCATCAACGATATGCTGCGCTACTACGGGTTCGAAATAGCACATAACAGAGAAGATCGCATCGTGGAAGAAATAAAAATTGCTATTACTGAATTGATTCATGATTTGAACAACATGGATTCAATTGTCAGAAAATCAGATTACATTGTTGAAAAACTGGGGCTAAGCTATCCCTATTTATCTAAAGTTTTTTCGGAACATGAAAATAAAACACTCGAAAAGTACATCATTCTCCAGAAAATAGAACGCATTAAACATTTGATTGATACTGAAGACTTCACTTTAAGTGAAATAGCGTTTATGATGGATTACTCAAGTGTTCAGTACTTATCTAACCAATTTAAATCCATAACAGGCATGACAGTTTCACAATATAAAGAAGATAATCAAAGAACAAAAACCGGTATTGACAGACTATGAAGAATTAAAATCTTACACAATAAAACAACAAAACTGTAACAGCTATTTCATTTATAATTAGCAACTTTATACATGAAAAAAGATAAAATGTTCTACCATGAAACTAAAGAAAAATATAGCTGTCAGCGAAAACGGTTTTTTGTTTGACCCACACTCGGGGGAATCTTACAGTCTGAACAAAACTGCGCAACTTATTGTGAAGCTAATTTCTGAAGGAAAAACAGAAGTTGAAATCATGAACTCTATTATGAAAAAATATGATGTGGAATCCAGTGCTTTGCAAAGATATCTGGACGATTTCATAATGATGTTGCACCAAATGAATTTGCTTGAAAAAGAAGATAACTGACATGAAAAAATTAAAACTTACAATTGCGGTAACCGGGCTAAATAATACGGATAATCCGGGGCCAGGAATTCCTGTCATCAGAGGAATTCGCGATTCCAAGGAGATCGAGGCACGTATCATTGGCCTCGCTTATGAGAATCTGGAACCGGGTATATACATGCCTCAAATGCTTGATAAAACTTACATGATTCCTTATCCATCATCGGGCATCGAAGCTTATATGGAGCGTATTGAGGAAATTCATAAAAAAGATCCCATCAATCTGATTATTCCAAACCTGGATGCTGAGCTTTATACTTTTATGAAAGCGGAACCCAGACTCAAAGAATTAGGAATTAGAACATTTGTACCCACATTGGAACAGTTTGAAGAAAGGCACAAAGCCAATCTGGAAACCTATGGTAAAAAATATGGCATCAAAGTTCCCAAAAGTATGATTCTTACTGGCCATCACGATATCCAAAAGATTCAGGATGAATTTGAATACCCGGTTTTGGTAAAGGGCAAATTTTATGATGCATACATCGCTTACAACCCAGAACAGGTTGTAAATCATTACAATAAAATTACTGCTAAATGGGGACTCCCTATCATCATTCAGGAATTTATAAAAGGAACTGAAGTTAATGTAGTTGCCCTCGGCGACGGAAAAGGAAACACTGTGGCTGCTGTTCCTATGAGAAAACTATTCATCACAGACAAAGGAAAAGCATGGAGTGGAATTACGCTGGCCGATGAAGAAATGATTCGAATTACCAACCATTTAATTTCAAAAACCAAATGGCGTGGCGGTATGGAACTCGAAATGATCAAGACCAACAAAAATGAATATTACATGATTGAAATCAACCCAAGGATTCCGGCCTGGGTTTATCTTGCAGTAGGCGCAGGGCAAAACATTCCTGAAGCCTTGGTAAAACTTGCTATGGGGGAAAAAGTAAAACCATTTGAAACATATAAGGTTGGTAAGATGTTCATTCGTTATTCGTGGGATTTGCTTGGCAATATTGATGAATTTGAACAACTATCCATCTTTGGTGAAATTGAAAAATAACGAACTAAAAATATCTCAAAAAACAAAAAATGTAATCTCATGAAAAAGTTAAAGTTTGAAAGACCCGTTATAAATCACATCAATGCCGGTGTGCCCGATAAATTCGGAAGAGGGACCACTATTCAGGCTATTAGTGACATTGAAGATATTGCTGTGGAGGATTTCCTTTCACAATACGGTTCACCATTGTATGTAATTTCAGAGAAAATCATTCGCGACACTTATCGTGAGGCCCTTTCAGCTTTTAAAACAAGATATCCCAAAGTTCAGTTTGCGTGGTCATATAAAACAAATTACCTGAATGCAGTATGTAAAATTTTCCACCAGGAAGGTTCCTGGGCTGAAGTAGTTTCAGGATTTGAATATGAAAAAGCAATTGCAAACGGGGTTCCCGGAAGCAAGATAATCTTTAATGGCCCTGATAAGTCCAAAGAAGATCTGAAACGTGCCATTGAAAATGGATCACTCATTCACATTGATCATTTTGATGAGTTGTACGATATTATGAACATAGCTCCTAAGACGGGAAAGAAAGCAAAGGTTGCTATTCGTGTAAACATGGACGCCGGGATTTATCCACATTGGGATCGTTTTGGATTCAACTATGAGAATGGTGAAGCATGGACGGCTATCAATAAGATTATGCCTAACACTGATATGGAGTTGATCGGATTACATACTCATATTGGAACTTACATTATGACTCCTACCGCTTATGCTATTGCAGTCAGCAAGCTTGCAGCTTTGGCTGTCCGCATTAAGATAAAATATGACTATCATTTGAAATATCTGGATTTGGGTGGCGGTTTTGCTTCAAAGAATACACTAAAGGGAGCTTATCTTCCCGGAAGCGACACTTGTCCGAGTTTTGACGATTATGCAAAAGCTATTACAGACGCCCTCAACAACAGCGACATTCAGTACGATCACATGCCGACGCTGTTCCTCGAAACCGGTCGCGCATTAATTGATGACGCAGGATACTTACTGGGAACTGTGCTGGCAAACAAAAGACTTCTGGATGGGCGTCGTTCGCTCATTATAGACATTGGAGTAAATAACCTGTTTACATCTTTCTGGTATGAACATCAAATTGTACCTACAAAGATTAAGCAAAGAGACACTGAAGACACCACAATTTACGGACCGCTATGTATGAACATTGATATTATTCGTGCTGCTGTTCAGTTTCCTTTGCTTGAAAAAGGAGACCAGGTGGTTATAAAACGTATTGGAGCCTACAACATGACTCAATGGCTGCAGTTTATCACTTATCGTCCTAAAGTAGTTTTGATTGATTTGGATGGGAAAACTCATGTCATCAGAGAAAACGAAACGCACGAAAGTATGAATGCATTGGATAAGATACCGGACCATCTTAAAGAAATACAACTTTAATTAATGTTATAAACAAACAGTAGTATGGAATCAACGACACATACCACAGTTGAAAAAAAGCTCATGGTGGACGAGTTTGTAGATATTGTCCTGAATAGTTATTCTCAGGTGTTTTTTTCTACACACAGGCCATTTGCTTTGCTACTCCTTTTGGTGACGTTCATTGATTTCTATACTGGGTTTTTCGGTCTGGTTTCTGTACTAACAGCAGCTATTGCAGGAAATATGTTAGGATTTAACCGGATGACCATGAAGAACGGGCTGCTTGGCTTCAACAGTTTATTAACCGGACTGGGATTAGGCATTTATTTCAGCCCTTCCATTTATCTGTTTTTCATAGTAATACTGGCCTCATTATTTACTTTCCTGATCTCCGTCTCACTTCAGGGTGTGATCGGCAAATATGGACTTCCGTTTCTGAGCGTTCCATTTATTCTCGGACTGTGGGCATTTATGCTGGCAGCGAAAAGCTTCGAGGTTCTAGGACTTAATGAGAGAGGAATTTATACATTGAATGAACTTTACACGCTTGGGGGCAAAAACCTGGTTACGGCTTATGAATACTTCAACAATCTGTTTATTCCTGGCTCACTCAAAGCCTACTTCTTCTCGCTCAGCGCTATTTTGTTCCAATACAATTTATTAACAGGCATTATCATAGCCATTGGCTTGCTGCTATTTTCAAGGATAGCTTTTTCGCTTTCGCTGATTGGTTTCTTTATTGCCTATAGTTTCTATCACATCATTGGAGTTAAAATAACAACTTATGATTATAGCTTTTTTGGCTTTAATTATATACTTTCTTCCATAGCTTTAGGAGGATTTTTCCTGATTCCCTCAAGGAGTTCGTATTTATGGATGATTCTCGTTATTCCATTTGTTGCGATTCTTACCATTAGCCTGAATACTATATTTATGCAGTTCAGGATACCCATTTATGCACTGCCTTTCAATATTGTTGTTCTACTTTTCCTTTATTCGCTAAAGTTCAGAGAAAAATATTCTTACAGCCTGTCTGAGGTTTATTTTCAGCACAATTCGCCTGAAAAGAACCTTTACATTTTTCTGAATAACAAAGAACGCTTTAGATATAAATTATTTACCCCTATTAAATTACCGTTTTTCGGAACCTGGCAGGTATCACAGGCCCACGATGGAGAACACACCCATAAAGGGGCTTATAAGCACGCCTGGGACTTTAATATTGTAAACAATGAAGGCGACCAATTCAAGAATAAGGGCGACTTCACGGAAGATTATTATTGTTACAACAAACCAGTAATTGCTCCTGAAGACGGAGTGGTAGAAGAAATTGTAGATGGAATTGATGATAATGTGATTGGTCAGTCTAACCTAAAAGATAACTGGGGCAATACCATCATAATCAAACACAAAAACTGGGTTTACTCCAAGTTGAGCCATTTAAAGAAAGGAAGTTTCACGGTAAAAAAAGGCGACGAAGTTAAATACGGACAGATTATTGCCAATTGCGGAAACTCAGGACGTTCACCTTATCCGCATTTGCATTTTCAGATTCAGGAAAATCCTTTTATCGGTTCCATAACAATGGATTACCCTTTGAGTAATTATATTGTTCACGATAAAGATTCATTCAAACTAAAAACACACTCAAGGCCTGAAATTGATCAGATGGTATCCAATATAGAAGTATCAGACCTTTTGGTTTCTGCATTCAATTTTATTCCAGGGCAAATTATTGAATTCAAAACTGAAGAAAGTTCAGAAATCAGTTGGGAAGTTAAGGTAAACGAATACAATCAATCCTATCTGCAATGTGAACATACTGAAGCCAAAGCGTTTTTCGAAAACGACGACAATCTTTTTTACTTTACCTATTTTGAAGGGAATAAGAAAAGCGAACTGTTTTACTTCTTCCAGGCCATTTTTAAATTGGAAAAAGGATTCTATCAGGATCTGGAAATTACGGACCAATATCCTTTACATCTCACTTTTCCAAAGGCTATTTTGTGGCTGCACGATTTCATCAGTCCCTTCCTGTTATTAATCCATTCAAAATATTCGATCCAGTACGAAGAAATTGATGATGAAATCTCTCCATCACAAATTGAATTGATCTCTCATCTGAGCAATTACTTTTTAAAGAAGAAAATAAACGGCAAAGATTTCCGGATAACAATTGACGATTCGGGAATTGCAGCCATCAACATAACAGATAACAACCGTAAGTTAAATCTTGTAAGATGAAAAAGGCATTAACATCATTATTGTTATTGGTTGCTATTGCAACACCTTTGGCAGCTCAACACAAGCCCAGTTTCATTGAAATTGATACTGCTACTTATCGGAGTTATCTGCATAAAGACTGGGATCGTATTATCACAGTAGGGAAATTGGGTCTGTCCAATGACATTGACTATTACTACCTGAGACTACGCATTGCCTATGCCTATTATATGAAAAAACAATACCGTCAGGCAATTCCTTACTATCAGGCAGCATTGAAGTTTAGCAGTAAGGATGCTACGGCTATGGAATACTTATATTATTGTTATTTATACGGGGACCGGTTTAATGATGCAGAAAGGCTGGTCAGAAAATTTTCTCCAGCTTTGAGAAAATACCTGCACATTACTACTAATCCCTTTACAGGATTGTCACTTTTTGTCACTTACGCCACAGGAGCTACTGCCAGCGAGAAAGAAGCCGTTAATCTGATTGAAACAGAAACTGTGGACGGAAGTCAGGTTTTACAAAATAGTTTCAGTAATTATAATCTGAACTTAAACCATAAAATCACCAATAGTGTAATCCTTCATCATTCATTGAACCTCCTTTTTAAAGATGAATACTCAGTGGCGATAGGGAATGGGGCACCCTATCTTTCAGAATCGCAGGTTGTACGCCAATTTTCTTACATGATGGCTATTGACATCACACCAATTCAGGGATTGACTATCACACCTGCAGGAACTTATGTGAATTACAGGATTCCCATCTTCTATGATTACGGGGCGGGTTTGGGAAAAAACCGTTCGGTTTATGCTTATAATACACATAACGAAGGCGGCTTGTCATTAAAAATCACAAAACAAGCCGGGCCACTGAGTATTTCTATTGTTGGAGGTTACTCATATATGAATCTAAGCAATCAAATTACGGGGGCAGGTTCACTTACAATTTATCCACTCGGAAATCTGAACCTGTATGCTACCGCCACAGGATACTATCACATGCAATCACAGAATGGACATTCATTAAACCAAGTGATTCAATCCTACAAACTAGGCTTTAAAGTAATGAAATACCTGTGGCTCGAAGGTTATACCATGTTAGGAGATTTTAGTAATCTCCAAGATCCGTTTTCAGGAATAACTTATAACAGTCTTGAGCTCTATCATGACTTTTACGGGGCAAACATCTATATACCTTTTAGCAAAATAGGAGTTTCTCTTTTTGGAGGATACAGGAATTACAATTCAATTTCACAGTTTGTACCTGTTGAAAATGTTTTTGAAGGATACAACAATATTTCATTTAAATATCAATCTTTTACAGGAGGAATCATATGGAAACTTTAAAAAGAATCAGCTTGATCATAATGTTAGGTTTCTTTTCAACCATTACCTATGCTCAACAGGACACAGAGAAACTCATTGAAGGGTTCCAGAATAGTTATTTACATGAAGCTTCCGGAAATCTGGCTGAAGCCATTCTGGATTTGAAAAATGTCTATCAGGAAGACTCATATCCCATCAATTTGCGCCTGGGATGGCTTAGTTATTCTTCTGGTATGTTCAGCGAATCACAAGGTTATTATAACAAAGCCGTTACCTTGAGACCTTATGCAGTGGAACCCCGAATGGGTATCGTTTTGCCACTTGCTGCAATGGGAAACTGGGATGCAGTGATTGCTCAATACAACAAAATACTGGAGATTATGCCCAATTATTCTATTGTAATACACCGGTTAGGGCTCATATATTATGGGCAAAAAGATTACGAAAAAGCCGAAAAGTATTTTGAAAAAGTAGTTAATCTTTATCCTTTTGATTACGATGGGTTAGTCATGCTGGCCTGGACCGAATTCCAGTTGAAAAAATACCGTCAGGCTAAAATATTATTCAATACTGCTTTGATGCACACTCCAACAGGAGCTTCCGCTTTAGAAGGATTAAAGCTCATTAAATAGTACCTGGAACATTCTTCCGGACCAGAAATGACAACCAGGTTTAATCTTCTAAAGAAAGGACACTTTTATTACCTATAGGATGACCTTCCCTAAGGGAAGGTCATCTGTCATTAAGGGGACAACTTTTCTCACAAAATGATTCACGAACATCCCAGGTATCTATATTTCCTATCACCGCACATCCTAAATTCGATGTATCTTTGCCCCTCACAAAACAAAAATCAGAATGGCAAGAAAAAAGACACCGCTTCCCCTGTTGGAAAATGTTGAGATTACCGGAGCCGGAGCCGAAGGGAAAGCCGTAGCAAGAGTGAATGAGCGGGTATTATTTGTGCCCTTTGCCGCCCCAGGCGATGTGGTAGATGTGCAGGTAACACGCAAAAAAAGTTCATTTTACGAGGGTGTTATTACTAATATGAAAAAGCCTTCTGACTTACGTATCATCCCTGAATGCGAACATTTTGGCTTATGTGGAGGCTGCAAATGGCAACATCTGGATTACGAGAATCAAAAACACTTCAAGCAACAACAGGTTAAAGACAGTCTCGATCGCATTGCGAAGGTACCTTATCCAGGCATCAACGAAATCATCGGTGCAGATCGTCCGTTTTATTACAGAAACAAGCTTGAATTCACCTTTTCAGACAGGCGCTGGCTTACCGAAGAGGATATAAAAAAACAGGAAGAGGGACCTATAGACACACATGCTTTAGGATTTCACCTTCCGGGAAAATTTGATAAAATTCTGGACATTCATCGCTGTTACCTGCAGAAAGATCCCTCCAATGCGATACGCCTTTCGGTGAAACAATTTGCTGTTGAACAAGGGCTGAGTTTTTACAATGCCCGCGAGCAGCAGGGATTATTGAGAAATCTTATTATTCGTACCTCATCCACCGGTGAGCTAATGGTTGTCATTATTTTCGGCCATGAAGATGAAAAGAATATCAATCTGTTGATGGATTTTGTGGGTAAAAAGTTTCCCGAAATTACTTCATTGATGTATGTAGTCAACACAAAACAAAATGACTCCATTTATGACCTGGAGGTGAAGCTTTTTAAAGGCAAAGACTATTTGTTGGAAATCATGCAGGCAGCTTGTGAAGGACAAACGCCCTTGAAATATAAGGTTGGACCAAAAACTTTCTACCAAACTAATCCTGAACAAGCCTACAAACTTTATAAAACTGCGCACGACTTTGCTGATTTTCAGGGAAATGAAAAAGTTTATGATTTGTACACAGGCACGGGTGCAATTGCTCTGTTCATAGCACGTTCTGTAGGACAGGTTATCGGTATTGAAGCAGTGGATGAAGCCGTTGAGCATGCAAAAAAGAATGCTCAAGAAAATGGAATTTCCAATGTTGAATTTCATTGTGGTGACATGGCCAAATTGCTGGATGCCGATTTTATCGCTAAACACGGCAGACCTGATGTCATCGTTACAGACCCTGCACGTGCAGGGATGCATCAAAAAGTGGTAAAGCAAATTTTGGAGGCTGCTCCCAAGAAAGTTGTCTATGTAAGTTGCAACCCTGCCACCCAGGCTCGTGATTTGGCACTACTGGATGAAAAATATGAAATCAAAAAAGTACAGCCTGTAGACATGTTCCCTCAGACACATCATGTGGAAAATGTAGTCTTGTTGCATCTGAAGCAGTTATAGAATTCACATCATACATTCAATTTTCCTATTTTTGAAGAAAAATTAAACCCATGGAATTTTCACCGCTTACTACGGTTTCACCTATTGATGGCCGCTATTACAGCAAAACAGTTTCATTATCTGAATACTTTTCGGAATATGCACTTTTTAAATACCGTACACGGGTAGAAGTGGAATACTTCATTGCATTATGCAATCTTCCGTTGCCTGAATTGAAATCAGTAAATCATGCAAAATTCCCCATTCTCAGGAAGGTTTATGAGGAATTTTCTGTGGAATGCGCCAGAAAAATAAAGGAAATCGAAAAAACTACAAATCACGATGTAAAAGCGGTTGAATATTTTGTGAAAGACAAGATGGAAGCCATTGGATTGGGAGCTCACAAAGAATTTGTCCATTTTGGGCTTACATCACAGGATATAAACAACACGGCGTTTCCTTTGATGATGCTCGAAGCGCACAAAAATGTGTTGTTACCGGCCCTGGAATCTTTGAAAGATCATTTAAATAGTCTGGCACACGAGTGGAAAGATATTGCCATGCTGGCCCGCACACACGGACAGCCTGCCTCTCCTACCCGTCTTGGGAAAGAAATTTTTGTTTTCGTGGAAAGACTTGATAAGCAAGTCCAGTCATTGAATGCAATTCCCTTTTCGGGGAAATTTGGCGGTGCTACGGGGAATATGAATGCGCATGCTGTTTGCTACCCTAAGACTGATTGGGAGACTTTTGCCAATGATTTCCTAAAAAATCAGTTGGGACTGATTCGCCAGAAAACTACTACACAAATTGAACATTACGATGATTTAGCTGCGTATTTTGACGCTTTAAAACGTATCAATAATATTCTCATTGATTTGAGTCGTGATATCTGGCTTTACATTTCCATGGATTATTTCAAACAGAAAATCAAAGCAGGAGAAGTGGGCTCTTCAGCAATGCCGCACAAGGTAAACCCAATCGATTTTGAAAATGCCGAAGGAAATCTGGGAGTTGCCAATGCTTTACTTGAACACCTTGCTGGAAAACTTCCCATCTCGCGTCTGCAAAGGGATCTGACGGATTCTACAGTTACACGTAACATTGGGGTTCCTATTGCACATATGATGATTTCGGTTCAGTCATTGGAGAAAGGGCTTGGTAAACTTATATTAAACGAGAAGAAAATAGAAAGCGATCTGGAAAACAATTGGGCTGTGGTGGCTGAAGCCATTCAAAGTATTCTGCGCCGTGAAAATTATCCCAACCCTTATGAAGCGTTAAAAAACCTGACTCGTACCAACAAGCCTATCACCGAAGAACTAATTCAAGAATTCATTGACACATTGGACGTTTCTGAAAACTTGAAAAAGGAATTGAAAGCTATTCGGCCTGAAAATTATACTGGCATTGAACTCCTTTAATACTGCACTATGACAGAAGTTCTGGAAAATGCTTCATTAAAGAAATACAACACATTTGGTATTGATGCCAAAGCACGTTTTCTGGTACATATAAGTTCTGCCAATCAATTAAGGGAATACGTTACTACAGGAGTCTTTTCTAACCAAAATGTACTTATCCTCGGTGGAGGAAGCAATGTACTTTTTACACAAGATTTTGATGGTTGGGTTTTGGTAAATGAAATCATGGGTATTGAAAAGGTTTCCGAGGAAGATGATTATATTATGATAAAAGCCGCAGGAGGTGAAAACTGGAGTGCTTTTGTTGATTATTGTGTCGAACAAAACTGGCACGGGCTGGAAAACTTAAGTCTGATACCTGGGAAATTAGGTGCAGCACCAGTTCAGAATATTGGAGCATATGGTGTTGAACAATGTGAGTCGATGGTCTGTCTTGAAGCCATGAATCTGAAAACCGGCGAGACCTCAATTTTTAAAAATGAAGACTGCGAATTCGGTTACCGTTCCAGCATTTTCAAAACATCCGAAAAAGGAAACTGGGTTGTTTTAAATGTTACATACAGGCTCTGGAAAAAACAAGTGTTTAATCTAGAATATAGTCCTTTAAAAACAGCTTTTGAAGGTATTTCAATTGAATCAATTAATTTGAAAGATGTAAGCGAAGCTGTAAAAAACATACGCCGCTCTAAGCTCCCTGATCCAGCCATAATTGGAAATGCCGGAAGTTTCTTTAAAAATCCGATTGTTTCAAAAGAAAAACTGGGAAACCTGAAAATCAGATTTTCCAATATTCCTTTTTATGAAATTGACAATAACTCTGTCAAGATTCCGGCAGGATGGCTTATAGAAACCTGTAACTGGAAAGGCAAAACCATTGGCAACGCAGGGGTACACGATAAACAAGCGCTGGTTCTGGTAAATAAAGTAAATGCTTCAGGGATCGAGATAAGGGATCTCGCCCGTAAGATTCAATCAGATGTTCTGGAAAAGTTCAGTATAGAACTAGATCCAGAAGTATTAATATTGTAATTATTAAATTTCGAATTCTTTTACCCAGAAATCATGCCTGTTGCAAAAGCTCGTTGCATACAACTTTCCTTTAAAGTTATCTGGAAGTGTATGTGTTGAAATAGCTTTTGGGTCCGAAGGCATAAAAGTTTTACTACCAATAACCACTCCCAATTCATTCACCAGTGTATGGCGTACAATGTAATGAGGTTCTGTCATAGGGTGATCAGTGAACATGGTCACTTTACCACCTGAAACAGTAATTTTTGGTATATGGATGGAAGCCTTACCTACCCACATCCCCTGATCTGTTTCGGTATAAATTACGCCTGGAAATTTACCAGAGCCCATTCTTTTGGTACCAGCCAAAAGTGGTCCAGCCAGCAGCACTCCAGAAGTGACTGCTAAGCTTTTTTTCAAAAAATTTCTTCTATTATTCATATTTCTACTGATTGTAATACAAATTAAACTCTTTTTTAAATTTAAATCAAGTATTTATAGATTTAATTTTTATACCTTCTAAATAATATTTAGGGTTATATTTATAACCTAAAGGAATACTGATCAATCTAAAAAACCCTTTAGAGATAATTTTTTAACTGGAGATCAAATCCAATCCTGATACAAATCAGGTCTCCGGTCAGGATAGAAAAGCTTTTTGGCATGGGAATTCCTGATCTCAGTTAAGTCTATATCACAATAAAGGATTTCTTCAGTTCCAGTTTTAGCCTGTGCCAATAGTCTTCCATCAGGAGCACAAACAAATGAAGCTCCTGCAAAATTTAAGTTTTCCTCAACTCCTACCCTATTACATAATGCCGTAAAATAACCATTTTGGAAAGCAGCTATCTGCATTTCAGCCTCATAAAGGCCTTCAGTCCATTCCCCTACAGCACCTGCCTGAGGGGTCACAACCAACTCTGCTCCGGCTAAACCCAAAGCACGCATGTATTCAGGAAAATGCCGGTCATAACAGATGGCGACACCTATTTTACCATAAGCAGTGTCAAACACTTTCGCGCCCTGTTTTCCGGGAGTATAATAAGTCCTTTCATGGAAATTTTCATAATCAGGAATATGGTTCATTTGTATTTTACCCAGAACTTTACCATCAGCATCTATAACAGGAGAAGTATCAAAAGTCCGTGATCCGTCTTTTTCAAAAAAATTGGGGATTATAACTATTTTATTTCTGGCCGCAATCTCACAAAGTTGTTTTGTAATAGGTCCTTCTAGCGTTTCAGCCAATTTTATCTTATCAGCTTCAGCAGGATGCTGCGGATAAAAGGGTTCAAATGCCAGCTCAGCAAAAACAGCTATTTGGGCTTCATTGCCAGATGCTTCTTCCACTGCAGCGATACCCTTTTCAAGATTCTTATATTTATCCTTTCCTGCTTTCTGCTGAATAAGTGCAATCTTCATAATGTTATGTTTGAAAATAACGAAAATAGTGAAATTTAGCTGATTAAATAAGAACAATCATGTTATTTATGAGCTATATTTGCTCGCATGAAAAAGTTGTCATTTTTAATGGTGATTTTAATTTTTGCATTAGCCTCATGCAAAAAGAATAACAATGTATCACCCTCTAATCCTAATTCCGGCAACCCTACTCAACAACAACCAATGACCCTTAGAGGGGCCGATCTTTCATATCTTCCTGAGATAGAACAAGCCGGAACAATTTTTTATGATAGTACAGGAGCTGCCACGGATCCATTAACAATATTTAAAAATAATGGCTGCAACACTGTTCGTTTAAGGCTATGGTACCAACCAGCAACAGTTCATAGCAGTTTTCCTGAGGTTTTGGCATTTGCCAATACAATTCATCAGGCGGGAATGAAAGTCTGGTTAGATATTCAATATTCAGATACATGGACTGACCAGGGAAATCAGGCAAAACCTGCCAGCTGGGCAAATCTTTCAACCCAGGTATTGGAGGATAGCGTTTATCAATATACAAAACGGGTTGTTGCAGCCATCCAACCTGAGTATGTCCAGATAGGGAATGAAATCAATGATGGTTTCCTGTGGAATAACGGGAAAGTAAATAACACAAGTACATTTATCGCATTGCTTGACAAAGGGATTCAGGCTGCAAAAACAGCCGATGGTTCTACACAGGTCATTATTCATTTTGCCGGTTATAAGAGTGCATTTTGGTTTTACAGGTTACTACAATCAAACAATGTAAACTACGATATCATAGGAATATCTTATTATCCCTGGTGGCATGGCAAAGATTTGAATGTTATGGAGGACTCTTTAAGCCGTCTCTCATCGACCTTTAACAAAAAGATTGTTATAGCGGAAACAGCTTATCCATTTACCTTAGGTTGGAATGACTTGACCAACAATGTAGTGGGGGAAAGCAGTCAACTCATATCTCAATATCCTGCTACACCTGACGGGCAGAAAAACTATCTGCTTGCTTTACGCAATGTATTGAGCAAAGACACCAATAATTTGGGGTTCTGTTACTGGGAGCCTGATTGGGTTGCATTTAAAGGTCCACAAGCTACTAATGGTTCTACATGGGAAAATCTGGCCCTGTTTGATTTCAATAACAAAGCACTTCCCGGAATGGCAGTTTTTAATAAATGATTACTGAAAATATAGAAATCAGCTTATTACATACTCATAGATTGCCCAATAGTGGCAAAGGCTTCCCACTAAAACTAATATGTGAAAAAGTGCGTGTTGAAACTGCATTTTTCTTTGCATGTAAAAAACAGCGCCCACAATGTAACTAACACCACCAGCAATCAGCCAGTAGAATCCCGGCAAAGGCAAGCGTTCCACAAGTGGTTTTATGGCCACCAATACCACAAGGCCCATCAAAACATAAGCGATGGTAGAAACCATTTCGAAGCGGCCAGTAAAATATAATTTAAAGACGATTCCTCCAATTGCCGCAGCCCAAACCACGCCAAAAAGGCTCCAACCCCAAGGTCCACGTAATGTAACCAGCACAAAGGGAGTATAAGTGCCCGCAATTAACAGATAGATAGAAGCATGATCAAAAATGTTAAGGCGTCTTCGCTTTCTTTCATTTTTCGATGCATGATAAAGTGTTGAGGCCAGATAAAGTATCATCAATGAAGCGCCATAAATACAAACACTCACTATTTGCCAGGCACTACCATAACTAGTTGCTTTCAGGATTAACAGAATTGTTGCCGGAATAGCTAGCACAAAACCCAGTCCATGGGACAAGATATTAAGTTTCTCCTCGAACGGAGAGTAAATTTTTACTTTAGAATGAGAAGTCATTATAATTTTAATTTTTCAGATAAATTGGATAACAAAAGGTTCCACTTGTCATTTTTCATCCAGGAAAGTCACAAAATAATCCCAAAGAGCCTCTTTTGGAGGAGAGGCTACAATTTCCAATATTTCATGTGAAACAGGGTGCTCAAAAGTCACTTTCCTTGCGTGTAAACTAATAGAAGCATCAGGATTACTTCTGGGAAAACCATATTTCAGATCACCTCGTATGGGGCACCCAATGGCAGATAGCTGCGCTCTTATTTGATGATGGCGCCCGGTCTTAAGGTCTATTTCCAACAAATAATAACCCTCACTTTTAGCTAAAAGTCTGTAATTCAATATTGCCTCTTTACTGTCTTTAGAAGGGTTATTCGTGATATAAGTCTTATTGTTTTTCTCTTTTCTCACCAAATTATGAATCAACTGCCCTTCCTCTCTGGGTGGAGAGTTTTTGACAATTGCCCAATATGTTTTTTTCAATTTACGCTCCTTTACAATTTGGTTCATTCTGGACAATGCTTTGCTCGTTTTTGCAAATACAATAACACCACTAACAGGCCTGTCAAGTCTGTGCACCACCCCCAGAAAGACATTCCCTGGTTTATTATACTTTTCTTTAAGATAGTGTTTTAGTCTTTCACTTAACGGCTCGTCTCCAGTCTTATCTCCCTGAACAATCTCTGAAGCTTCTTTATTCAAAATTATAAGATGGTTGTCTTCATATAATATTCTCTCTTCAAGTGAAATATTGGCCATATGAAACAAAGATTAAAGCATTTTAATATTGTTCCTTACTATTAGGGAAATCTGCACTTTTTACATCATGGATATAAGATAAAAATGAACCTATGATCTCGTCATGCAAGTTGTGATACCTTCTCAAAAATCTTGGGGAAAACTCCTGATTGATTCCAAGCATATCATGTAAAACCAATACTTGCCCATCCACATGAGGACCTGCTCCAATACCAATGGTGGGAATCTTAATGGATTCTGTAACTTCAGCTGCAAGTTTTGCAGGAATTTTTTCTAAAACCACTCCAAAACATCCAGCACGCTCCAAGAAAAGAGCATCTTCTTTTAATTTTTCAGCTTCTTTGGTCTCCCGTGCACGAACCACATAAGTCCCAAATTTATTTATTGATTGAGGCGTTAGACCTAAGTGACCCAAAACAGGTATTCCCGCACTGAGAATCCTGTCTATGGATTCAGATATTTCCTTGCCTCCCTCCATTTTTACCGCATTTGCACCCGATTCCTTCATTATCCTGACCGCAGAGTTAAGTGCCTCCTTTGAATTACCCTGATAAGAACCAAAAGGGAGGTCAACCACTACCAATGCCCTTTTTACACCTCTCATAACTGATGATGCGTGGTAAATCATCTGGTCTAGAGTGATGGGGAGTGTAGTAGCATGTCCAGCCATCACATTGGAAGCGGAATCACCGACTAAAATAACATCAATTCCTGCTTCATCAAGAAGCTTCGCCATTGAATAATCATATCCAGTAAGCATGGCTATTTTCTCACCTCTAAGCTTCATTTCCTGAAGCACATGAGTTGTGATTTTAGGCAATTCTTTTGTTTTATGAATTTCAGTCATTATAATTTTTTTGACAAAGATAAATAATCCTAACAGGCAAATGTGTTTTATATATTCTACACATAAAAAAAGGAGGAAGCTGTGAGGCTTCCTCCTTCTATTTAATTTCAGCTTTAATTATTTTGCATTAACCAAAGCATTGAAGTCAGGTTCATCAAAGAATTTAATGAATTCACGATCTTTTGCAGCTTTTGCAGCCAGACTGCTATCCATTTTGATTGCTTTTGTCAGATAGTTAAGCATACCTGATTTATTATTCTGACGAGCATTCAAAACTGCTAACAGATAATTTGAATTGGCCGACTCACTAGTACACTGCAAAGTATTGCCAGCAGCTGAATAATCACCATTCAATAACTGAGCAAGGCCTACGTTATAATCACATTTATATCCGTTGAACAGGTTAACAGCTTGCTGATAATTACCTTCGGCAATGTTCATTACGCCCAAGTTGTAATTTTCATCAGCGCCAAGTTGCTGAGCTTTGGTGAAGTATTTCATAGCTTCATCGTAATTGCCCATTTTAGCCTGTAAAATACCTAAGCTGTTTTCAACTTCATAAGATTTCGGATTCATATTCTCAGCTTTCATCAGCAAAGATTTAGCCTCATCGGTATTTCCCATAGCTGTTTCAACTGCACCAGCATTAGCGACTGCTCTCCAGCAACTAGGCTCCTTCGTCATAAGATTCTTATAAATCTCAACTTTAGTGTTCAAGTCATTTGTCAAAGTAGCAGCATAAAGTAATTCAGGAACGCTCAACTTAGCATAATCCGAACTTGTAGCCATCTGCAAAATTTCAGCATCGGTTCTCTTTGGTTCAAATGCATTGACTTTAATTACAGCCCGTCTCAAAGAAGGAAGAATCTCTGTTGCAATTTCAGGATAAACCATAATCATTTTCCGGATTTCAGCTTCTCTCTGATTTTCAGGAACTGAATTAACAACATTTACGATAGAAGATTTATCTTTAATATTGGAGTTTTGAACAGCCTTCATAAATCCGTTCCAGTCGGGTCCGTTAGCAACGGTGGTAACAGTAACATCTTTCACACTCTTGAAGGCAAATCCGTTATTTTTCTTACGAAGTTCTCTTTTAATCTTAGCTTCGAGATATTTCATAGCCGTGTTTGCGCGGTCCTGAGAAAGATTTCTGTTAAAGGAGTCTTCTCCTTCAGGTGAAGCCCATCCATCAATTTCAACACCTTTCACTGCCCATCCTTCTTGCAAGTTTGACAAGTTATTCTCTAAAGCATCATGATTTTCTTTATTTCTATTGAGCTTCAGACCCCATTCAAGTTTTGCAATATTTTTCCTGAAATAAATGGTAGAGATATTTGTCTTAACTGTAACTTTCTGATATCCATCAGGAGCAAAATTGTAAATCAAACCATTTCCAGG
Source organism: Bacteroidales bacterium (assembly GCA_014860665.1). GTDB lineage: Bacteria > Bacteroidota > Bacteroidia > Bacteroidales > F082 > Sulfidibacterium. The sequence continues at coordinate 1,372 of JACZJI010000028.1, read as the reverse complement.
AGTAACAGGAGCAATAGTTGTGGCCATTGCACCAAATGGGGCAACTTGCAAATCATCTTGAGTGACGATGGTACCATCTAAGAGTTTTCTGTCAGGAACCTGTACAGCCTTTCTACCTTGTGCCAATGCATCTTTAGCATTATCAAAATTTTGGCCTGAATAAGCAAAAATGACAGGTGCAGCATGCAACGTAGCCACTTCCATTCCTTTTTCATAAGGAATCGAAGCTGTATAATTGAAAGAACCACCATTTGCATAGCTAACAAGCTGACCTTCACCAGCAACTTCCTCACCCTTCAAAACAATAGGTTTCAATAGTTTCTGACCACCTTCATAGGTCAAAACCGGTTGAATAACCATCACAGCTTTTTTGTTGAAGTATTTTGGAGCAACGGTTCCTTGAATAGCTATATCAATATTTTTCCCCTTTTTAACCATCGGTTCGGGGGTACCGACCAATTTCACATTTTGATCAAATTTATTGGCCATAGCTTTGCTGCCTGCAAAAGCGTTGTTCAGGTTCAGACGGGCACCTATATTAGCCGACAAAATAGCATCATTGCCACCTTTTACAACACCACCATCCAAAAGATCGGTATCTAACCATCTATAAGTATAGTCTCCGTAAATAGTCCAAGTGTCATTAACTTTATAATTCAAATCAACCCCCACAGGGATATCCAAAGCTATTTTACGCTTGCTAATACCTTTACCCTGTGTCACAGGTAAACCATCTTTATATCCATAGGCAGCATAAACTGTCGAGGTATTAAATTGATCCACCAGTTTTGATTTCCATTGAATTTGCCCCAACCCCACATGAGCACCAACATAAAACTTACGATCTTTTGCACCAGCAAAAACATTAGAAAGATTAAATCCTACGTTCAAATCAGGACCATAATAATCGGCAGTGAACAAAAGGTTCTTTCCATAATATGGAGCATAGAGAGTGTTTTTCTGACTCCACAGACGGCCACTAACAAAACCGCGAGTAAAGTTTCCATAAACATTCATCCAATTATTAAACTGATAACCTAAAGCCAAGTTGCCGTTTACTTGAAATACATTACTTCTCAAGTCAGGTACAAGCTTGGTTGTAGCCACGTCTGCCCATGGCCAGCTAATACCAAAGTCGCCTTGTAAAAAGAAATAAGGCGTGAAGTTAGTCGTTTGTGTTTTCTTCACATCTTTTTTCTCGTCATTCTTATTGCTGTTTGTCTGTCCGTAGAACATCACAGGCAAAGCTAGAAGAAGGCTCAAAAAAAGTGCTTTGTTTAATAAGGAATACGTTCTTTTCATATCTGTAAGTATTAGAAATAAAAAATAATTAATCTAAATAGAACTCAAAATGGCACTACACGCCCTATAC
>JACZJI010000027.1 GCA_014860665.1 Bacteroidales bacterium | reverse complement strand
GACTAATGGTATTTTATTATCCATCATAACGACAAGTTATAACTATAAGTTATACATATGAAATAAATATGAATACATCAGAAAACTAAGCCAAAGTCTAAATAAGTCAGCTCAGTTCATAAAGGAAATTTATTTGTAACTAATTGGAAGCAAGACTCTACCCAAATGCGACCAAAACGCGCAGAGCTTCCAGAACATTTTTCTCGGCTATAAGCTTTTGTGCATAATGGTGTACCTGCTCTTTCTTGTCTGTGAGAGAGGCAAGATCAGACGGAAGTATTACCTGCTTTAATTCTTCAGATGTTGGTAAGCTTTCAATGTTACCGAGGATCCCCAAATCATTACCAGTGAGCACCTTACTCATCCTGACAGATTCAGGCAGGCTATCCACACCGATACCAATTGTGGTGAGTGGTTTTGTAACACTAAAAACAGCATCTCCTGAAGCCCTGACATAATAATTACTACCCAGGCGCCCCACTATATCCAGTTTCTGCGGATCAATGATACCGTCCTCATCCAAAATCTTTTCATCAATATGTATCGTGATGGCTTCGCAAATAATGAGATTTGCAGATCCTGGCAGCCCACTGGTTTCAATAATGTCCCTGACCCTGCATTCCAGTTGAAACGGCGATTCCTTTACTCGAAAGGGTTTTACGGAAACTGACTCTATTGGTGTTAGTCCCGATTTTAAAAACTCATTTACTCCTTTGGGATATTCTGTACTGGAGAGGCTGGCCTGTTGTACCATCGAGTATGTCACAGCATTAATAACTACTTCAGGTACTTCTTTTAGATTTTCAAAAGTATGTTTAGAGGAACCATCACGGCCTCTTCTTGAAGGTGAAAAAATCAGCGTGGAAGGATTTACTCCAAAAGTATTAAAACAGCTAAAGGGAGATAAGTTTGGGTTTCCGTTTTTATCTATTGTGCTTGCCAACGCAATCGGGCGAGGGGTCACACCACCTAGCATAATTTTATCCAGCTTCGAATAAATATAGTCTTTCGTATTAATCTGAATCATGTAGATATTTTTGGACCAGCATCAGAGTGCTGGTATTATTTTGGTTACACATTCACCAAACCCGATTCTAAGGCCCTGTTTTTCACAAAAAGCCCGCATAATTACAGTATCCCCATCCTGGATAAAAGTACGTTGTGTACCATCTTTAAGAACCATAGGTCTTGTTCCGTTCCAGCATAACTCCAACATAGAGCCAAAAGAATCCGGATCAGGCCCGGAAATAGTTCCTGAAGCATAAAGATCGCCCACCCTGACATTGCAACCGCTTACAGTCTGATGTGCCAGTTGCTGTGACATATTCCAATACATGTACTTGAAATTAGAATGACATAGCAGATTTTCACTGCCCTGTTCCGGTTTTAAATAAACATCAAGTTGTATATCAAAATTCTTTTTACCGGTAAACTGAAGATATGGAAGCGCTTTGGGGTATTGTTCCGGTCCGTCAACTCTGAAAGGTTCCAATGCTTCCAAAGTCACTATCCATGGTGAAACCACAGAACCAAAGCTCTTACTTAAAAATGGCCCCAGCGGTACGTACTCCCATCGTTGAATATCGCGTGCTGATAAATCATTAAAAATCAGCAATCCAAAAATATGATCTTCAGCCGTGTCTATCGGAATTTTCTCTCCAAGATTTGTTTCTTTTCCGGTTACAAAAGCCATTTCCAACTCAAAATCGAGACGTCTGGAAGGGTTAAATATCGGAAAGGAAGAATCCTCAGGTTTGATTTGTCCTTTTGGTCTATGAATTTCAGTTCCTGAAACCACAATGGATGAACTGCGTCCATGATATCCTACCGGCAAATGCCGCCAGTTTGGAAGCAATGCATTGGCAGTATCTCTGAACATCATCCCTACATTGGTTGCATGCTCAACACTGGAGTAAAAGTCAGTGTAATCACCTATTGACAATGGCAGCAGCATCTGTACTTCATCTGCCTTGAACAATGCCATGGTACAAGCATCTTCATCGGATTGTAATTCAGAATTACCCAGAGAAAATAAATCCATAATTCTCTGTCTGACAAGCCTTGTAGTCTTTTTCCCCAGTGCGATAAAATCATTCAGCACAGGAGCATAAAATGAACTTAAATCAGGTATTTCAAGTTCATCAAAATATCCAAAATCTGCCAGTACGGAAAGGTCAATCACAGTATTACCGATACGAGTAGCAGGGCGTGGATCACTTTGATATGGCTTTATTATCCCAAAAGGAATATTTTGCAGCGGGAAGTCGCTATTGCCAGGGACGCTAACCCATGATTCTTTTTTATTCTTCATTTTATTAATCTCTTAAAGGGTTTACAATCTGAGTTTGTCAATTCAGGCTCACTGTTATAAAGTTCCTCTGGCAGCCTGTTCTCTTTCTATAGCCTCAAACAAGGCTTTGAAATTTCCTTTACCAAAGGACCTTGCACCTTTTCGTTCAATAATTTCAAAGAAGAAAGTCGGACGATCTTCTACCGGTTTTGTGAAGAGCTGAAGCAGATATCCTTCATCATCCCTGTCGATCAGAATTTTGTTTTCCTTAAGGGCCTTCTTATCCTCCTCAATAGCCCCCACACGATCCCAGACTTCTTCATAATATGTATCAGGCGTTGAAAGAAAATCGACTCCTCTGCTACGCTGTTCACTAACCGTTTTTAAAATATCATCTGTTGCCATAGCAATGTGTTGCGGACCGGGCCCGACATAAAAATCAAGGAATTCTTCGACCTGTGATTTCTTTAAACCTTTAGCAGGCTCATTTATGGGAAATTTGATTCTGAAATTCTTGTTGCTTACCACTTTACTCATTAAAGCGGTGTACTCGGTCGAAATGTCTTTGTCATCAAAAGATATTAGTTGTTCAAACCCCATCACATCCCGATAAAATTCGACAACTTTATTCATCTCTCCCTCAGCTACATTTCCCACAATATGGTCAACATACAACAAACCAGTATCCGAAGCCTTAAAAACAGGATCCCATTCAACAAATCCGGGCATGAAAACGCCATTGTAATTTTTCCTCTCCACGAAGGTATGGATGGTCTCTCCATAAGTTTTGATGGAAGCCACCACAACTTCACCGTGTTCATCTTTCAATTCTTTTGGCGCTTCAACCACTTCAGCACCCCTGCTCACCACTTCTTTAAAAGATTTTCTGGCGTCATCAACCCAAAGAGCGATAACTTTGACACCGTCGCCATGCTTTGCCTGATGCTTTGTAATTTCCGAATCAGGCGACATGCCCGCTGTCAACACAAAGGTAATCTTATTTTGCCTTACCACATAGGAAGTTCTGTCTTTTAATCCTGTTTCAAGTCCGGCATAAGCCACTGGTTGAAAACCAAATGCTGACTGATAATAATGGGCTGCCTGTTTGGCATTTCCCACATAAAACTCTACATAATCTGTTCCTGAAATAGGGAGAAATTCTTGCTCGTTCATAGTCCATTAATTTTTCCGGCAAATGCCGGTTATGTTAAACAATTATATTTCCTGGTTTAAATCATGAAATCCAACTTTTATAATATCCAGGTTCTTCAATATCCATGGCTTCACGGGTTATTTTTAAGGGCCTGAATGTATCTACCATTACAGCGTATTCTTCTGTCTCCTGCTTTCCTATGCTTCGCTCTACTGCTCCCGGCTGCGGGCCATGCGGAATTCCCATGGGATGCAAGGTGATCTGTCCCTTTCCGATGTTATTCCGGCTCATAAAATCACCATCCACATAGTATATCACTTCATCAGAATCCACATTACTGTGATTGTAAGGCGCAGGAATAGAAAGCGGATGGTAATCGAACAACCGGGGCACGAAGTTACAAACCACGAAACCGGCGGTTTCGAAAACCTGATGCACCGGGGGGGGCTGATGGATTTTCCCGGTAATCGGGTCAAAATCATAAATGGAAAAGATGAAAGGATACAAGCAACCGTCCCAGCCGACAGCATCAAAAGGATGGTTGGCATAAACGTACGGGAACAGCGTATCTTTTCTTTTAATTTTCACGAGGAATTCGCCTTCTTTGTTAAAATGTTCCTTTAAGACCGGAGCTTTGATATCTCTCTCGTAAAACGGAGCATGCTCCAGCAACTGGCCATCATCATTTTTGTAACGTTTCGGGAAACGGATAGGATGATAGGATTCCACAATAAACAGACGATTATCGCCATTCTCAAACTTAAGCTGATAAACGGTTCCTCTTGGAATCACAATCTGATCACCTTTTTCAAATGACAAGGAACCATACACAGATTCCATCACCCCCTTTCCTTTATGAATGAAGATCATTTCATCTGCCAGAGCATTTTTAAAAAAATAATCTGTCATGGATTGCTTTGGAGCTGCCAGAATCAGCTCCACGTCATCATTAAAAAGCACTGTTTTTCTGCTTTTCAGATAGTCTTCTTCCGGTGAAATTTTAAATCCACTTAATAGACGGTGCTGCATATTGTCCGGTACCGCAATTTGTTTTTCAAGAGAAACAGGTTTCCCAATTTTCAGTATGCGTGTAGGAGGAAATTCGTGATATACAATAGAAAAGATATCTGAAAAACCCTCTGTCGAAACCAGCTCTTCAGCGTATAATGTCCCGTCTTCTTTCCTGAATTGGGTGTGCCGTTTTGGGGGAATTTCCCCTTGTTTTTGATAGTGAGGCATTTTTATTTAGATTTAATAAAAACTGATTACAAAAATAATAAATCTAAATGACTTAACTCATCAAACGTTTTAATAAAGGTAATGTGGGAATAGCCTTCAGTCATTACAAGATACTATAAAATAATATTTTACTTAAGTTTAAGTAAAGATAAAATCATGTAAAAGTAAGGGATGCACGTAGCCAAAAAAACAAGAAAGTTGCTTTTTAAATCTTTCTTATTCAAAAAGGAAAGAACCATTTTTTCAGAAATTTCTTTCGCTATCTTTGCACTCTTAATCGTACTGTCATGGCAATGGACAACATCCACATTAGGAATAAAAGAGCTTCTTTCGAGTATTTCATACTTGAAAAGTATGTAGCTGGGATTGTCCTGACCGGAACAGAAATCAAGTCCATTCGTAACGGAAAAGCCAGTCTGGCAGATGCTTATGGCCTATTCGAAAACGGAGAGCTTTTCATAAGAGGAATGCATATCGCTGAATATAGCTATGGGACTTATAACAATCACCTGGCAAAACGTGACCGGAAGTTGCTTTTAAACAAACGGGAACTTAAGAAGTTGGCTATCAAAGTCAAGGAAAAAGGCCTCACCCTTGTACCCATTGTATTGTTCATCAATGAAAGAGGGCTTGCCAAACTTGAAATCGGACTAGCCCAGGGAAAACACCATTACGATAAACGTGAAGATTTGAAGAAAAAAGACTCTCAACGCGAAATTGACCGGCATTTCAAGAGATAACGTCACTAATTGATTGAAATACGGGCCTCAGTTTAAGCCTTGAGTTTTTCAAGACATTGGAGAATAAGAAGTTAATTCAGAAATGGTAATAACAAAAGTTGTCCAGTTGTTTTTATCGGTCTGCAAAACAACATCTCCGCCCATTTTCAACATAATCTGTTTACTGAGACTCAAACCCACACCTGATCCCTCCTCTTTTGTCGTATAAAACGGAATAAATATCTGTTCCCTGATTTCAGGAGGAATCTCAGGTCCATTATTTGAAATCTCAATTCTGGCTTTTTTTTCTGTTTTAGTCAGACTGATTTTTAAAACTGGCTTTTCGTTATATCTTGAAAATAGTGCTTCAGTGGCATTTTTCAACAAATTCGTCAGAACCTGGGATAGCAAACTTTCATCTGTAAAGAAAGGCATCTGTTCAGGGATTGTAATTTCTTTCTTTATTTTGCCGAATTCTCTAAACGCTTCTGCAGCCAAAAGATTATTTTTTATGAGTGCTGAAAGGTCAGTTTCTTTCAAATTGGGTTCAGGAAGTTTGGTAAACTTTCTGTAATTTTCAACAAAATTCATGAGTCCCTGGCTCCTTTCCTCAATCACTCCCAAACCTTTCACTGTATCGGACAATATTTTAGGTTCAATCTCATCTACACTGATAACCCTGTGATTTTCTTTGATGAATTTTTTGGAAATTACCTGAGATAAAGTAGTTATAGGGGCAATGTTGTTCATGATTTCATGTGAAAGCGTCCGGGCAAGTTTTATCCAGGCATCAACTTCCCGGGTATCCAGTTCTTTGGTAATATCACTCACTGCCACCAATCTTATTTTTTCATTTTTTGTACTTACATCAGAAAGCTTGAACAACAGCTTTTGTCCAAACTGATTTTCAAAGATCGCTGACAATCCTTCTGCACTTTCGGAAGATTGTATGATAAATTCAGGCAATGCCTCATCAATGGATCTCAATGAATTCACATGCTGGTAATCTGTAAGGTTTGTCAGGTTTGATGCAGCCGGGTTTACATTCAATACACGGCCCTTCTCATTCACCGAAAACAATCCGGTAGCAGATTGACTGATAACTGATCGAAAGTATTGTTCCTGCGTATTGATTTGCATTTTTGTTTGCCAAAACAGCTCATTCAGCCGACTCAAACCCCGATATACTTCATCAATGGCTTTGTTTCCTGTTTTTGCAGGTATTTTCAATGTGGTGTCTTCATTTTCAATTCCCAACAGAAAGAATGAAATCCAATGATTTATTTTATTAAAATAGCTGATAATATTAAATATCTGGCCCACCAAAAATAAAGCAGTTAAACCAGCCAGCCAGTATTGCTTTTGCAAAAACAGCCATGTGGCAATTCCTCCCAGTACAACAAGGACAATCAACCGAAACAAGATGGCTATATAGAAGTGTTTGTATGTCATAACGATCAATGTTTTATGGTAGGAGGATGAAAGGGTGGGAAAGCAGAATGGTGAGAGAACCCCTACCTTTTATCTTTCAACCTTCCTACCTCTAAATCCCATATTTCTTAAACTTATTATAAAGCGTCTGTCGGGTGATTCCCAGCTTTTTCGATACGGCAGTTAAATTACCCTTTTCTTGTTCCATACAAGCAACAATCATCTCCTTCTCCATTTCTTCGAGTGTGCGGAACTGAAAATCGTCTCTTTGCTGACCTAAATTTCCGCCGAACGAAAAACTGTTTTCATCAAGCACTTTGGTATCGGAAAGAATCACGGCTTTTTCCATACTGTGCTGAAGTTCCCTGATATTTCCGGGCCAGTTGTATTTCAGCAATGCTTCCCTTCCCTTCTGATTAATTTTCAGACCGGACTTTTCATATTTTGTCACATATTTATTCAAATAAAAATCGGCTAGCAGCAGCACATCCTCTCCCCGATCCCTCAAAGGGGGCACCTCAATGGTAATGGTGTTGATACGATAAAGTAAATCTTCCCGAAAAAGGCCTTCTGCCACCATCTCCGTTAAATTTTTATTGGTGGCCGAGACAAGCCGTATGTCAATGGGAACCGGCTTATGACTTCCCACTTTGGTGATGGTTCGGTTTTGCAATGCAACAAGTATTTTAGTTTGTAGTGCCAGCGGCAAGTTCCCGATCTCGTCAAGAAAAAGAGTCCCTTTGTCAGCGGCTTCAAATTTCCCGATACGGTCTTCTTTGGCATCGGTAAAAGCGCCTTTCACATAACCAAAAAGCTCGCTTTCAAAAAGCGATTCACTGATAGAGCCCATATCTACACTCACCATGACTTCCCTACTCCTGTTGGAATGCCTGTGTATTTCCCTGGCTATAAGCTCTTTTCCGGTACCATTTTCGCCGGTAATAAAAACATTTGCATCCGTTCCGGCCACCTTATTAACGATCTCAAGCACTTTTAGCAACGGTTGGGAACGGCCAATGATCGGTTGCAAACCGGTATTCAGTTCCTGCTTCAAGATATTGGTAGTCTTTCTTAATGAATCCGTCTCCATTTTACTTCTCCTGAGCTTCATGGCAGCATGTAACGTACTTACCATTTTATTGTTGTCCCAGGGCTTTAAAATAAAATCAAAAGCGCCGTTTTTTACTGCTTTCACTGCAAGTTCTACATCGCCGTAAGCAGTAATCATAATTACGCTGATAGCAGGATCATATTCCAGAATTCGGTTTAGCAAGTATATTCCTTCATTTCCACTATTGATCCCGGCCTGGAAATTCATGTCCAGCAAAATAACGTCAATCTGGTTTTGCTGAATGGCAGCAATAAGCCGACTTGGATTTTTAAGCGTATAAACATTCTCAAATTCACTTTGTAACAACATTTCCAAGGCGGTGAGAACGCTTTTGTTATCATCGATAATGAGCAGGTTTCCTTTCATAATTTTCATTCTTCCGTGAGCATTCCGGAATTACTATGATTCCAATTTCATCACGAAATTACAGGTTTGTAAATTTAATAAACAACCTGTGTAAAATTTTTTTACACTAATTTTTGTAGGGCCCTACTGCTTTTTATTGCAAGCACCACTATTTCAATACAATAATACTTTTGGCATGCGCTTAGTTAAATATTGCTAAAACGAACCATCCTTTTAAGAGAAGTTTTATGGATATACCGATAGAAAAAAAGAAAGGGCTCAAAAAGAAACATATTTATTGGGCGATAGGGATCATCTTGTTCATGATCGTGATTTATGCAGCTTTTTTCACAAACAATATTTCAACGTACCGCGTGGACGCGGATAAAATTACCATCGACACAGTAAAGCAGGGTGTTTTTTACGATTACATCACCGTTACGGGTCACGCAGAGCCTAAGTACACGGTTTACCTTGCTGCAGAAGAAGGTGGCTATGTGGAACAAAAACTGGTAGAAGAAGGCGCTATGGTTAAAAAAGGAGAGGTCATTTTGCGCCTGAGCAACCCGGATTTAAACCTGGGGGTTTTAAACAGCGAAGCAGAGCTGGCACAAAAGAGCAACGAGCTACGAAACACCATGGTAGCCATGCAGCAAAACAAAATTCAAATCAAACTTCAGTTGCTGCAGCTGAAATTTGATATTATAAAGAAAAAACGACTTTTCGAGCAACAGAAAACACTTTATCGTGATTCGCTGACCTCGCGCGAATCGTTCCTGCAAGCAAAAGAAAACTATGAATATGCCTGTCAAAATCAAAAACTTTATCAGGAAGAAGAAATACAAGATTCTATATACCGGACGGCTCAGGTGAAACAGATGGAAGATGATCTGCATAACATGCGGATGAATTTGAAAATGGTACGCCAGCTGCAAGAAGACTTGAACGTGAAAGCACCGGTGGATGGCCAGCTTACAAGTCTGAATGCGGAAGTCGGGCAGTCTATCCCGAAAGGGGCAAATTTTGGACAAATTGATATTGTGAAACCGTTTAAACTGGTAGCCGAGATTGATGAAAGTTATATTGACCGTGTACATACCGGCCTGACCGGAATTATCGAACGCAACGGGAAAAATCTCAACGTAACCATCAGCAAGGTCTTGCCCGACGTACACAATGGCCGGTTTACCGTTGAAATGGCGTTTGATAATGATGAACCCGAAAACATGCGAACGGGCCAGGCCTATTATGTCAGGTTGCAACTGGGAGATCCCAAAAAATCGCTGTTGCTGCCCCGCGGACAGTTTTTCCAGACCACCGGCGGACAGTGGATTTTCGTGGTGTCGAAGGACGGAAAATCAGCAACAAAACGCCCCATTAAACTCGGCCGTCAGAACCCGCAATATTATGAGCTACTGGGTGGACTGAAAGCAGGAGATAAGGTTGTTACTTCGGACTATGAGAATTATGGAAATAGTAACAGATTGATATTTAAATAGGTAAAACGTTTGGAAGATTTTTTAATGAAAATAAAGAATTTTAAGATATAAACATGATAGAAACAAAACAATTAGTGAAGGTATTTCGCACGGAAGAGGTGGAAACCTATGCGTTAAACGGTGTTAATATTAAAGTAAATGACGGTGAATTTGTCGCTATTATGGGACCGTCAGGTTGTGGGAAAACAAGTTTGATGAACATTCTTGGTATGCTTGACAATCCAAATGAAGGCAGCTATATTTTCAACGGTACCGAAGTGGCAAAAATGAAAGAAAAAGACCGCACCCGGCTTCGGAAAGGGAATATTGGTTTTGTGTTTCAAAGCTTTAATCTGATTGATGAAATCAACGTTTTTGAGAATGTTGAGATGCCGCTTATTTATTTAAGAATGAAGGCATCGGAACGTAAAGAACGGGTGATGGCAGTTTTGAACCGGATGAAAATCAGCCATAGGGCCAAACATTATCCTCAGCAACTTTCTGGCGGACAGCAACAGCGTGTGGCCATCGCCCGGGCTGTAGTTGCCAATCCGAAACTAATCCTTGCTGACGAGCCCACCGGTAATCTGGACTCGAAACACGGTGTCGAAGTTATCAACCTGCTGAGCGAACTTAATGAAGAAGGTGCTACCATTGTGATGGTCACCCACTCGGAACGCGATGCAGGATATGCCCACCGTATCATAAACTTACTTGATGGTAAGGTACTTATGGAGAAAACGAATGGAAAAAGGGTTTAAAACCAAGAGGACGGAAAGATAGAAAGGTTGGAAGATATAAGGGTTTGTGAGAATTCTAAATGAAAAATACGTGCGGAAGTTCGCACTTGTAGAGAGTTGAGAGCGCGAAGGCTGTAAGGTGAATGGGCTAAAACGCTAATAAATCTAAACATCAACAACACAAAAAATTAAAATGATAAAATTTAAATCAATATATAAAGGCATCATAAAATTTCCGGTCTCATCGGGACTGAATATTTTAAGTTTAATCATTGCCTTCTCAGGGATTATGACATTGATCCTTTACGTTACTTACGAAAATTCTTTTGATAAATACAATCAAAATTATGGGTCAATTTACCAACTTCGGGTCAATAAAGCCAGTTTTAACTTACCAGCTTTGATGTCAGGAATTATCGGTAAGAATATCCCCGAAATAGAAAACATTACTCCTTTTCAGTTCAGCAATACAGAGGTAACAACAGAAAAACTTAAAAATCAAAATACAAATTATAACGTCCAGGAATTATATGCCGGGAATTCCATCTTCAAGATCTTTACACTTCCTTTTTTGGTAGGCAATAAAGAAACTGCTTTAAACCAACCCAATACGGTTGTTCTTACCCATTCTTTGTCGTTGAAATTGTTCGGTAAAACAAATCCAACCGGGAAAAAAGTATGGCTTCACAATCATGAATATACAGTTACGGGAGTTATTCAGGATATCCCAAAAACATCTTCATTTACAGCAGATTGCATCACTTCCTTTAAAACACTTACTCAAGACCCAAACAGTGCAGCCAATCGATGGGATGAATGGAGTTATTATATTTTCTGCGAAATTTCCCCGAAAGCCGATGCCAAGGAAGTGACTCAGAAAATTAATCAGATTCCGGAATTGAAAAAACAAGTAATTTCCGATACACCAGGCAACATCATTCATATATTTATGAGCCCATTATCGGACCTGCATTTTTCTCAAAATAAATATTATTTCCAAACAGTCAGCAGAACCGTGCTGAATATTTTAGTTCTCCTGGCGGTTATACTGGCCGTGATGGGAATTATTAATTTTGTGAACCTTTCAGTCTCCCAGGCAGGGGAAAAAGCAAAAGGCTTTTCCATTATGCGTGTACTGGGTGCCGGCAAAGAGGTCATCATATTGCAGGTTCTTGTAGAATCGATCTTGATATCGCTTGTGGCACTTGCTTTGGCTTTTATAGTTCATTCCATTATCTATCAACCCATTGAAAATCTGTTTGACATCAGCGGACTAGGCTTTTCAGGCAGATGGGCATGGTATTTTTACTTTATCATCCTGGCAGTAGTTTATGGTATTGTGGCCGGGTCTTATCCTGCATTTTTTGTAAGTTCCTCTCAGATATTGAGTTCAACAAAAGGCAGTTCCGGATTTTCAAAAAAGGGACAGGTAATCAGAAACTCTTTATTTGTACTCCAGTTTGTTTTTTCCATTGCCCTGCTGATCACTTCCATCGGGATAGCCAAGCAGATCAGCTATTGGAAGAATTATGACATTGGAATAAACAAACAGAATATTATTTGCATCAATACGACAAATAATATCCGGACGCATTACAAAGCCTTTACCAGTGAAATAATGGCCGACCCCAATATTGTTCAGTATACTTATTCAGAATTCAGGCCCGGAGCAGTCCTGATGGGATGGGGCAGAGAAGTTGACGGTCAGCATATCTCTTTGACATGTTGGCCTGTTGATAAACATTTTCTGGACTTTTTCGGTGTTAAAATAGTTAATGGGCGTCCCTTCTCAAAAACATCAGGGGCAGATATCAATACATTTATTATCAATCAAAAAGGGGTGCAGCAATTTGGTTGGAAAAACCCCATGGACAAAACAATTGAAGCAGGTAAAGACGTTTTTGGCTTTTCGTCCGGGCCCATCATTGGTGTAGCCAGGGACTTTAATTTTGCATCATTGGAAGACCCCATTCAGCCCATGATCTTTTGGCTCACAGATACCAAGAAAGAAGTTTTAATGCTGAGATTAAAACCCAAACATTATACCGCAGCCATCGACCACGTGGAACAGGTCTGGAAACAATTTGAACCGGAGTATGCTTTCAGCTATCGGTTTCTCGACGATTCTTTAAACAAACTTTATCTGAAAGATGAACGGATTGCCAGTTTTATCAATTTCGTTTCACTCTGGACTATTTTATTATCCCTTACCGGATTGCTTGGGATTGTAATATTTACCACACGCCGGAAAACCAAAGAAATCGGTATCCGGAAAGTAAACGGGGCCACAGTCTTTGAAATCATAAAAATGCTGGTTACTGAATTTGCAAAATGGGTGGTTATTGCCTTTGCACTGGCAGTTCCCATAGCTTATTATGCACTTCATCAGTGGTTGCAAAACTTTGCTTACAAAACATATTTAAGCTGGTGGGTATTCGTCCTTGCCGGGATTGGTGTCCTGATCATTGCTATGGCAACAATCAGCTGGCAGACTTTTATTGCCGCACGGAAGAATCCGGTTGAGGCGCTTCGATACGAATAAAAATGTCAGAATTAGAATTTACAAGATGTTGAAATAAACAGGATTTTAGAACATATAAAAAGTAGAAATTTTAAATTATTAGATAAACATACCTCAGGAAATATAAATCCTGAAAATCCAATAATCCGGGCCATCCTGATTCAGACAATTGCTTCGGTAGAAGCATGCAAAAATCCTGTTGAGGCACTACGATACGAGTAACGGCGGAAGTGCTTAAAGATAAAGAATGAACAATGAAGATTGCTGAAGAACGACCCTTCAGAGCCTGTCCGATGTGTGTCGAAGTTGGGGTATGAAGGCAGAAAGATAAAAACGATTAAAAATTATTAACATAAATGTGGATTAAAAACCTAAAAACATTTTGGAAACATTTGTTTCACAACAAACTATACAGTCTGGTAACTATTCTGGGGTTTGCCATTTCATTGACCTTTGTGTTGGTATTGAGTGTGTACATCAAGGAACAGCTTTCGGTAAACAGCCAGCAAACAAACAAGAACCGGATTTACAGGCTGACAAATGAACAATCGGCTTTCTTTTCCGGACCGGTAGCCCCTTTGTTACAAAGCAATTTTCCAGAAATAGAAAACTATACACGAGTTTATTCCGGCGAAGGAGTGGTGGTGAACCCCGATAAACTGAAGCTAAAAGTGAAATATCTGATGGTTGACTCTTCTTTCTTCCAAATTTTTTCGTTCAGCTTGCCGGAAGGGAATAAAGAAACCGCTTTAAAAACAAAAAATTCCATCGTTTTATCCAGAATATTTGCCCACAAACTTTTTGGTAAAGGATCTCCTGTCGGCAAACAGGTAACCATTGGTTCCGCTCACCTGATCGTAACCGGTGTTATGGGAGACATCTCTAAAAGTTCCAATTTCTCAACATGTGATGCGCTCGTCAATATTCAGGACTTTTCCGATATTTCCGGCTTCCCTTCCGGATTATTGAGTGTTTACGGGTTTTGTAATTTCGGCACCTATTTTATGGCCAGGCCTCATACGAACCTGTCCCAAATTACTCCGGACGTATTAAAACTGTTACAAAAAGATTCAAAGCTGTATCATAATGGATATTTCCGAAGCGTCTCCTTTGAACCGCTTTTGGACAACTACTTCAGTTCAATCCGGGGTCCGGGTATCCGGCAAAACAACAAAACCTTAATTCAGGTTTTGTTTACTATCGTGTTGTTTATATTAACGCTGTCCATCATCAATTATGTGAATTTAACCATTGCGCAATCGGGGATGCGTGCAAAAGAAATTGCCTTGAAAAAGATGCTGGGAAGTTCCAGATCCAGGTTAATTATTCAGCAGGTGATTGAAACAATTGTTCTCTGTTTTGCAGCTTTCTCACTGGCTGTTCTCTTCAGCTTTTTAACAGAACCGGTATTTGATTATTTACTTAATACTAAGCTCTATCTGGAACATCAGTTTCTCGGAGAACTTTTACCTGTCTCGATTGCCGGGGTTGCATTCACTGGTATTTTATCGGGAATTGTACCGGCACTTTTCATTACCAGATTAGATGCCGTGGAAGTGCTTAAAGGTAATTTCAAGCGGAAAAGCCGAAGACTTTATTCAAAATTACTCATTGGGTTCCAGTATATTGTTGTAATCGTCCTGCTCATATCATCCTTTGTTATTTCAAAGCAAACCTTGTTTATGACTAACCGTAATCCCGGGTTTAACGCAAAAAATATTTTGTGGCTTGAAAATACAATTAAACCTTCCCAGGAAGCCGGGTTAAGAAGTCAGTTACTATCGATTCCGGGCGTAAACCGTGTATCTTTTGTAAAAGGATGTCCAATTGACGGTGGATACAACAATACTTTTACTTACCATAACAAACTCGTAAGTTTCCAGGTTTTTGCCGTTGATTCTTCCTTTTTTCCCATGATGCAAATGAAAATTAAACCTACAGGTGTGGCTTATGCTAAAAATGGAATCTGGTTAAACGAAACGGCATTGAAATCATTGGGGATGGATTCGCTTCCCAAATCTTTTACTGACATGTCGAAAAAGCCAAAACCTGTTCTCGGTGTTGTTGACAATTTCAATTTCTACTCATTGCGTTTTCCCATCGGCCCCCTTGAAATCGTACAACTGGAATCCCAACAATATGATACACCATGGGGCATTTTAGTCCAACTTGGAGGAAATAATATTGTCGCTACCGTTGACAATATCAGGAAGTCATACAATCATTTTAATGGCAATATTCCTTTCGATTATCGGTTTTTCGACCAAGCCATAGCACGCTGGTATCAAAATGAAAAACGGACCGCAACTATTATCAGTTATTTTACCTTCTTGTCCATTGTAATTTCCATTATGGGAATTCTCGCTATGTCGTTGTACTATAACCGACAAAAAACCAAAGAAATAGGTATTCGCAAAGTCAACGGCGCTTCGGTTTCAGAAATCGTAAGAATGCTTATTACGGAATTTTTAACATGGATTGCTATCGCTTTCATTATCGCGGTCCCAATTGCTTATTATGCCATGCATCGATGGTTGCAAAATTTCGCTTACAAGACTACTTTAAGCTGGTGGATTTTTGCTTTAGCCGGAATTTTTGTACTGATAATCGCGATGACAGCTGTGAGCTGGCAAACCTTTCTTTCTGCACGGAAAAATCCGGTTGAGGCACTACGATACGAATAAAAATATCAGAATCAGAATTTACAAGATGATGAGATAAACAGGATTTTAGAACATGTAATAAAGTAGAAATTTTAAATTATTAGATAAACATACCTCAGGAAATATAAATCCTGAAAATCCAATAATCCGGGCCATCCTGATTCAGACAATTGCTTCGGTAGAAGCATTCAAAAATCCGGTGGAGGCACTCAGATATGAGTGAAGAATTCTGTGATAGCTAAAAATAAAAAAGGCTCAGACAGATATCTGAGCCTTTTTTTATATAAATAATCTTACTTAAAACCCCGCTCCTTCTTGATGGCTTCGTAGGCTTCATTTACTTTTTGGAATTTCTTCTCAGCCGAGTGCTGAATTTCCTCTCCCAGGTGTGAAACCAAATCAGGGTGATATTTTTTAGCCATTTCGCGATAAGCAAGTTTTACTTCATCATCCGTTGCTTCCGGGGAAATCTCAAGAATTTTATAAGCACTGTCAGTCTCTTTCACAAACATGGCTTGCAGCGACTGAAAATCAGCTGCACCTATTCCCATAGCTTCAGCGATCTGACTTATAATGCTTGCTTCGGCTTTATCTACTTTCCCATCAGCCAGTGCTATTCCAAACAGATAATGCATCAGCTGCAGACGGGAGGAATAATCCATAAAACGTCCAATCTGACGGCTCACATCCATTACATGGATATCGCTTTTCAGGATTTCACCCAGCATCTTAATGTATTGCTGAGAAGCGGCAACCCCAAAATTCTGAATATAAAAACTCTTTACGTAATCCAGCTCAGATTTTCTGACAGTTCCATCTGCTTTCATTACAGCAGCAGTCAGCACCAAAAGACTCACATTAAAATCACCTGCATGGGTAGGAGCACCTATTCCCATTCCTTGTCCGAACTGTCCCCTTTCAAACATGGAACCCAGAGCATACCCAAGGATTCCACCAATGGGACCATCGAAAGCCCAGCCCAGGGCACCACCGATCCATTTGGCATAATTGTTATGCCCGTTGGTATTGTTCCCTCCATAGGGACTCTTATTTCCATAAGAACCATTTGGAGGTGTATTTCCATTACTGCCATTGGGGTTCGTATAATTTGCAGAATTGGCACCAGTATTCTGCCTGGGAGACTTCCATTTAGAAATATAATAATAGGCAAGTCCTATCAGCAACAAAAAGAATATAAAACTCATGACGTAAATTAAAGCGGCAAAAATAATAAAAGTGGGTCGAAGTCAGACAATCGTCATAACAGTAGTCAAACGGTCGCAGATGATAACTTAGTTATGTCCAAAAACCTCTAAGCACAATACCTTCGGACTTTTGAACTTTTAAACCTTTGAACTTTTCTCTTCTAAGATGCATCAACAAGATATTCGGATTCCTTGAAAGTTATTCCGAAACTTTCAAGTTCCTTAAGAATCGGTTCATAAATTTCAGCGGCAATGGGCCTTTGAATTCCCGTTATATTAATCTTTCCGGTAGCGAGTAGTTTGGTGGCTATTCCTAATGGCAATCCCACTGTCTTAGCCATAGCCGTTTCCTCCTGGCTCTCTCCTATAATAGCCATAGCAGAAACGATCATTTTATTCTCATCGCCGAGCCGATACTTGAACTCATGTTGCATGATCAGCATATCTTTGTCATCGGGGTCCAGTTTCCATTTCTCCATAATAAGTTTCTGAAGAATCTGGGCAGGGGTAGCATTTTTTAAACCGATTTTTCGTTTATCAAAAATGCCAAGCCATTTTAATTTTTCAAAAACGACCGGGTCTGCAGCGTCTTCACTATAATTCTGTAGTTTTACTTCCACAGGAACATTGGGTTCATATTGCATAAACGAATTGATGAAATCACGGTAAGTCATGTTTTCAGAATTCTCGATCTTATATGTGTCATCGGTAGCTCCCAGTTTCACGAAAACATTCCATGCTTTGGCATATCCCGGACGACGAAGCGTTCCGCGATACATAGTGGGAATGTCTTTTAGACCGTAAATTTCACGGTAGCTTAAAGAATCGCGGTTTGCATAGGCTTCAAATTCACCGTAATTCAAAATCTTACGTTTCAGTGTCCTTTCAAATAACCTGTAGTAAGGGATGTATTTATAGCTTCCCTGCTGAATGAATTTGGAAACACCGTTACCGGCCATAACAACGTTTCTGGGGTTCCATGTCAGTTTATAATTCCAGGGGTTGTTATCGCTTTCCGGAGCAACCAGGCCTCCGGTAAAAGAATAAAATGAAAGAATCTCACCCCCAAGGTTTTTAATACGATTGATGATCCGCATGGCAGACATGTGATCGATACCGGGATCAACACCTAACTCCATCAAAATTGGAATACCGGCCTTTTGAGCCGGCTCATCAAAGGCTTTCATGTCATCAGTTGCATAGGAAGCCGTAAGCATCGGTTTGCGCAACTCCACGCATTTTTTGGCAACCAGGTGATGCATGAAAGCGGGTAACATGGAAACCACAATATCAGCTTCCGCAATGGTTTTCGAACTCGCAACATCATCATTGATATCAAAGGAAATTGCCTTTCCTCTCTCATGACCATGAACTTTTTTTGTAGCAAGATTCTTATCAAGATCGGCAACAGTAATATTCCAATCGTAAACCGTTGAATTATTCAACAAATATTGGATCAAACTGGTGGTAGATAATCCTGCCCCCAAAACCAAAATGTCTTTCATAATGTCTTAATTTTCATCATTAATGATAACAGAACTATAAAATTAAAAAGGATTATGTCTTATTCAAAAATGTAAAAGAAACTCTTAAAACCAGAATTAGCTTATGTATTGGTTTAAATACTCATAGTCAGGAGTGAGTTTTCCACGATGCAGTACCATGGCTCTCTTTAATGGTGCCGGGATATTGAGGTCCTGAAACATCACATCCAGATCAGCTGTCACAAGTTGCGAAAGGAATTGAATCAGGGCTTCGCTGAAAGCAATGGACGATTCACGTGGTAATTCGCTCGGCAGAATATCCACTGCCATCACTAAAACGCCTTCACCTTCAAAGCCGGATAATGGTTCTTTTGTGAGTGGATTATAGACAAATACAGGATTACTTATAGGAGTTCCTTTATGCGTAATCTCCACAGAACCATCAGGATCACAGGTAATATCTCCAATTACCTCTAATTTTAAATTCTTTTGCTGATATGCCTTTTCCAGATAATCTTTGGTAACAATTCTCGGATATCTCGTATCCCAATACATACAATTCATCAATACCGACAGGTTCGGCAGGTACTGTTCAAAAACACCCTTAAATCTTTCAGGATGATCATAATATTCCTGTAAGTCAAATTCTTTTCCCTTTGAAATAGGTTTAGCAAGATGCTCCTCTTTAAAGACGACTTTATACAGAACATTGGAAGGAATTTTTTTGAGCCCTTTCAGCTTCTGTAAATCCGCTGGTGATATCTCAATAATCGGTAATAAATTCAGAATTTCCTGTGCTCCGCCTGATACATGTCCGTAACCTGTAATACCAATAACTAAAGGCTTCAATTCCTCCGGCAACCCATTTCTGGCGATCTCCTGCCCCACTTTTGAAACAGCTGCCCTGGCTTCTTCTAATGAATCATAATTGTGCGATTGCTGCAGATCCATAAATGGAGTCATAATCCCTTTTACCTTCAGGCGCTGCCCAAGCGACCACAATGAATTTATCATACCTGCCAGCCCTGCAAACCTTCCAAAAAAGATAAGTCTTCTCCCCTTTTCATCAACGATACGCTCATAATCAATAAGATTGACTTTATGTTCCATCATGCTCCTGAGGAGTGGCATATTGTATGATTGTCCTTTGATGGTATGACTAAAAAAGAGGTATGTACTGTAAGGTTTGAAATAATCCAGCGGCATTTCCTTTACACCAAGAATGATATCAGCATCCATAGGTTCTTCTTTGATAAGAGCCCCGACTTTTCGGTATTCTTCGTCCTTAAAGATTCTCTTTTCCGAAGGAACCACTTCTACTTCAATACCTTTATCTGTGAGTTGCTTTACATGTTTTGGGATTAAGGGAACGCGTTTCTCCAACACGTATTTATCTTCGTAACGAATTCCAATTTTATGCCTCATATTGTCCATTTATTTTGAGAGGGACAAACTTAGCAATTTGGGGTGAGAAAAACCGGAAAAACGACTAAGTTTTAATGATTTTAAATAAAATACGAGCCAATTTACTACCTTAGAAAGAAATAGAAAAAATTTACCAGGAAAAATAATTTTTCCTTATTGCAAACGATTGAATCACTTAATTTCGTTCATGATTCCAAAAAGCTGATGAAATTGACTTTTCTTAACGGTAATGGAGATTGCGGGATTCCCTTGCTAACAGGATTTTGCTATCTTTGTTGCCTCTATACAGAACGCAATTCTAATTTTAAATAATTCAAAACAAAATGTCTAAAACGAAGAATGTTTATCTCTTTGGCGATCGCAAAGCTGAAGGGAATGCACAGATGAAAAACCTCCTTGGCGGTAAAGGCGCCAATCTGGCCGAGATGAACCTTATCGGTGTGCCCGTTCCTCCAGGTTTCACCATCACGACTGAAGTTTGTACTATGTACAATGAAAAAGGACGCGATTATGCCATCGGTTTAATCAAAGAAGAAGTTATCAACGGAATTCATCATGTCGAAAATATTATGGGAACCAAATTTGGTGACCAGAACGATCCTCTTTTGGTTTCTGTACGTTCAGGTGCACGTGCTTCCATGCCTGGTATGATGGACACCGTATTGAACCTCGGGTTGAATGACAAAGCCGTTTCCGGTATTGCCAAAAAATCAGGAAATCCTCGTTTTGCATGGGATTCTTACCGTCGTTTCGTTCAGATGTACGGCGATGTGGTTTTGGGAATGAAACCCGAATCAAAAGAAGATGAAGATCCCTTTGAAGTTATTATTGATGAACTAAAAGAAAAACGCGGGGCAAAACTTGACACAGAACTTTCTGCTGATGACCTGAAAGAACTTGTAGCGTCGTTTAAATCTGCTGTTAAAAAACAAACCGGTAAAGATTTCCCTGAAGATCCGTGGGAACAGCTCTGGGGCGCCATCATTGCTGTTTTCGACAGCTGGATGAACGAAAGAGCCATCCTTTACAGGAAACTGAATAAAATTCCCGATGAATGGGGAACCGCTGTAAACGTTCAGGCCATGGTGTTTGGTAACATGGGCAAAAGTTCAGCTACCGGTGTCGCCTTTACTCGTGATGCTGCTACCGGCGAAAACATGTTTACAGGTGAATATCTTATCGACGCTCAGGGCGAAGACGTTGTTGCCGGTATCCGTACCCCGCAACAGATCACCAAAGAAGGTGCTTACCGCTGGGCTAAACTGGCCGGTGTTTCTGAAGAAGAAAGAGCTTCAAAATATCCTTCACTTGAAGAATCCATGCCTGTTGTTTTCAAAGATCTTTTCCAAACTCAGAAAAATCTGGAAAACCACTATCGTGACATGCAGGATCTGGAATTCACCATTCAGGATGGTAAACTCTGGCTGTTACAGACCCGTAACGGAAAACGTACCGGTGCTGCTATGGTAAAAATTGCCATGGACCTGCTTCGCGAAAAACTCATCACCAAAGATGAAGCTTTGATGCGTATCGAACCTGATAAACTGGATGAATTATTACACCCTGTTTTCGATAAAGAAGCTGTTGCTTCAGCCAAAGTGATGGCAAAAGGTCTGCCCGCTTCTCCAGGAGCTGCTACAGGTCAGATTGTTTTTCATGCTGACGATGCAGAGAAAGAAGCTGCCAAAGGCAAAAAAGTGGTTTTAGTTCGTATCGAAACTTCCCCTGAAGACCTGAAAGGTATGAACACAGCTGAAGGTATTCTTACCGCCCGTGGTGGAATGACCTCTCACGCTGCTGTTGTTGCACGTGGTATGGGTAAATGCTGCGTTTCAGGTGCAGGAAGCATTAAGATCAACTACAAAAACCGCACACTGGAAATGGACGGCAAAGCTTATAAAGAAGGTGATTTCATTTCCTTGAATGGTAGCACAGGTCAGGTTTACGACGGCATGATCAAGACCGTTGATCCTGAAATGAGCGGCGATTTCGGCAAGTTGATGAAACTGGCTGATAAAAAAGCCGACCTGTATGTTCGTACAAACGCCGATACTCCTCATGACGCACAGGTGGCTCGTGACTTCGGCGCCCAGGGAATCGGACTCTGCCGTACAGAACACATGTTCTTCGGTGGCGACAAAATTATCGCTATGCGTGAAATGATCCTTGCTGAAGATGAAGCAGGAAGAAGAAAAGCTTTGGATAAATTACTTCCCATCCAGCGTACTGACTTCGAAGGAATCTTTGAAGCTATGGAAGGACTTCCGGTAACTGTTCGTTTGCTCGATCCTCCCCTGCACGAATTTGTTCCTCATGATGACAAAGGTCAACAGGAAATGGCTGATGTAATGGGTGTTTCTGCTCAGGCTATCAAAGCCAAAGTAGAAGAACTGAGCGAAGTTAATCCTATGCTCGGACACCGTGGCTGCCGTTTGGGAAATACCTATCCTGAAATCACAGAAATGCAGAGCCGCGCTATCATCGAAGCTGCTTTGAATCTGAAAAAACGTAAGATTGAAGCTCATCCTGAAATCATGATTCCTTTGGTTGGAACCATCGCTGAGTTGAAACTTCAGGAAAAGATCGTTCGCGAAACCATTGCAAAAGTCTTCGAAGAAAGAGGCGAAACCATCGACTATATGGTAGGTACCATGATTGAAGTACCCCGCGCTGCTTTGACCGCTGACAAAATTGCTGAATCCGCAGAGTTTTTCTCCTTCGGTACCAACGACCTGACCCAGATGACCTTTGGCTATTCACGTGATGACGCCGGAAAATTCCTGCCGGTTTACATTGAAAAAGGTCTTCTGAAAAACGATCCTTTCCAGGTTCTCGATCAGGAAGGCGTTGGCCAGTTGGTTGAAATGGCTGTGAAAAAAGGACGCAAGACCCGCAAGAAAATCAAATTGGGTATTTGCGGTGAACATGGTGGCGAACCCAGTTCTATCGAATTCTGCCACCGTGCAGGTTTGAACTACGTGAGCTGCTCACCTTACCGTGTGCCGATCGCACGCCTGGCTGCTGCACAAGCTGCTATTATGAACAAAAAAAGCTGGAAGAAAAAACACTAAGATTTCTTTCACTTGAATGATAAAAAAGCCGGGGTTAAATCCCGGCTTTTTTTGTTTGTTCTCTACCGTTCAGAGGTAAGATCTGGGCTGAGCAAAAGTTCCAGACTACAAGTAGTAACACTTAAACTATGTCTTCTTTGTCTTGAGTAAAGCGATAAAGCAAAATAAGAAATATCCAGCTATTTCCTTCCGACAAAAGCCTATGTCATTTCCAAAAAATCGCTCAACAATTTGAAAAATTATTCTGTTCATTAGTGAACAATAGCGTTCACTTCCTAGAAACCATTCTCCGGTTAACGACACTTGATAATACCGTATTTAATTGTATTATTGATTGTTACAAAGTTTGGCACAGTACTAGATGTTTCAATAGTACAAGACGACGTTTAAAATAATAAAATGATGAAAACAATAAAAAATATTTTAGCAGCATTTGCAATCGCACTCTTAGTTCTTAGTGGCACAGCCTTTGCACATCAGACTCTCTCAATCAACCACTCTGAAAACACTTCATTTTTGCTCCCTGAAGAACAATATGTCAACGATATTCCTTTCAACACAGCAAAAATTGCTGTTGAAGCTCAATATCAAAAAGCCATTCAGGTTCAGTTCGCCGTTCCTGAAGAAAAAGATGTAAATGACATTCCTTTTAACACGCAGGAAATTGCCATGGCGTATTTGCATCAAAAGGCTATGACTCAAGTGTTCGCAGTCGCTGCAGAAAAAGATGTGAATGACATCCCATTCAGCACAGAAAAAGTTTTCCTCTCAATTCAGACAAATAAACAATTGTTAACCACTAACGAATAGTTTTTAATCACAGGGATAAAAAATCCGCCTTAGGAGGCGGATTTTTTTTTGCTTTCTTTTTACAGACAGAAACTTGTACAAGAGTTTTGATTTGCTACTCAAATCAAAAACCCCGCTCTAGCCAGTTTATAACTGGTGAGCCAAAATGCCAAAATTTACAACTTTAGACAAAATCAAAAGACATGTGCTTCAATAGCGTGTGCCTTATTTCGCATCCCTGAAACGGAAGCAATATGACTTCTAACTTCATGTGGGAATCTTCAAATAATAGTTCTGTTCATTAGCGAACAATACCGTTCATTTCTTAGAAAACATTTTAATGTTACCGCTGCATGATTATGTCATATCTGATTGTATATCTATAGTTTACAAATTTTGGCACAGTACTGGAGCTTTAGATAGTACAAGACAACGTTTAAATAACAAAAGGATGAAAACAGTAAAAAATATTTTAGCAGGGTTTGCAATCGCACTCTTAGTTCTTAGTGGTACAGTCTCCGCCCATCAGACTGTTTCAGGCAACCTCTCCGACGACGCTAAATTTGTCCTTCCTGAAGAACAATATATTAACGACATTCCTTTCAATACTGCAAAAATTGCAGTTGAAGTCCAATATCAAAAAGCAACCCAGGTTCAGTTTGCAGTTCCTGAAGAAAAAGATGTAAATGACATACCTTTTAACACATACAAAATTGCCATGGAGTATTTACGTCAAGAAGCGCTGAATCAGGTATTCGCAGTACCAGAAGAAAAATATGTAAATGACATCCCTTTTGACACCCGTAAAATCGCCATGGAGTGCATGTGCAAAAACGCACTGAAGCAAGTGTTCGCTGTTGCTGAAGAAAAATATGTGGATGACATCCCATTCAGTACGGAAAAAGTTTTCCTTTCAATTCAGTCAAATAAACAATTGTTGACCACTAACGAATAGTTTTTATCGCAGGGATAAAAAATCCGCCAAAATCGGCGGATTTTTTTTTGCTTCTTTTTCAACCCGGAAATTCGTGTAACAATTTTATTTGAGTAGAAACTGACCCGCGTGCATTTGTCACTTGTGTCATGAAGCTTCCTGCTTAGGTTTGTTAAGTAATCTTTTCGTAAATTTACATCTCCACTAATAAGCGAATGACCTATTCTAAAAAACATATTTATACCGTTCTAAACTTCACATCTGTGAAGCATATAGGTTATATAACAGTAATTTGGATAATTCTATCGCTCATCAGTTGTACTAAAAGCAGTGCGCCTCCTCCGGGAGGCACAAAGGATTCTGTAGTTCATATCACAGTTTTATATACCAATGATGAACATGGCTGGATGGAGCCCCAGGGTGATTATGCCGGGGCTTCGGGGATAATGTATCAATGGAAAAAGAATGATGGTTATGACAAATCGGAAAACTATTTAATATTAAGTGGGGGCGATATGTGGTCGGGACCGTCAATTTCAACATGGTTTCAGGGAAAATCGATGGTTCAGGTCATGAATGCCATGGATTATGATGCAGCTGCCATTGGCAACCACGAATTTGATTATACAGTAAGCGTTCTGAAGCAACGATTGTCTGAACAGACCTTTCCTTTGCTGGCATCTAATATTGTGGAAACTTCCACTCATACAATACCCGATTTTGCAAAACCCTATATCATTAAAGAAATAGACGGAGTGAAAGTGGGAATTATCGGTCTGGCTTCACAAAGCACTCCCACATCTACTTTTCCGGCCAATGTGGCAAACTATCAATTTACCGGTTACTCAGCTGCTGTTGCAAAATATGCCCGTGAAGCTAAAAAGAATGGGGCTACTGTCCTCATGGTAATCGGACATCTGTGTAGCAGTGAAATGAACGATCTGGTCAGTGTGGCCGGTGCAAATGGTGTCCGTATCATTGGCGGCGGGCATTGCCACCAGAAATATCTGAATATGAACAACGGCGTGGTATTGATAGAAGCCGGAAGTAATATGCAGGCCTACGGTAAGGTTGAGTTCAATTATCACACCTCCGATTCCACGACCTCTGACTTCAAATATGAGATTGTCGATAATACTGGTAGCAATGCTGATACCGACATCAAAAATATTGTAGATTACTGGAAAGCTGAAACTGACAAAGAATTATCAGAACAAATAGCTTACACCGACCATATCATTAATCAAACATCTGCAGAAATGCAAAATATGGTTTGCGACTCCTGGCTGCATTCTTTTTCTGATGCTGATGTTGCCTTGACCAATGGCGGGGGAATCAGGCAAAGTATCCCGGAAGGAGCCGTTACCCTGAGTACTATTGTAGGGCTCTTACCATTTGAAAACACCATTCTTAAACTTAAACTAACCGGAAAGCAACTGAAAGAAGTAGCTCTGGCCAGTGATATTTGCATGGGTGGTATGACCACGATTGGCGGCTTTTTCTTAGCTGATGGCACTGAAATTAATAACGGTAACCTTTACACCGTTCTCACCACCGATTATTTGTATTTACGTAGTGACTATAATTTTTCCAAATACGACCCCAATCCAGTCTATACTTACATACATTATCGTCAGCCACTCATTGACTGGATGAAATCCGTCAGCACCAGCATTTCAAATCCCCTGTCCAATTACCTTGACTACGTTAGCAGAAGGTAGTCGTTTAACAAAATCAGTCACGCCCCGCTGCGTCCTCTCGAGGAGGCGACCGACGAAGCGATCTCATGACAGAGAATATTCCAAATTTAACCATCCCCCCTCTCACCGTTTAAAACATGTGATCAGAAATAAATAAAGTTTATAACTTGATCCTTGGATGACAAGAAAAAAACTTTACTTCAATAAGGACCTTTCTACGATTCAATACCGGGTCAACTCCGACATAATACCGGGGTTCCTTCGAAGTTCATTCGTAGTTTACTCGTATTTTATTCGGGAAAAACCGAATGAACTTCGTTTAACCTATGACTTAAATTCGTTTTTTATTAATCTTAATAACGGACTCATGTCGGACTTGTCCCAGACCTAAACCGGAATTACTATGGCATAATCAGGGTCCTCCTGCCAGTGAGTCGTGAAAGTCGTAATACAGGGATGAAAGTTTTTAAGATTTAGTACACTTTCATTGGTGCGAATTATAAACGGGCAATCTTTATGAATCCAGCAGTTCCTGGAATCGCTGCACAAAAAGTCCGACATGATAACCATCCACCAGTCCGTGATGCACATGGATTGATACAGACATTCTCTTTCTACCGTTTTCTTCGACCGCTTTACCAAATGATATTTTTGGACAACTGTCCGGAAAGGTAAAACTCCGGGCATGGGATAAAGAGGTAAAATCCAGCCATGGCACAGCCGAAAAATGGATTACATTTTCACCTGAAATGGCGGGGACTAATCCTTTTGAAGTTTTTACTTCCTCCACCACCTTGCGGGACTTCTCGTAAAATAATACTTCGTCCTCTGTATAATCCATGTAAGCAAAGCCAAAGGTTCCATCCGGGCGATCAATGGTAGGCGAAGCATGAATTACATCATAGAGATAAACTTCCTTATCAATAACTCTGTATCGGAAATTCTCGATCTCATTAGCAGCCTTCAGTGCCCGGTACAGATAATACAGAAAAAACGACCGGTTATTTTCTTTTGCTTTTTGATAGGCTCTGGTACAAT
The DNA here is from genome assembly GCA_014860665.1 of Bacteroidales bacterium. Taxonomy (GTDB): domain Bacteria; phylum Bacteroidota; class Bacteroidia; order Bacteroidales; family F082; genus Sulfidibacterium. The sequence continues at coordinate 39,413 of JACZJI010000027.1, read as the reverse complement.
CTACATTAACTGTTACCCCGAAAAAAGGCTCCTCAAACTGTGAAAAGAATCTGAAATGGTCTTTTCTGTTCCATTCTTCCAGATTGATAAGTGTTTTGCTCATGGTTCGGCGAATGATTAGTGTTCAAAAATATAAAAATTAGCCTCCCCGAATCCGGCTTAGCCTTAGCTCTTAAATTCCTGCTTAAGGAATTTATTTTTCAAGGACGGAATTTGGATTCTTTGTCATTGCATTGATCGCCGATGCGGGAATCTATTACAATATCAATAAGATAGTATGGGTTAAAATTCCTCATCAAAATTTCTGCCACGATTTGTCTTTCACTGGTATCCCCTTCTGTCGTGATCAACTTTTTACAAAGATTCAGCTTGTCTTATATTACGTACAATATTGTATTTCAGATAATTTTAATCTCAGATTCCTTCATATTTTAAAATATCTTAAAAACTAAATATTTATTTATAGAGATAGTTGCATGGTAAACTAATATTATTTTATTTTGCACTTTAGTTGTGGAGTAAACTATTTTTATAATGGAGTATGATAATGAGCTTATTTACGGGAAGTTAATATCGGCGATACACCGGAAAGCACTTCAAATTGTTAAGTATAAACTTAAAGATTATGATATCGACGTGGGTCAGATTTTCCTTTTGTGGTACATTCATCACCATGACGGTATTTCCCAGGAACAGGCTGCTCAGAATTTTCATCTGGACAAAGCAACAGTCAGTAAAAATGTCAAAAGGCTGATGCGTCTTGGATATTTGAGAAAATCAGTCAATCCGAAGGATCTGCGCGAGCATCAGCTTTTTGCGACAAAAAAAGCCAAGACCTTGTCACCACAGTTAGAGGCTATTCTTAAAGACATTAACTTACTGATGATTAACAATGTAAGCAAAGAAGAGCAAGCCCAGTTAATAAGCACATTAGAAAAAGTCCTTAAAAATATAGAGGTCTGCGACAAGGGATAACACTCATTTAAAATATTCCCGGGTCTCATTCCTCTATCTAATCTGACGACACAATAAGAAAGCAATTATAAAATTTTAAATAAATATTTATGAAAAACGAAAACCAAGAGATTGTTAAAGATTCTCCAAAACAGAGGAAAGGAAAAATCAGAAGTTTGATAATTGGTGTTTTGTTGATAGGAGCAATAGTTGGCTATGGTGCGTGGTGGTTTATCAAGCACTCAGAATTTGTTACAACCGACGATGCTTATGTTGATGCATATCAGGTAACGATCAGCTCACAAATACCGGGCAGAATTGTTAAATTATATATCCACGAAGGTGACCATGTAAAAAAAGGTGAGTTGCTGGCACAGTTAGATTCTTCCGACTATGCAGCAAGAATCCGACAGGCAATGGTTAGTCTGAAGGAAGCCCAGTTAGGAATTCAGTTGGCTCAGGTAAGACTTGAGCAGGCAAAGATCAACTTTGACCGTGCGGAACAACAATATAAAGCCAGACTTATTCCTAAAGAAAAGTATCAGAATCTGGAAAAAGGGTATCAAAGTGCAAAAGTTGAGCTCATGCTTGCTGAAGCAAAAGTGCCAGTCATTCATTCGAATTTGCATACTTTGAAAACATCTCTATCGCACACCAGCATCTATGCCCCCATGGATGGTGTTGCCGCTAAAAGATGGGTTCTGGCAGGAGATGTAGTCAATCCGGGACAAGGAATTTTCACTGTTTTCGGCACTCAGAAAATATGGGTTACCGCTATGTTGCCTGAAAACGAATTACATAAAATCTATATCGGAGACACAGCTGAAATCACAGTTGATGCATTCCCGAATGCAACCTTCAAAGGTGTATTTTACCAGTTCGGAAACAGTACAGCTTCTCAATTCTCATTGATTCCACCGGACAATGCTTCCGGAAACTTCACAAAAGTTTCTCAGAGAATTCCGTTAAAACTGACCATCTTTAAAACAGGTGGGGAACCCAGTGGTAAAGTGACACTATTGCCAGGTATGTCTGTAGAACTCAAAGTAAAAATAAAATCAAAGACAAAGTAATATGGCCCAACAGCAAAATCTCAGTTTAGGTTGGGATCAGCAAGAAGGTTCTGCTAATAAATGGCTGGTGCTGGTGAGCGTCATGGTTGGGACTTTTATGGCTGTGCTTGACTCTACAATTGTCAGCGTAGCATTCCCAAAAATGATGGCAGTCTTCGGTGTAAGTGTCGACCAGATTGAATGGGTCATGACCGCATACATGTTAGCTTTTGCGGTTGTTTTACCATCTTCTGGCTGGATTGCGGACCGTTTTGGCTACAAACTCACTTATATCATGGGACTCGGCCTGTTCACAATTGGATCATTTGCCTGCAGTCTTTCAGGAAACGAAAACCTTCTCATTGCATTCAGGATACTCCAGGGTGCAGGCGCAGGATTCCTGATGCCGGTGGGGATGGCCATTGTCACACGAACGTTTCCCCCAAAACAGCGTGGGGTTGCGTTAGGTTTTTGGGGAATTGCAGCTGCTGCATCAGTTTCCCTGGGACCTCTGTTTGGTGGTTACCTTGTAGATAACTATTCCTGGCATGCCATTTTCGACATTAATATACCAGTCGGAATTATGGCTATTATCGCCGTGATCATTATCCAGGATGAATACAAAAGTCATCTCAAAGAGAAGTTTGATATCGGTGGATTCGTTACCATGACCATAGGTCTGGGCGCTTTGCTCCTGGCCTTTTCTACCGGAAATTCCGGATGGAATACGGGTGGATGGACCTCCAATTTTATCATGGCCAACTTTTTTATCGCGGCAGTAAGTATGGTTTTATTCGTAATCATAGAGTTGAGAATAAAACACCCAATCCTGAATCTGCGGTTGCTTAAGAATTATAATTTCGGAATGTCCACGCTGATCATGTTTATTTTCGGGGTGGCCTTTTTCGGAAATGCTTTTCTTTTGCCGATATATCTGCAGAATTCATTGGGGTACACTGCCTTACAGGCAGGACTCGTATTTTTCCCTGTGGGTGTTTTGCAAGCCATTGTAGCGCCGATCTCGGGTCAGCTGACAGACCGGTTTAACCCGAAGCTGCCCCTGCTTTTCGGTGGGGTGATTTTGGGGATCTCCATGTACCTTTTCAGCTTTTTCTCATTACAAACGACCCATGCTCAGATAATGTTACCTCTTTATTTAAGAGGTCTGGGAATAGGATTTGTCTTTACGCCAATTTCGACAATTGCACTGTACGATATTCCCAGACCACAAATGGCACAGGCATCTGGACTTTTTAATACTATCAGACAGGTTGGAGGTAGTTTTGGTATTGCTGCATTAGGTACAGCGCTTACACAGCGTGTTAAATTCCATACTCAGATATACGGGGAGCAGCTTCATCAGGGATCTCCTCTTTTCGACCAGGTCATAAGTCATCTTAAAACTTTTGCAGCACATGCAATTGGAAGTAACAATTCTGAGGCAATGATGCATGCGAAAACAATGCTCCTTAAAAACCTGACAGGACAAGCTTTTGTTCAGGGAATCAATGATGACTTTCTTATAGGAACCGTACTGACTTTTAGCTTACTGTTACCTATGTTATTATTAAGAACGAGTAAAAAACATTTAAATCGATGAAATATATTCATAAAATCATCAAAATTTCAGTTTTTGGATTAGCTACGATAGCATTCATGGCTCTATCGAATCCTTTAGTGGCACAAACACAGGAGCCCATGAAATTGACGCTTTCCCAAGCTATTCATTATGCTGTCAATAATGAACCGCTCATTAAAGAAGCTCAGGATCAGGTTGCCATTGCAAAGGCAAAAGCAGACGAAATGAACAGTTCTTTTTTGCCTCATGCAGCAGTCAGCCTGAATTATGATTTTGTCAAGCCTTCTCCTGTTATCAGCATGCCGGGGTTAGGTTCATTTGACATGGCCCCTGTTCATAATTTCAACGAGTATCTCGGTGTAAGTTACCTGATATATGATTTCAACCAGAGAAAAGAAACTTTGAAATTATTGCAATCCAACGAAGTAACAGAAGCTGAAAAAATTAATCTGATTCGCAACCAGCTCGCTTACCAGACTTCAGAGGTTTATTTTTCAATACTTTATCTCAAAAGAAGTATTGATGTAATGAATCAGCAAATCAGCGATCTGGAGGAACACCTCACAGTTGCAAAAAAATTAGTGGAAACAGGTTCTGCAATAGCTTTGGATACCTTGAATACCAGTGTAAGACTTACTGCATTGAAAAATGAGAAGGTGGATATTATCAACCAGAAGAAAAAGGCAGGTGTGCTGCTGGCTTCACTGATGAACTTTCCCAAAGACAAAGAATTTAATATTGATGGTAATCTGGAGAAACCATCAACAAGCTACTCTCTGGATTCACTCATAAATAATGCTTATGCGCAAAGGGAAGAACTGAAGTTGAACAAGCTGTATATGCGTACAGCTACTTTAAATAAAGCAGTGATTGAAAAATCAAATATGCCGGTATTGAGTTTCAACAGTTCTTTTGGTTTTAAAAACGGATACATCGGTCATCTTTATCGTATGCGAGGAAATTACGTATTGGGATTGAATGCCAGCATTCCGGTTTTTGACGGATTCTTAAAGAAATCGAAGCTGACAACAGCCGACTGGCAGATCCAGTCTACGGTGGACCATGGTACTGCTCTTGAACATAATATCCGCACTGAAGTTGAGAGAGCGCTTCTTGACTACAGTAACAGTCAGGTGCAGCTGAAAACAGCCAGAGAAGAAATCACTCAGGCTAAAGCTGCCATCAATCAGGCAAAAGGATTATACGAAAGCGGTTCTATTACCAATACAACTTTGCTGGATACCGAAACCGCACTTGCACAGGCAGAATTAAAGTACTCTTATCAGTTATTCCAGCTTACTATTAACCACTATAAACTGCTGCAGGCAGAAGGACAAAAAATCTGGTAGGGTTAACCCGATCAGTATACCGATATTATATCCCGTCACAACCGCTTAATATTACAATTATTTGTAAATTAAGCGGTTGTAATATTTATATTTATTATAAATAGGCTCTCCTTCCCAAAATCCGTAAATCACCTACCCAAAAATTGATGCATTAATTGTAATTTCGTGGCAAATTAATGCAAACGATATAAATTTAAGTGTATGGCTAATCTGAAAGGTGCCATTGTGGTAGATATCGAGAAGTGCAAAGGCTGCGAAGTATGTATTCCAGCCTGTCCCACCGATGTCATTGCTTTGGCAAAAGAAGTTAACGGCAAAGGGTATCACTACGCTTACATGGAAAACCCTGATGAATGTACCGGATGTACCAACTGCGCCGTTGTTTGCCCTGACGGAGTAATAACTGTTTACAGGGTTAAAGTCAATTAATTATAAAAACATTAAAAAATATGGGTGAACTAAGATTAATGAAGGGTAATGAAGCGTTAGCAGAAGCCATGATCAGGGCCGGTGCTGACGGTTATTTTGGTTATCCTATTACCCCTCAGTCGGAAGTTATAGAATATTTAACCGCTGCCAAACCACATGAAAGTACAGGCATGGTTGTGCTCCAGGCAGAAAGTGAAGTTGCCTCCATCAATATGCTTTACGGAGGTGGAGCAACCGGCAAAAAAGTATGTACCTCATCCTCAAGTCCGGGAATCAGCCTGATGCAAGAGGGTCTTTCCTACATAGCGGGAGCAGAAATTCCAGTAGTTGTTGTAAACGTAGTGCGCGGTGGTCCGGGATTGGGTGACATTCAGCCATCACAATCTGATTATTTCCAATCAACAAAAGGTGGTGGTCACGGAGATTATCGTTTAATCGTTTTGGCCCCCTCATCAGTTCAGGAAATGTCAGATTTCGTTCCGATAGCTTTTGATCTTGCTTTCAAATACAGAAACCCTGTAATGATTCAATCTGATGGTGCCATCGGACAGATGATGGAAAAGGTAGAACTCTTCGAACCCATTCCACGTCTTACGGATAAACAGGTCAAAGACCTATATCCATGGGCAACCAATGGAAAACCCAAAGGCGGCCAACGCAGAATTATGACCTCTCTGGATCTGGATCCTGCAAGACTTGAAAGACATAATCATCACCTACAGGAAAAATATCATACAATTGATGAAAATGAAGTACGTTTTGAGGAATTTAACTGTGAAGACGCTGATTATGTAATTGTAGCTTATGGCTCCAGCGCACGTATTTCTCAAAAAGCGCTCCAGTTGCTTCGTGCAAAAGGAATCAAAGTCGGTTTACTCAGACCCATCACGTTGTGGCCTTACCCTACAAAGAAAATCCAGGAACTGGTTAAACAGGGAGTAAAAGGATTCCTTTCTGTAGAAATGAGTGCGGGTCAGATGGTCGAAGACGTTAAACTGGCCGTTAATGGAAAAGTTAAAGTTGAATTTTTCGGGCGTGTCGGAGGAATCATCCCCTCTCCTGAAGAAGTAGTGGACGCTCTCGAACATAAATTAATAGGAGAATAAACCATGTCAGAGATAGCTATTCAAAATATCATTAAACCTGAGAACCTGGTTTATCAGAAAAGCCGGTTGATGACTGAAAAACCACTCAGCTATTGCCCGGGTTGCGGTCACGGAACGGCACACAGACTTATCATGGAAGTAATTGATGAGCTTGGAAAAGAAAATGATACCATTGGTGTTGCACCGGTAGGTTGTTCCGTTTTGGCTTATGAATTCATGGACATCGATATGCAGGAAGCTGCACACGGTCGTGCTCCCGCTCTGGCAACTGCCATCAAAAGATTATGGCCCGACAAGGTGGTTTTCACCTATCAGGGTGATGGTGACCTTGCTGCCATTGGAACTGCTGAAACCATTCATGCCTGCAACCGTGGTGAGAAAATCGTTATTGTCTTCGTAAATAACGGAATTTATGGAATGACAGGCGGACAGATGGCTCCGACTACGCTGGAAGGGATGAAAACTTCTACTTCTCCTTACGGAAGAGATGTTGCTCTTATGGGAAATCCTTTGAAAATTACCGAACTTGTTGCACAACTTCCCGGTACATATTACGTAACCCGACAGTCAGTTCACAATCCGGGTGCTGTCAGGAAAGCAAAAAAAGCAATTAAGAAAGCTTTCCAGAACCAGATAGACAACGCTCCCGGTTTGTCATTTATCGAGATTGTTTCCAATTGTAATTCAGGCTGGAAAATGACTCCGGTAGATGCCAACAACTGGATGGTAGACAACATGTTTCCTTACTATCCTATTGGAGATATCAAAGTGGATGGCGAATTAATTAAATAGGTTAACCTAAAAAAGACAACAAATGACTGAAGAAATTATCATAGCCGGTTTTGGAGGACAAGGAGTTCTGTCTATGGGAAAAATCCTGGCTTACTCAGGAATCATGCAAAATCAGGAAGTCAGCTGGATGCCTTCTTACGGTCCGGAAATGCGTGGTGGTACTGCCAACGTTACGGTAATCGTCAGCGATGAGCGAATCAGCTCCCCTATTTTGCGTGCATACGATACTGCAATTATCCTCAACCAGCAATCCATGGATAAATTTGAAAGTACTGTAAAACCCGGTGGCACTTTGCTGTATGATCCCAATGGTATCAGCAAACATCCTACCCGTAAAGACATCAATATTTACAAGGTTGAAGGAGCTAAGAAAGCTGCCGAAATGGGAAATACAAAGATTTTCAATATGATTGTTCTTGGTGCTTACCTGAAAGTAAAACCTATAGTGAAAATGGAAAACGTGGTAAAAGGTATCAAGAAATCACTTCCGGAAAGACATCATAGACTGTTACCCTTAAACGAAGAAGCCGTTAACCAGGGCACTCAGATTGTGGAAGCAGTGAATATAATATAATCAGCTTATACTCTTACTACTTATCAATAAAAAACCGGCCCAAAAGGCCGGTTTTTTATTGAGGTAAAATTAATTAGCGTAAAACAAATCCTTGCTGTACTGTTTGGTCCAGTCAACAATTATCTTTCTTTGCTCTTTGTTGAGCCTTGCTTTTTTATGAATGATAGCATAAGGCAGGAACGGCATATCTCCGCTGCCAACTTCTTCACCTATGTGATTCAATGCTTTCAATTTCTCTGCAGTACTCAGCTTGGTCCAATCAGAAAAATTTAGTTTTCTTCTTCCAACCCTGATATCTCTGTACACCAGCCAGGTAGCAGGAGCCATTTTATCGTACCATGGATATTTAGTTTCCATGGAATGGCAATCATAACAGGAAGTCTGTATCATGCGGGCCACCTGAGGAGGCATTTTAGTATTCTGAATCAGGTCAGACGGATTATCCATTGTCACTGCCGGCCTTTTATTCGGAATCAACTGAATAAGCAGAAACAAGGCAACGAGCACTCCTACTAACTTGATGATAGTTTTTTTGTTAATCCTGATTTTCATTTTACGGGTTTTTATTTATTTCTCAACAAAGAATCAGCAGATGCAACAGCCCATTTTGTCAACAAGCTTTTGTCGTAAGCATTCAAAGCCTTCTCAGGATGATGTTCCAAAAACTTTTTTGGAGGCATCTTGTCATTATTTACAGCGTCAGAAATATTCTGTAATTTAGCTACAATAGTGGGTAATTCCATGTGAGTCAGCAAATCAAAGTTCAACTTCTCTTTGGATTTTACACCACGGGATTTCATGTTATGACACATGAAGCAATGCTGCATAATTACCGAATGAACTCCATTAGGAATTACAAGATTAGCCTTCTGGCTCTTATTCATTGAATTGTTTTCCGGAACAACTGCAAAGCTCATGAAAATCAGGCCACCGGCCAAAATTATCATTGTAGTAAGGATCTTTCTCAATTTTGTCAACTTTTTACGTTTATTTTGTGGCTAAAGTACTAAATTTATTTTTAATCTTTCTAAATAAATGTTATCGAAACTTAAATCATTTTTAGACGACAACGTAACAATATATAACAATAATCAATTCATTATCAACGATCCGGTTAGTATTCCGCATAAATTTTCCAGGAAAGAGGATATTGAAATTTCAGGATTTTTAACAGCTTTAATATCCTGGGGCAACAGACCGGCCATTCTGAAAAGTGCTCAGGCGCTGATGAATATGATGGGAAACCAGCCCTATGATTTTATTACTTCTATTGAAGACAATGATCTAAAACCCTTCACTGAGTTTTATTACAGAACTTTCAATGCATCAGATCTTCTGTTCCTGGTAGAGGCTTTAAAGCATATTTATGTGGAAAAGGGAGGGCTTGAAGCCGTCGCAAATCATTATTATGGACAAACAGGAGACATAAAAGGGCTGATTACCGGGCTTCGAGAAGAATTACTCAACGCTCCTCACCTGCCCCGCTCAGAAAAGCATCTGGCCAATCCGGCGAAAGGTTCTGCAGCCAAGAGAATTAATATGTTTCTAAGATGGATGGTCAGAAATGATAACAAAGGTGTTGATTTCGGGTTATGGAGAAGAATACCTGCTTCTGCCCTAATGATTCCTCTTGACCTTCATACCGGGAGAGTTGCCAGACAGCTAGGGCTTCTTCAGAGAAAACAAGATGACTGGAAAGCTGTGGAAGAGCTGACTGCAGTATTAAGAAAATTTGATCAGGAAGACCCTGTAAAGTACGATTATGCTTTGTTTGGGATGGGAATATCTGGATTGTCAATTTCCATTAAATAAAACGTCACATATGACTTTATCCTATTAAATTTGCATCTACCCAAAGAAGAATTCATGCGACGAAAGGACAAAGAAATCACTGATAAGAAAATCATTGAAGAGATTTTATCAAAGTCGGAAATATGCCGGATTGCCATGGTGGATAATGGTCAGCCTTATCTTATTCCTGTTAATTACGGTTACTCAGACAATGCTATTTACATCCATTCAGCGTCCAAAGGAAGAAAAATTGAAGTCCTGAAGCAAAACAACCGGGTATGTTTTGAAATGGATTATGGCCATGAAGTTCTGAAAGATGCACTGGCTTGCAACTGGACAGCAAAATACAGATCTTTGATTGGCTTCGGGACTGTCGACATCCTTACCGATGAGGAAGAGAAACTTTTTGGTTTAGACCAGATCATGGCGCATTATGGAGGTCCGGAAAACAACATCTACAAAAAGCAAAACGTTAATAACATTGTCATACTGAGGATTAATATCGAAGAAGTCAGCATGAAGCAGTCGGGCAATTGGGACCAGCATTAAATTTGTTTACTTAACTTTCTAATCCAGACTATATGAACATCAAGAAAATGCAGCCTAATGACTGGGAACAGGTAGCCTCCATTTATCAGGAAGGCATCGATACCGGTAACGCTACCTTTGAAACCCAATGTCCCCCTTGGGAAGTTTGGGACGAAAAACACCGAAAGGATTGCCGCTTTGTGGCCAAAGAAAATGATAAAATCGCAGGTTGGATAGCGCTTTCAGGCGTGTCTGTCAGAGCGGTTTATTCAGGGGTTTGTGAAGTGAGCGTATATATAGCCAGCGAATTTAAGAACAAAGGCGTCGGCAGCCTTCTGATGCAGGCTCTGATTGAAGAATCTGAAAGACATGGCATCTGGACGCTTCAGGCAGCCATCTTTCCTGAAAATGAAGCCAGTATTCATTTACATGAGAAATTTGGTTTCAGGCAGGTTGGAATCCGTGAAAAAATAGGAAAACGGGAAGGTATCTGGCGGGATAATGTCTTTCTGGAACGCCGCAGTAAGATTGCAGGGATTGAATAGAAAAGATCACAATTCCTGAGCCAGCAAAGCTGCACCCAAAGCACCGCTAAACTGTGACAGTGGCGTAGTACTGACGGGTGTTTCCAGAATACTTTCCAAAGCATGAATTAATCCCACGTTCAAGGCAACGCCACCACTCATTGCCAGTGGCGGAATCAATCCTACCCTTTTCACCATTGAAACAATACGTCGTGCAATGGAAAAATGGATTCCTGAAGTAATGTCTTCACGCTTCTCTCCTTTTGCTACCAGTGAAATAATTTCAGATTCGGCAAAAACAGTACAAACACTGCTGATTTCAGATGGGTTTTTCCCTTTCAGCGCCAGCGGTCCGAAATCATTGATTTCCGTTTCCATGGCCCTTGCCATTACATCCAGGAACCGTCCTGTTCCTGCAGCACACTTATCGTTCATCACAAAGTTAGCAACTGTTCCATTGCCATCCAGTACAATCACTTTGCTGTCCTGTCCCCCTATATCAATAATGGTTCGAACCTCGGGAAGTAAAAAATGAATACCTTTTCCATGGCATATAATTTCTGTAGTGGCCTTGTCGGCAAAACCGATGCTGTTTCGACCATAGCCTGTAGCTACCACTTTAGCAATGGCTTTTCTTTCAATAAAAGCTTTATCCAGAAGCTCAGACAATAACTTGTCAGCTGCTGTTTTCGAATTATATCCAACGGAGATTAGATGCTTTTCAATGATCTTGTCTCCGTCCATCAAAACAGCTTTTGCCGTCAGCGAGCCTACGTCAATTCCCAGTGTAATCATGTTGCTTTCTTTGTTTTATGACTTCCATAAATGCATCAATACGTGTCTCTATCTGGCTCTGCGAGAACTTGCGTTCATCTGTCATGTCGGCTTCTATCATCAAAACCGGAATACCTGTTTCCCTAATAAGATGCTGAATGTCGTATTGTCCGAAAGAATAAGGTTTACAGCTCATGTTGGAATGCATGACTATTCCATCAGCTTTATATTGCTGAATAAAACCCTTGATGGTTTCCGCCATTTGATCTACTCCCACATTCAGATGAATCCTTGTATAAGCCTCTCCCATTGTGCCCAGAAAATCCTCCTCGTCGATATAATCTATTACGCCACACCAAGCCTGAGTATAAGTATCTGCCACCAGAGCCGCCTGGTGCGAAGCAAATTTCTGCGACAGCCAGCGCATGCGGTACCAGATTGGTAAGTTATCCCACAACAAGCGGTATTTTTCTTCATCCACAGCCCCCACATTCTCCTTACTTCTTTCCTGGAGTTCTTTCAGCAATGTTTTGTAGTATTTTACAACCACCTTTTTTCCACGCAGCGTAACAATCAGTGCCAGATGAAAAAAAGCATCAAAAGCCGTCATAGGACTTGGATGGTGTTCAGCTGTTTCCAGGACTCTTTTCCACATTCGCATAGCTTCAATAGACAAACGGCCCACTTTCTTCATTCTCCGGTAATTGAACTTTTTGCCGGTAACTTTTTCCAGAAACTTTACATATTCTTTGGTTTGTTCGTTGACATAATCCCTTGCTTCCTCCGTAAACTCAGTATGCACAAAAGGGGTATCGTAAATAAACAAAGGCACATTGTATTTCCGTGCCTGGATTTCGTACCATTTCAACACCGTTCCACAAATATTATTGCTGCAAATCAGCATGTCAGGTTTTGGAAGGCCACCTTTGATAGGACTCTCTTTGGTAATGGAGGAAGTAATATCGTTTTTGGCATAGGAACAAACATCCTGAGAATAGCCCAGTCCTTCAGCAAATTCAGACAACTTGCCACCCTTCTTGGAAGCGCCTATCATGGCTCCGTGATTTTCCGGATAAACCGGAATTATGTTCATGGCTATCAACGGTTCTACTGGTCCGCCACTGGTAATCCACGCTACCTTTTTTCCGATGAAACGGGCATTTTTCGCCTCGAAATAATATCGTTGCATGATTTTCTTCATCTCCCGCGTTGCTTTCAACCGTTCTGCCATGACTTCCTGTAATTTTTATATTTTGTCAATTAATTCACTGATTTAAAGTATTTCCAGCATCGTATCGATGCGTGTACGCATCTGCTCGTCTACTCCGTTATGCCGGTCCATTTCCACCATGAGAAAGGGAATTTTCATCTTTTCCAGAGCCTTCTTGATATCAGGATAATCAAAAGAAAATGGCTCACAGAATTTCAAAAACATAAATAAGACGGCATCCACCTTGTGCTGCGTTATCAGCTTTTTAAGGTTTTCCATCTGGAATTCTACCCCAAGATGTTTAGCCGGACACACATACCTCGACGTAAATCTCGAAGCAATGGCTTCAAGCGGCTCTTTATCATCCGGGACTAATCCTTCAAAATACCGTGTTCCACTGCACAGATCGTCCCAGACAACCACCGCATTTTTACCTTCAATGATCCGGGAAATATCAGGATGACTGCAGATACTGCCTGAAATCAAAATGCGTTTCGGATTTGATGGCATATCAGCCAATTTAATTTCTCCTGCTTCGTCCAGTATATGTGTAAGCAAATCAACGGCTTCCTGTTTTTCCATCACCATACTGGCTTTTACAATAGCCGAGATGTCGCTGCCGCTTATAAAACCGGGGTATTGTGACTGCAGGGTATAAAGTCGTATCAGGTTGTTGCGTAGTTCATTCATTACATGAATGGCCTTTTTCATTTCGCTTTCTGAAATCTCGATGGAAAAGCTCTTTTCCAGATCCTTTTTAAAACGCCCAATCACTTTCGTGAAGTAGGATTTTGCCAGTGGCGTATCCAGCTTGACAGGTAACAGGACATCAAAATGAAGTGATTTTACATTCAGTCTCCAGATATCCGACAAGCGCTGGATGGAATCACAGGCATGGGAAAAAACCACTCCATCGATAAAATCCAGACTCCCTGAAAGACCGTCTTCCAGCATACCACGCACCATGGAACAGCCGTAAGCCTGCAAGTGAGCATCTGCGTGCGAGAGTCCTTTTGATTCACCAAAAATCCGGAAGGGATGCGCCCCTGCAGCAATAATAAGCTCCTCTGGCGTATAACTGCATGTGGAGCCAATCATCTCTTTCCCGGTAACGGTCTTTAAATTTCTCAGATAATCATACGGGGCAGCCGCTACTTCCCGAAACCTTCTCAGCGCCTTATTTTCTTTCATGTTCCAATTCTTCAAGTTTCCTGTAATCCACCTTTCCTATTCTCGTCAAAGGCAATTTATCCATAAATTCTATTTCACGCGGGCAACTCCATTTAATGAGTTGTGTCCGCACAAAAGCAATAATCTCTTCTTCTTTTTCCTGTGATGCCGCGCCATGGTCGTGTAATTCTACAAATGCCTTAATCCGGTTTATTTGGTTTTCATCTTCCACACCAATGACACAGGCCAGTTTTACATCCTCATGTTTACAAATGACATTTTCCACTTCTGAAGGGTAAACGTTCATGGCTGAAGATTTTATCATTCTTTTCAGGCGTTGTTTGAAATAAAAGAATCCATCAGCATCACGATAGCCCAAATCTCCGGTATGCAACCACGTTTTTCCGTCATCATGGACTTTCAGCGTTGCATTGGTTTCCGCTTCATTGTTCATGTAACCTTTCATCACTGCCGGGCCTTCCAGACAGATTTCGCCGATTTCGCCATGAGGCATCTCTTTCGTGGTTCCCTGGTCAAATATCCTGGCATCCATATCCGGAAAAGGAACACCGATGGAGCCTTCCCGGTAATGATCCATGGGCATGGCCATGATGGCAGTAACGGCTTCCGTCAGTCCGTAGCCTTCAAGCATCATCGTATTGCCGTGATTGGCTTTCACCACCGTATCAAACTCCTCTTTCAATGACCTTGGTAAAGTATCTGCTCCTGAAAAAATTGCTTTCAGGAAACTCAGGTCAGAGGTCAAAAACTTTTTCTCATTCAGGAGTGCTCTGTACAATGTAGGAACACCTATGAGAAAAGTCGGGTGTTTCTTTTTGATAAGTCCTGCAACATCTTTTACCGTGAACTTCGGCACCAGAATAGTCCGCGCTCCCGCTACCAAAGCAGCATTTACACAAACACTCAGTCCAAAGCCATGGAAAATCGGAAGAATAGCAAGAATAATATCTGAATGGTTTAAATTTCCCCAAACGGCTACCTGCATGCCCTCCGAAACAATATTTCCGTTGGTAAGCATCACTCCTTTAGGGACACCTGTCGTTCCGCCGCTATACAAAACAACGGCCAGGGTATCTTTATTCACACTGGTATCTTCAATCGGTTTGTCACAGAAAACATCCTGTGTATTGAGCCACAGTGCCCAGGATTTATCCGGCCGGATGCGGTTCTTCATTGTAATGATGCTGTAACCGATTTTCTTCACTGCCGGCATACATTCCGATATCTTCGTTACCAGCAGTCTTTCCATCGGCACTTTATCTTTAATGTTGGCGATCTTCTCATAAAAGATATCCAGCGTCAGGGCAAACCTGGATTTACTAAGCGTCAGATAATGTTCCAGCTCAGTCTCAGTTGACAAAGGATGTATAAAACTGGCAACAGCTCCCAGCTTATTAACAGCATAAAAAGCGATAATTCCCT
Organism: Bacteroidales bacterium; assembly: GCA_014860665.1. Classification (GTDB taxonomy): domain Bacteria; phylum Bacteroidota; class Bacteroidia; order Bacteroidales; family F082; genus Sulfidibacterium. The sequence goes on along the minus strand of JACZJI010000027.1, from coordinate 24,138 downwards.
GAGGCGATGTGGGCATGATGATGCTCATGGTATCGCCGGAGCGCAATCCCAGATTATAAAAAGTGCAGGCATAGGCATCGATTTGCTGCCCGAGTTCTTCGTAAGTAGCTGTTTTGCCCAGAAAATCATAAGCTATATCTTTCTTATGTTCCTCAATGCTTTTCTTTAACACAGCATATAACGAGCCATCGGGGTACTGGATGGAATGCGGGATCTTTCCATAAAATTTAAGCCAGTCTTTGTTTTCCATGTATTTGGTTTTGTTGTGAAATTGCAGGTCCGATATTGTTTTTGTCTGGTCTGCAGCTTGTTTACAAGATCATTCTGTTTGAAAAAGCAATCTTTCAGGTTAGACACGACAAAGCATGCAAAATATAAAAATTATCAGAAGCTTTTTCTAAAATCAAGAGCAATTCGGCATCTAAAACCCTTATTCATTACAATTTAGAAAAATTATTAATAAGAGTCATCTCCGATACACTCCAGAAAGGAATTGTTTACTTTTGCTTCAAAAGGGATTCAATTTTGGTAATTGCGGTTAACACACGGCTTTTGTTGAAAAACCGGCTGGAAGGCATCGGCTGGTTTATATACGAAAACTTCAGAAGGATTGTCAAAGCTCATCCCGAGCACCGGTTTTACTTTCTTTTCGACCGTCCTTTTGATCCTGAATTTGTCTTTGCTGAGAATGTGACGCCTGTTGTAATCGGTCCTCCTGCGAGGCATCCGGTATTGCATTACCTTTGGTTTGAGATGATGCTTCCGGGGGCTTTGAAAAAGATCAAACCGGATTTGTTTATTTCGCCAGACGCATACAATTCGCTGGCTTCACCTTTCCGAAATATGGTTGTAATCCATGACCTGAATTTTGAGCACTATCCCGAATTCATGCCCTGGAAAGACCGGGTTTATTACCGGTATTTTTCCCCGAAATATGCAGAAAAGGCTGACCATATCGTCACCGTATCGGAATTCACCAAACAGGATATCTTTAACCTGTACAACATCCCGATGGAAAAGATTACGGTCATTCCCAATGGTGCGCATGCACTTTATACTCCTCTGACTGAAGAAAAGAAATCTGCCATAAGACAGGAATTCCTCCAGGGAAAACAGTATTTTATCTTTATCGGTGCTTTAAATCCCCGTAAAAATATCGCCCGTATGCTGAGGGCTTTTGACACTTATAAAAAGACAAATCAAACCGACACAAAGCTGGTGATCGTGGGCGATAAAATGTACTGGAACCGCGAAATGGAGTTGTCGTATAGGGGTTTAAAACACAAAGCCGATGTACTCTTTACGGGCAGGCAGGAACCGGAAAGATTGAAAGATTTGCTGGGAGCAGCCCTGGCACTGGTATATGTTCCGCTGTTTGAAGGTTTTGGAATACCCGTAGTGGAAGCCTTTCATGCAGAAGTACCTGTCATTAGTTCTAAAATCACCTCTATTCCTGAAGTAGCGGGCGATGCGGCACTGCTCGTCGATCCATTTAACAGAGAAGCCATTGCAGATGCGATGAAAAGAATTACTTTTGACGCGGATTTGAGAAAGGAGCTTACCGAGAAAGGGAAAAAGCGCGGAGCATTATACAGCTGGGATAAAACCGCTGAAATGTTCTGGAGTTCCATCGAATCTGTTTTATCTGAAATAAAATAAAGTCGACCAAAACCTGATTGATCATGAAAATATTAATTCTGGGATCGGGAGGAAGAGAGCATGCCTTATCCTGGAAGCTTGCACAGAGTCCCAAAGTTGAACATATTTTTATAGCCCCCGGAAATGCAGGGACTGCCATGGTAGGAACCAACCTGCCCATTGACGTAAACGATTTTGAAAGCATTAAAATGGCTGTCATCGAAAAAGAGATTGACATGCTTGTGGTGGGGCCTGAAGTTCCGCTTGTGGAAGGAATTCATGACTTTTTTGCCGGCGATCGCATATTAAGCAGTATTCCGGTTATCGGGCCTAAAAAGAATGCAGCACAGCTGGAAGGCAGCAAGGATTTCGCCAAGGCCTTTATGATGAAATACCAGATCCCTACGGCTGCTTATGCCACTTTTACCAAAGACACCATTGAAGAAGGCAAGGCTTTTCTGGAAACGCTGAAAGCACCTTATGTACTCAAAGCTGACGGCCTGGCTGCAGGAAAAGGTGTTGTGATCCTTGACAATCTGGATGCCGCCAAAGAAGAGCTCAACAGCATGCTTGCAGAAGCCAAATTCGGCGAAGCTTCTTCCAAAGTCGTTATTGAGGAATTTTTAAAAGGTATTGAACTTTCTGTGTTCGTCCTCACCGACGGAAAGCATTACAAGATGCTGCCCGAAGCTAAAGATTACAAAAGAATCGGCGAAGGCGATACCGGACCAAATACGGGAGGTATGGGTTCCATATCTCCGGTAACTTTTGCGAACCCTACCTTTATGCAAAAAGTGGAAAACAGAATTGTAAAACCCACACTGGAAGGCTTGCAGAAAGAAGGCATCCCTTATCAGGGTTTTCTGTTTTTCGGTTTGATCAATGTTAACGGCGAACCTTATGTTATAGAATACAACTGCCGTTTGGGCGACCCGGAAGCTGAATCTGTGATCCCCAGAATAAAAAGCGATCTGGTGAACCTGCTCGAAGGTGTTGCAGAAGGTAATCTCGATGAAAAGAAAATGGAAATCGACGATCGTTATGCAGCTTCTGTAGTGCTGGTTTCAGAAGGTTATCCCGGAAAATATGAAACCGGTAAGGAGATCAAAGGGATTGGCAACCTGAACAACTGTATCCTTTTTTATGCCGGTGCCGGTAACGACATTGAGAAGAATGTTATCAAAACCAGCGGTGGACGTGTGATGGCGGTTACCTCCTATGGAAATACGCTCAACGAGGCACTCAAATCTGCCTATGCCAATGTTGAAAATATAGAGTTCCAGGGGAAATATTTCAGAAAAGATCTTGGTTTTGATCTAAAATAAGGGATGAGCGCATGCTGATACGATTTTTTAAATCCGGTCTCCCCTCGCGCTATCTTGCTTTACTGATGATGGCACTGGTGCTGCGGATGCCTGCATTGCTGCAAACTGCGCCCAAACCCTCAACAGGCTATATTCCGTTTTACATTAGCAACTTATTTCCGTTCAGTCTGTCGTTTCCCCTGCAATGGATCGTATCGCTGATATTGATACTTTTCACGGCGTTTCTAGTCAACTATCTTTCCGTTCGCTATGGCTTTACGGAAAAAAATTCCACACTCGCTGCATTTTTTTTCATTCTCGGAAGCGGTGTGTTTCCTGTTTTGCGTCCGCTGAACATTTATGTAATTGTGACCTTTCTGACCGCCTTGTTTTTTGTACTTACCTACAAAATTCGTGAAGCGGAGAGTGAGATAAGAGCTGCTTTCGACGCAGGGCTTGGATTGGGAGTCCTCGTTTTGTTTTATCCCGAGGCGCTGCTATTGGTTATTTTTATCTGGCTGGCGCTGATATCTTACAGGGTAAACCAATGGAGGGCTTACATCGTGAGCTTGATAGGAACGGCTACTCCTTTCGCACTGATGTTTGCCGGATTCTTTCTGTTCGGTACAACCAAAGGATTGCTTCCGGCTGTTTACACAAAGCTCATACCCATATTCAGCCTGATACATTTCCCTTCATTGCTGAACCTGATAACAGGCGGTATTTTAGGTGCTATGGTTATCCTCTCCCTGATACAGGTTATAGGAGTTTTAAGAACTATGAACATCGATCTTATGCAGCACACCATGACAACACTATGGGGATTGCTGATGATTTTTTTGATTCTTACCCTACTGGAAGCCCCCGTTGAATCGGCAGTTTTAATTTGCGTACCCGCATCTTTGGTATTGGCAGTGAACTACGATACGATGAAAAATCTGAAATGGGCCAATGTATTTCTCATGGTTTTTCTGTTGCTGATCCTTGTCAACAACTACTTCTCCCTGTTTTATGCTTCTTAAATCCTGGTCATCGGAGAATATAACCGAAGCAGGTTGCGACGAAGCCGGGCGCGGATGTCTGGCAGGGCCTGTGTTTGCCGCCGCCGTGATATTGCCTCCAGGATTTGAGAATGAATTGCTGAACGATTCGAAGCAGGTGACAAAGAAAAACCGTGATCTGTTGCGGGTTATCATAGAAAAAGAAGCATTAGCCTGGGCTGTGGGAGAAGTGAGTTCGGAAGAAATAGACGAAATCAATATTCTGAATGCTTCCTTTCTGGCTATGCACCGGGCCATTGACCAACTCAACCTTCGTCCTGAACTGTTGCTTATAGACGGAAACCGCTTTAAGAAATACAATAACACACCACATCACTGTATTATTAAAGGTGACGGTAAATACCTGTCCATTGCAGCGGCTTCCATTCTGGCCAAAACATACCGCGATGAATATATGGAGCGTATTCATGCAGAATTCCCTGTCTACGGATGGAACACCAACATGGGCTACCCTACCCTGAAACACAAGCTTGCCATTCAGCAATACGGCAGTTGCATTCACCATCGCAAGACTTTTAATGCCGCCATTCAGACAAAGTTGGAACTTTTTGAATGAAAATGAAAAATTTTCCGGTCATCCCGAGGAGGCGACCGACAGCCTGTCCCAATCTATCATGAAAGGGATCTCATTTTTTCGACAATAGCCTTCTTGATTTAAGAACAAGGGACGCTGTTTTTTGACATTGCACAAACCCCTGCTCCTGAAAAATCTCCTGAACCACTGAAAAAAAAGACTCCGAAAGGACACTTATCAGTTAAAGTGCTAACTTAGATGTAATAAATCACTGAAATTGCCCGGGAACGGAAGCCGAGCGTCAAACTTTAGAACACTATCATAATTCACTATACCAATCCACAATTCAAATGGCAAAAAACACGAATACCGGTGCGAATTCCTCTGAGAATTTAACCAATCACGAATCAGAGAAAACCTCTGGCCGCAAAATTCCAAAGCAGAAACCCGAAAACAGGGAAACCCCGAACGATCGTCTTCAACATGAGTCCGGGAGGAAAGTCTGGCACTATTTCTTTGAATTCTTAATGGTTTTTCTCGCTGTGTTCGCCGGCTTCATCGCCGAGAACTGGCGAGGACAATTGCAGGAACATCAGCGCGAAAATGTATTTATACGCTCCATCGTAGAAGACCTGAAATCTGATACACTCCAGTCGGGAAAAGTGCTAATGCAATTGAGAAGGACGAGCACAGGGATCGACAGCGTATTAAATGCGTTGTCATCACCCGGAATTAGTGAGAACTCAAACAATGCTTACCGGTTATGGACCAAAAACCTGGACATTCGTGCTTTTGTTTCCAACGACCGGACCATCCAGCAATTAAAAAACAGCGGTGAGCTGAGGCTGATCAGAAATAAAGCCGTTTCAGACGGTATTATGAAATACGACCAAACCGTGAGAAATTATTACCAGCAATCCAATTTCATGTATGGTGCGCTAAGCAATCAGAAAATCTACATGCAGCTTTTCGATTTTATCAGCCTGAAGAAAAACCAGCATGTCCCGGTACCTTTAACAGAACAGGGTAAAAAATTACTGAACCAGGCGTATGCCCACCTGCAATTGTGGAATTACGGTCTCATGGGACTGATCAGCTGGCTCGATGGTGTTCATGAAGAGGGTAAAACACTGCTGGCGTTTATTCAAAAAGAATATCATGTGAAATAGACTTCCGCCCCACCGAAGCCGGCCTTTGTTTAGCCTTCGTCAGCAATGGATAACGCTTCGTTGCCAATCAGTACTGTTTCGCTAGCTCCTGGTAACGCTTCGTCAGTGATTTCCCAACAATAGTCGACAATTTCCCGGCAGTAGATGGCTTCTGCCCCCGCACCCGAGTTACCAATATCAGAAACGGACAATTTTATATCAAAATATTTTGATTTCCTGCCTGTGCAGAGGGTTGACACCTTCGCGTAGCGGGTAGGCGTTTCTGCGCGATGGGTAGACAGGTCTCCGCAGTGGGTAGGTACCTCTGTGCAGTGGGTAGGCACCTCTGCGCGGTGGGTAGGCACCTCTGCGCGGTGGGTAGGTACCTCTGCGCGGTGGGTTGATGCCTCTGCGCGGCGGGTAGATAGGTCTCCGCAGCGGGTAGATACCTCTGCGCGGTGGTTTAGTATGTTCGCGCGGAGGTTACCGACAAACTACCTCAACTGTTACCTATATAGAATTTTATAAACCAGTATAATCGCAGCGAAACAGAGTGTAACGGCATTTGCGACGATTACAGGAATATCCTTAATTACAATTCCATAAATAAACCAAAACAAAACTCCGGTTGAAAACATGATGTACATTATAAGAGATATCCCTTGAGTATTCCGGGTACGGATTGTTTTTATTGCCTGTGGGACAAATGATGCGGTTGTTAAAATTGCTGCTAAATATCCGATTAAATGTGAGATCATCGTCAGTTAATCATTTTGTGCCGACAAAAATAGTTTTATATAAACTGCTTTTACACATCATAATCGGAATTAAAGGAAATTTATATCTCTTTCCCGGTAATCTTTATCCCTGTCCGGTAAGCGACACCTTTTGTCCCATGATATTTATAATTTTCCGGATCGTTTCTGATGTCTTTTACTTGTGCATGTATGTGATTTGTCAGCATGTTTAAATTTTGTAATTTTAGTAATAATTTGAAATTAATCTCACAGAGTTCTGCAGACCACTTGCAGGTGCTGAGATCGTTGAAATTAACTAAAACAGAAAACTATGAAAGCGGGAAATTATCTGATCTTAGTATTGGCGGGTCTATCTTTTATTACATGTAATAAAGATTATCCTCAAACTTGTAACGAAAATAAAATAGCCTACGTAACCAGTGTAAAATATCCCGGCAGCGGAACAGTAAATGAGCCGATTTTGATTGATGTAAACTTTGGGGTAACGAATGGTTGCGGACAGTTTGGAAAATTTATCGTAAGCACCGACAGCAGCAATACAAGAACAATTGAAACAGAAGCTAAATATGTGGGTTGCGTATGTACACAAGATGCCCCGATAAGAAGTGCCCAATATAAATTTTTGACAGACACTCCGGGAAACTACCTCATAAAGTTCAGATCCGGTGAAGCAAAATTTATAATAATTAATCTGGAAATTCTTGGATAAAGACTAATCAGCAAAATCAAAGATTATGAAGAAATATCTTTCAGCAGCCGATACCACAATCATTGTAATTACGTTCTTACTCTTTACCATAGCCTTATTCTCCAAAGGACTCACACACGATTTACTATTGGAAACAGGTGTTTTACTGGTTTCGATAAAAATTATCATGATGAGTTATAAAATAATGACTTCAAGCAATGCCATTATGAAAGAATTGCATGAAATAAAGCAAACATTAAACAGCGGTAAAAAAGAATCAAAAAGCTGATTCATCAGTCTCCCATTCACCGCTCTGCAACTTACGGGAGCAACTTAAAAACGACGTAGTAATTGCTGAAATAACGCGTCAGCTTTCATTTAAACAAAAAGATCATGCGACAAAAACTCAATCTTATAACACTGGGTGTAGATGATATAAAAAGGTCACTGGACTTTTATGAAAAAGGCCTGGGCTGGAAAAAGTCAAATAAAAGTATGGACGAACTGGCATTATTTCCTTTAGGCGGAATGACACTGGCACTACATCCACGGCAGGAGCTTGCCAAAGATACAACCCTGTCCTATCAGCCCACCGAATTTTCAGGGCTGACAATTTCATACAATGCAAAATCAGAAAAAGAAGTCGACGAAGTTCTGATGCAGGTTCAAAAACATGGTGCCATCATTGTAAAACCCGCACAGAAAGTCTACTGGGGCGGCTACAGCGGGTATTTCAAAGACCCTGACGGATATTTATTCGAAGTCGCCTACAATCCCTTTTGGGATCTGGACGAAGATGATAACCTCATACTCTGACAGACATAGTGGATTGACGCAACAGGAATTTATTTAACCGGTTACGACTACTGTATTAGTGATATGAATCTGGACTTTATAATTTCACTCCTTCCCTTCGCTTTTGCTTTGCATAATTTGGAAGAGGCACTGGGGATGGAAAAGTGGACAAAATTTACACCATCTTTTATTCATAGGCCCTTTACAACCCGTCAGTTCGGCATAGCAGTGTTATTGTTTACTGTTTTAGGATTTATCGTCGTTTTTGCAAAGGGACTTTATAAAACTGAAGAGCTTTATTATATGTTTGTTTCAGGTTTCGCCGGAATACTCCTTCTCAATGTGTTTATACCCCACCTGGTTGCGGTGATATATATGAAGAAATATGCTCCAGGAATTATTTCGGCACTTTTGGTTAATCTGCCACTTTCTGCTTTTGTGTTAACTAAAATTAAAAACGCTGGATTATTAACGACAAAACAAGTATTTTTATCGGTCATAACCGGAGGCGTGATTGGAGTTGTTTTGACGTTCGGTTTTTTGAAAATCGGAGCTATCATCGGAGCAAAACGTAACGACCCGGTGAAGTAATCACATTCCAACATTCATTTATTAGAAAACAAGGCGACAAAAACTAATTGATATGAAAATAGCAATCATAGGAACCGGAGGTGTAGGCGGATACTTTGGCGGAAAACTGGCAAAAGCCGGAAATGATGTGACTTTTATAGCCCGTGGTGAGCATCTGAAAGCTATGTTAAGTAATGGATTGAAAGTAAACAGTGTATTGGGGGATTTCCTGATTGAAAACATAAAAGCTACAGACAAGATCACAGATATTAAAGATCCCGACCTGATCATCCTCGGCGTAAAAGCATGGCAGATTAAGGAAATCAGGGATGATTTAAAAAAGATAATCCGTCCCGGCACCACAATCCTTCCTTTGCAAAATGGCGTTTTAGCCGCCGACGAACTTGCCGAAAAGATTGACAAATCGAATATATTAGGCGGCCTGTGCCGGATTATCAGCAAAGTAGACTCACCGGGAGTTATCAGTCATCTTGGCGTAACACCCACCATTGTATTCGGAGAATTAGACAAGTCGAAGAGCGACAGAACCGCTGAAATTCAAAAGTGTTTTGAAAAAGCCGGAATTGAATCAAAAGTTTCGGAAGATATCGAATCGGAATTGTGGAAGAAATTCATTGCCATTTGTGTCAGCGGATTGCTGGCAGTAACTAAAACCACTTACGGTGAAATGCGCGAGTTAAAGGAAACCCGCCAAATGATGATGGATTTGCTCAACGAGATTTATTCGCTTTCGCAGAAGATTGGAGTAAAAATAGAATCAGACTTTCTTGCAAAAACCATTTCTTTCATGGATTCGCTCCCTTATGATTCTGCTGCCTCATTAACCCGGGACGTATGGGAAGGGAAACCTTCAGAAATAGAGTATCAAAACGGAACCGTGGTGAGGCTCGGAGAACAATACGGAGTTGACACCCCCATAAACAGATTCGTATACAATTGCATATTACCCGGAGAGTTAAAAATCCGTAAGAAAATTCAAGTGAAGTAAATGATTATTATGTTTGATTGACGAAAACACACAGAAATAAAATATGTACATCATAGAAACAGAAAGAACATTTTTAAGACATCTCAGGGTTGAGGATGCTGAAGATCTATACAGTCTCAACCTTGATCCCGATGTTATCAAATATACCGGCGACAGATCCTTTAAAAGTATCAGGGAAGCCGAATACTTTTTAAGAAATTACGACCAGCATAGAAAATATGGTGTCGGACGTCTTGCAGTAATAGAAAAAGCAAGTAATGAGTTTATCGGCTGGTGCGGATTGAAATACTTAGAAGATCAGGATCTATACGATTTAGGCTATCGTTTTTACAGGAGATACTGGAACAAGGGTTATGCAACAGAATCCGCCAGAGCCTGTCTTGATTACGGGTTCAGAGAACTTAACCTGGACAAAATCACAGGAAGAGCGATGAAAGAAAATATTGCATCGATCAAAGTCCTCGAGAAAACAGGCATGATTTTTAAAAAAGAGGCTCACTTCGACGAACACGAGGGCGTACTTTTTGAAATGACAAAAAGTGAGTACCAACAAATCCAGTTAATCGATAAATGATTAATAGCAGGGTTTGTCTTCAATAAAACATTCTACATGAGTACCATAAAATTAGTGACGGTCAAAAGGCTGGCAGAAGTCATGGAAATTTACCGGGATGCAACACGTAAGATGGACGAAATGAACATCTTTCAGTGGGATAAAGACTACCCTACCTGGGAAATCATTGAAGAAGACATCCGGGCAAAAACCATGTACGGCTATTTTGAGGAAGATGAGATCTGCGCCGTAGGAGTGCTCAACGAAAAGCAATCAGAAGAATACAAAGAAATACAGTGGAATTTCCCGGATGATAAGCCCCTGGTATTGCATCGTCTGGTGGTATCACCAAAGCATCAAAACAAGGGGATCTCCAAGCAGATGATACGGTTTTCGGAGGAGTATGCCGAGAAACATCAATACAAAACCATCCGTTTCGATGCCTTCATGAAGAACCCTGTATCAACAGGCGTTTACCAAAGAGCAGGCTATACCATAAGTGGCACCGTCACTTTCCGCAAAGGAGAATTCTATTGTTTTGAGAAGAAGACGTCGCATTACGACCGATAAAACTGAAGTGTTCAGAAACAGTCCAATAGACAAAATTCAATAGTGGTGCCAATTTAAACCAAAAGAAAGTATCTATTTTCATTAGATTTGCGCCCTGAATAAGCCTTTAAGACAAAAAGAGAACCTATGAGAATAGCCATAGTACAATTGCGACCCGTAAAAGGAGATATTGAGAAAAATCTGGAAAATCATATAATCTGGATCAAACAGGCCCTAAAACAGAAAGCCGACATGGTTGTTTTCCCGGAACTTTCGCTCACAGGTTATGAACCGGAGCTGGCCGCCGAATTAGCAACAAGTCAGGAGGATAAAAGGCTGGATGTTCTTCAGAATATAAGTGATAAAAACAACATCATCATAGGCGCAGGTTTGCCTACCAGAGAAGGCGATAATTTATTTGTCAGTATGATTCTGTTTAGACCGGGACAAAGGAGAACTACTTATTCAAAACAGTATTTATATCCGACTGAAGAGTCAGTTTTTACGCCTGGAAAAAATCCACTGGTACTTGAATACGGATCAGATATCATTGCACCGGCAATATGCTATGAACTATCAAATCCCGGGCATCATAAATTTGCAATATCGCACCATGCCAACATCTATTTAGCCAGCGTCATGAATTCAGTTTCGGGAGTCGATGCAGACATCCAACAGCTCAGCGAACTGGCCAAAGCACACCATATGGTTACCTTTATGGCAAACTATGTAGGCATATCCGCCGGATATGAATGCGCAGGTAAATCCTCAGTGTGGAATGAAAAAGGAGAGCTCATCGCACAGTTGGGAACCAAGGAAGAAGGGATTATTTTATTTGATTCCGTTAACAGGGAAACCTTAAAATTCATAAGCCAATCCTGACCAGAGCATTTGAGAATATACTTTGTTTTTACCCTTTGAATAATTAACAGCCTCCTGTTAACTAACCCTTTTGAAACGTCAGGAATTTCCCACTTTTCTTTTGTAACTTTGAATTCAAAGCCCGGGTTCATGAATAAAACAAGCATTTCAATACTGGTTTCCGTAGTATTAATCCTGCTTCTGGGAGGATATTATTTTTATGCAAGGCAGGGAAACACTCACGGAAATCCTTGGAAAATGCTCCCCAACACGCCGGCTTTTGTACTTCAAACAGACGAACCTGGTGATTTGTACAAAAAACTTTCTCAGGACAATGAAAGGTACAAAAGCCTGAAAGGCATAAAACAAATCGAAAATCTCGATCATTCTGTTCAACAGTTTCTGGATTTAATCGAAACCAACCGGGAGCTCAGCAATAAAGTTCTGGATTCACCTTTCTATCTGTCTGTGTACAGTGATTCCACCTCCGGGCCAAATCCTTATCTGATGCTCTTTCAGATCAGGGAATCCGTTAAAATAAGTGACATAAAACAACTGATTACGGAAAGCAACTCAGGCAAGGATGTGACTATGTCAGTTGTGGGAGAAGGCAGTCAAAAGATACTGAATGTCGTCAACGCAAAAGCCAACCTGCAATTTCATGTGGCGGTTTTAAACGGAGTAGTGGCACTCTCCCCTTCAGAACCACTCCTACAAAAAGCATTAATTACTTACCCACAGACCAATTTCACAGAAAACAACGCTTTTAAGAAAGTTGCTGGTACCTCAGGAAAGATTGTCGACGCCCGTCTTTATATCAACTATCCGGAAATGGCAAAGCTGTTGTCGAACTATGCCAATACCGATTACAAAAACGATGTCCAGCAATTGTCTCATTTTGCTCAATGGACAGAAACAGACTTAATTCTGAAATCGAAAAACCTGTTGTTATCTGGTTTTACTTTCAGTGGTCCGGATGATCTTTTGTCGCAGTTTGACCGTAAGAATGAAGAAAGTCCGAATCTATATTCTCTGTTTCCTTTTAACAGCGATGTTTGGCTGAACAAGTCTTTCCAGAAGTTTTCAAAATCTGCTGCTGCAGATCAGTTAAATAAATTCTCTGCACCTTACCGTGATGATCTGAAAAATCTGATCCAGGTCAGCCGTGAAGTTTGTTTCGTTTCCAATGCCCTTAGTCCGAATGAGATGACAGATAAGAGCTGGTGCATCGTCAGCTTTGATGATGAGCTTAAAGGCGCGACATTGCTTAAAGATCTGGCTTTGAAAAGCAATGGTTCTTTTGTACGGAATTACGGCAGCCATGCAATCAGAAAGATTAACCTGAAGGATTTTTTACCAGTTGTTTATGGAAAGATCTTTGACGGCGTTGATCGCGAATATTATACCATTCTGAATGGCAGCGCGGTATTTGGACATAATCCTGAAGACCTGATTCAATTAATTCATTATTACGACACCGGGAAAACTTTGGATTTGAATGATAATTTCAAAGCATTTTCGACCAATATGCTGCGGACATCCAACCTCACTTTTCAGCTTCAACTGAGAAGCTTCACGGATCTGTTTCCAAAATATCTGGAGAAGAATTTAAGTTCGAAGTTGCTGGCTTCTCAAGATATCCTTAAGGATTTTCAGTATATCACGATGCAGTTCAACAGGGAAGGTTCGATGTTTTACACGAATTTCGCTCTGGAATACAATAGCGCATATAAAGAAGAAAATCTGGCACTTTGGAAAATTCAGCTGGACGACTCCATTGTCGGGAAACCTTATTTGGTAAAAGATCCTAAAAACGGGAAATACGATATCATCGTTTTTGATCGTGGTGATCATATGTATTTTATCGATTACAATGGCAAAATCCTTTGGACCAAAAGGCTTCCCAATCTTCCCATCAGTAAAATCTACCAGGTTGATTATTACAAAAACGGCAAAATACAATACCTGTTTAATACTGCAAACAACTTGTTCCTGATCGATCGCGACGGGCATTTTGTGGCAGATTACCCCATCCCGTTACATCCTGCAGCAACCAATGGCATTACGGTATTCGATTATACCGACCGGAAAGATTACAGAATCATGGTAGCTCAGGCTGATGAAAAGATTCATGATTATACGATAAAGGGAAATCCCGTCAGAGGATGGACCTATCCCCAAATGCCTGACATCACAGTGCAGCCCATTTATCGTCTGCTAACGAGCAGAAAAGATTTTATCATTATAACTGACATACAAAATAATGTCAAGATTGTCGACAGGCGCGGGCGCCAGAGAATATATCTGAAAGACAATTTTAAAAAGGCCAAAAACTCAGCTTTTTATCTGAATAGTACCAACAACAAGGGCATCATCATTACTACGGATGAACAGGGACAACTGGTTTACATTTCAAGGAACGGGAATGTGACGTTTACGGATTTCGGGAAATTCTCACCCGAACATTACTTCCTTTACGATGACTTCAATGGTGACCATGTAAAAGACTTCATCTTTATCGATCATAAAAAACTGGTAGTTTTTAACCGATTTAAGAAAGAGCTTTTTAATTACACTTTTTCAAGTGATATAGATGTGCAACCGGAATTCTTCTCCCTGGGAGGAAAGCAAAAAGTGCTAGGTGTCGTTGCTTCTCATGAAAACACCATTTACCTTTTCGACAATCAGGGAAATATCCTGATAGGAAGAGGTCTTACGGGAGCTACGCCTTTTACGGTAGGCAGCCTGAACCGGAGTGGTGATATTAATCTCATCACCGCTGCAGGCAACACTCTTTACAATTACAGACTGAAATAACGCTGTTTAGCGCATGTCTTCCGGTTTTCCATATCCCGGGAAATCTTCGGGACGGAAAGTAAATGTACCAGGAGTCACTTTCAAATCAGAACGAAAGTCAGAAATGTGATATGTAAAAACATTTCCCTCCTTATCGTACAAGGAAATATCTTTCAACAACAGCTTTGATTCATTGATAACCAATGTAAGCTTTTTGTAGGTAGTTTCTTTTTTGGATGTTAGCACCAGTGTTTTGATGTCGCTATCTTTATCATGTTTTTCAAATCTGGCTTTGTAATCCACGTACCTTTTCAGAATGGAAGTGGGTGAAAAGCTGTTGGGATTTGTCGGATCAACGGAAGTAAGCATAACTTCCTTTGAGTCCTTGATAATTGTCCACACATTTTTTCCGTCAGAAATGATAATCTGACCTTCCAGTTCAATTCTGAATTTATCCCCTTCTACAAAGATGGTTCCGGTTTTTTTTTCATGGATATTCATTTGTTTGTTATCCATTGTGTAGGAAAGGTTGGCTTTAAAATTATGAAGAGAAGTCATCTTATCCAACGTCTTCTTCAACAACTCTTCAGGTGAGTTTTTCGCCTGCAGAACACTGCCTGCAAACAAAAGGGCTACAAACAAAAGCCATTTAAATCTTAGCAAATCCTTCATATAAAATTATTGTATATCGTTATTCTTCATGTTTAAATCCTTCAAAAACTGTTCCAAAGCCATTTCGTTGGCCACTCTTACCTCACGGGCTTTACTACCTTCAAACGGGCCTACAATTCCGGCAGCTTCCAACTGGTCTATTATACGTCCGGCTCTGTTATAACCCAACTTTAATTTTCTTTGCAATAGCGAAGTGGACCCCTGCTGAGTCTGAACGATGATTCTGGCTGCATCTTCAAAGAGTTCATCACGTTCATTCAAATCAATTTCACCCACAGGTTCATTTTCTTCATCATAGTATTCCGGCAGATGCAATGCATCAGGATAAGCACGCTGCTGACCGATGAAATCGGTAACTCTTTCTACTTCATCGGTATCAATGAAAGCACATTGCAGACGGATAAGGTCATTTCCGGTAGACATAAGCATATCACCACGTCCCACAAGCTGATCAGCTCCGCTGGAATCCAGAATGGTTCTGGAGTCGATTTTTGAGATAACACGGAATGCAATACGAGCCGGGAAGTTCGCTTTAATGGTACCTGTGATGATATTTACGGAAGGTCGCTGGGTAGCAATAATCAGGTGAATACCCACGGCACGGGCAAGCTGTGCCAGACGTGTAATGGGACTTTCAACCTCTTTTCCTGCGGTCATGATCAAATCAGCAAACTCATCAACAACCAAAACCAGATACGGAAGGAAACGATGTCCGTGTAAAGGATTCAGTTTCCGTTCTTTGAATTTTATATTGTATTCTTTAATATTACGCACCTGAGCATCTTTCAACAGCTCATAGCGGTTATCCATTTCAATACTCAAAGAGTTCAATGTCCTGACCACTTTCCTGGTATCAGTAATAATCGCTTCTTCCGAATCAGGCAATTTGGCGAGGTAATGCCGCTCAATGCGCGAATAAAGCGTCAGCTCAACTTTCTTTGGGTCGACCAGAACAAATTTAAGCTCTGACGGATGTTTTTTGTAAAGCAAAGACGCAATGATAGCATTCAGGCCAACCGATTTTCCCTGTCCGGTAGCACCTGCAATCAGAATGTGAGGCATTTTGGTCAAATCTACCACATAGCTTTCATTGGCAATGGTTTTTCCCAATCCCAACGGAAGCTCCATTTTGGCATGCTGAAATTTTTCAGATTCAAAAATTGAGCGCATGGAAACCAGGGTTGGGTTTTTATTCGGGACCTCTATTCCCACGGTACCTTTGCCAGGGATTGGTGCGATGATACGAATTCCCATGGCGGCAAGGCTAAGCGCTATATCATCTTCCAGGTTCCTTATTTTTGCAATACGGATTCCCGGTGCAGGAATAATCTCATATAATGTAACGGTAGGACCAATCGTTGCTTTAATTTTTGTAATAGCAATTGAGTACTGATCCAATGTTTCCACAATCTTTTTCTTGTTGGCTTCCAGCTCTTGCTGATCCACTTTTACATCTTCATTGTAGTCGCTCAGCAAATCAAGGCCAGGGTAAAGGAAATCCGGCAAATCCAATGTCGGGTCGAACTCCGTATCCAATCCTTTATGTTCACCAGGAATTACTTTAGCTTTTTCTTCCTGACGGGGTTGTTCAACTGTAAGCTCTATATCATCTGAATTTACTTCTTCCTCAACCGGCTCTAAAATATCATCAGATTCGTTTGATTCAGAAATATCTTCAGGAAAATCATCGTCATCATCGTCCTCTTCCAATTCTCTTTTAACGCTGGGTTTTTCTGACACTGAAAATTCAACGGTATTGTATTTATCCTCAGAAAAACCATTTCTGGAACGAACGGAAAAATCCTCTTCATCTTCATCATGCAACGCGGCTTCCGCTACATTGTCTTTCTTCCAGAAGCTTAATTTGAATTTAAATTTGATGAGAACAAAGATTGCCGGAACAAAGATTAAAAAGAAAACAAGGCCAACATTGCCAATCAGTTTCACCAAAAGGACATTGAGCTCCTGCCCTAACAACCCTCCGAAAATGTTTACGGGATCTCCCGGGAGAATACCATTCAATGCCATCGGCAGCCACAGCATGCCCATGAAAATGATTTGAAATACAACCCAGGTTGAAAAGATTTTCAATTTGGCAAGAAGTTTTAAGCCCCAGGCAAACATCAGTACTGCAAGAAAATAAGCGCCTACACCAAAGCTATTCTGGACAGTCCAAAGTGACAGAAATGCTCCGGCTTTACCGGTCCAGTTTCTCACTAAAGCTGTATGTCCGCTAAAAGCATTTCCCAGACCAAATGCCCTGGATACAAAACTTTCAGGGTTGCTGCCAAACCAGTTAATAAAAAATGAGGTGATAGCCAATATCATATACACCGAAACCAAAATCAAAAAGAAGCCTATAATCCTCACCATACGAGGATCCAGCTCTTTCATCCTTATCCGTTTTTTTGGTGAAGGAACTTTAAGTTTTTTTGGGTTCCCTTTCTTCTTTTCAGATTTTTTGGGGCTTGCTTCCTTTACTTCCTTTAGTTTATTTGGTTTCAGCTTATTGCTTTTTAATGGCATCGGAATAATGATTTCTGCAAAAGTAAAAAATTAGGATTAAAATTCCTTTAATGCTCTGTCATTTTGCATTAGTTATAGAAATCAACGATAAATCACTTTTTAAATTGGATTTGCGGGAAGATTTTCTTCCAGTCGCGAGATTGTCAAAATCAAATCTTGTGCGCTTTCCATCGGCCTGTTTTCAGATAAGACCAAGACACAACGCCTATCATAAAACCATAGAGCCATTCGGCAGTCCAGGCCTGGGTTACATTCCCATGAAAGACATCTACCACTAGATAGGTATAAACCACATACATAGTCAAAACTACCAGTTCAAGGTAAAGAGAGATATTGGTTTTTCCAGTTCCCGCTACACCACTCAAAAAGACAAATCCTACGGAAAGCAGACATGCTCCCACACTCACCACTTTGATCACGGGAATACCAAGAGCAATCAAGGTCTGGTCACTAGTATAAATTGATAATACATCTCTGGAGAACCAAAAACTCAACAGGACAATAATGAACACGCTGCCAATGCTGAGCAGGGCAATCTTATAAACGAGTTGCATAACCTGTTTCTGCTCCCCTTGTCCGATCAGATAGCTCACCAAAGTATTCGAAGCCGTTGCAAAACCCCAGATGGGGACCATCAAAATCACATAAATGCTACGAATGATGTTTGAGACCGCCAGTGCACTATTTCCCAGCTTTTCCACAAACAGAAAGAATGCAAACCAGACAGACAGGCTCACAAATTGCTGAATCATGGTAGGAATGGCAACTTTCAAAATCCGAACCATTCTCTCATACTGAAGCCTTAACTCTTTAAAAAGGCGGTATTCAGAAACATCCACAAAGAAGCGGGTATAAACCACAAAGTGAATCATGGCTGTAATTTCGGCCATCACAGATGCGATAGCGGCTCCGGCAATGCCCATTTCTGGGAAACCAAATTTTCCGAAAATCAACAGATAATCAAAAACAATGTTTACCATAGCCAACAGGAAAGTGTTGTAGCTGATGATTTTTGTACGTCCTAACCCAATGTAGAAAGAACGAAATACCACGTTGATGAAAGCAAAGAAAATCCCGAACGAACGGTACTCCAGAAAAATCGTTGTCGCCTTATGAACTGCTTCTGATTTAACTCCGTAATTCAAAATCACCGTAGAGCCAAACCGCAGGATCATAAATGCCAGAACTGAAAGTCCCAGCAAAAACAGAAACGACTGATTAACGACGCCTCCAATCTCAGCAGGCTTATTTTCTCCGTAACGGCGTGCTACTACAATCTGCTCTCCTTGTCCAAAACCAAGACCCAGCATGTAAACAGCGAGATAGAAAATACCTCCAAAAGCGCCCCCACCTAATGCAATTTCGCCTACCCTGCCAAGAAAAGCAGTATCGGTAAAATTGATTAGATTTTGCGCCATACTTCCCAATATAATGGGATATGCTACAGCCCAGATTCGTTTGTATGAAATTGCTGATTTCATGAGTCTGCAAAATTAATCTTTATCTCAACGAAAAAAAGAAGGAAAAACAAGTGTTTTAAGGAAAAACAAGTTTCAATTAATATAAGTTATTTCCGGTGCTTCAACAGAAAAGCAGAATAAAGTTCATGGATTAAAATGACAAAGCTTTCACCAGAAGAAACATTTTCTAATATCATAATAGTTTCTGTTATTTTAATCTATATTTTTATTTTGATTTTCCCACTCTTCCCATAATAATCTTAACTCTAAGGAATTTTGTATTTTTGCTTTTCTATTTCACAGCAATTATTTAAATACAAATCTCATGGAAGAAGTCTATAGAAAAATCAACAAACTTTCCGAGAAATACCGTGATTATACGGCTGAAAATTTATCCAGACTGGTAAAAATAAAATCTCTTAGCATGCAGGAAAAAGAGGTTCAATTAGAGTTAAAACGCCAAATGGAGGAAGCCGGTTTTGACGAAGTAAAAATCGACGGTTTGGGTAATGTGATTGGAAGAATCGGAAACGGTAAAAAAGTGATTGCAATCGATGGGCATATGGATACCGTGGATATGGGAAATATGGAAAACTGGGATTTTGATCCGTTGGGTGGTGAAATTAAAGATGGATACGTACATGGCCGTGGTTCGGTGGATCAGGAAGGCGGGCCTGCTGCTTTTGTAACATCCGGAAGAATCCTTAAAGAACTGGGCTTTGACAGGGATATGACTATTTACTTCGTCGGCAGCGTCATGGAAGAAGATTGCGATGGCCTTTGCTGGAAATACATCGTAGAAGAAGATAAAATCAAACCAGACTTTGCCATTAGCACAGAACCAACGAATCTGAATATTTATCGTGGTCACCGCGGAAGAATGGAGATAAGAGTTACTTTCCACGGAATTTCATGTCACGGCTCAGCACCCGAAAGAGGTGATAATGCCATTTACAAAGCCTCCCGGGCTGCGCTTGAAATAGAGAAACTAAATGAAAGGTTGGCTTATGACGAGTTTCTGGGAAAAGGGAGTGTGACTATTTCGGAATTCAAATCGGGAAGCCCGTCTTTGTGTGCCGTAGCTGATTACGCTCATCTGCATCTGGACCGCCGCCTGACCTGGGGAGAATCCAAAGAAATTGCAATCAAAGAAGTTGAAGAAGTAGTGGCTCCCCTTGGGGGAAAGGTGGAAGTGCTTTATTATGAAGAAACTGCTTATACCGGGACACGATATGGCATGGAAAAATATTACCCCACCTGGAAAATTCCGGAAGATCATCCAGTAGTTCAAACCGGGGTAAATGCCTACAAAGCCTTATTTAGCAAGGAACCAAAAGTAGATAAATGGACTTTTTCCACTAACGGCGTTACTATGAACGGTTATTATGGAATACCCATGATCGGTTTTGGTCCGGGCAATGAAGTACTGGCCCATGCCCCCAACGAAAAAGTTCCTATTGACGATCTTGTAAAAGCAAGCGCTTTCTATGCAGCTTTTGCATACGAAATATAGACTACAGAATTTTCAATACCTTTCTTTGCTTAAATAACAAATCACAGCCGCATTATTAAACATATTACGAATGAATTTAAAGGAACAAATAGACATTTTACTTCCATTAAAAACAGAGCTTTATAAAAAGGACTTCCTGTTAACATGGGAAAAAAGCGAATCAGATTTGAGGATGATTCTGGGGGTTGCACAGATATTGAAGGACATGAGGAACCAGAATATTTCTCCAAAAGTTTTTGATTCAGGATTGGCCATTTCACAATTCAGAGACAACTCTACCCGCACCCGTTTCTCTTTCTCATCAGCTGCCAACCTGCTGGGTTTGGAAATCCAGGATCTTGATGAAGGCAAATCACAAATTGCACATGGTGAAACCGTCCGTGAAACAGCCAATATGATATCCTTCCTTGCCGATTTCATTGGAATCAGAGATGATATGTTTCTAGGGGAAGGAAACAAATATATGCGCGAAGTAGGACAAGCTCTTGACAATGGTTTTGCTGAAGGTGTTTTACCAAGACGACCAGGCATCATCAACCTGCAATGCGATATCGACCACCCTACGCAATCTATGGCAGACCTGTTGCATCTGAAAAATGAATTTGGCTCTCTTGAGAATCTGAAAGGCAAGAAGATTGTCATGAGCTGGGCATATTCCCCGAGTTACGGCAAACCACTTTCAGTACCACAGGGCATCATCGGACTTATGTCAAGATTTGGTATGAATATCGAACTTGCCTATCCTGAAGGTTATGAATTAATCCCGGAAGTTGTAGGACTTGCAAAGAAACAAGCAACCATAAGCGGAGGTAGCTTTAGAATCAGTCACTCCATGAAAGAAGCCGTTAAGGACGCTGACATAGTTTATCCTAAGAGCTGGGCTCCTTTCCACATTATGCAACAACGTACTAAGCTGTTGCAAAAAAATGACCGCGCAGGGCTTGATGCACTTGAAAAGACCTGTCTGGCACAAAATGCGCAGCACAAAGACTGGGAATACAATGAAGAGAAAATGAAACTCACTCGTAATAGTGATGCTCTGTACATGCATTGTCTTCCGGCAGATATTTCAGGGATTTCATGTACCGAAGGCGAAGTAGCCGGTGAGGTCTTTGAAAAATACCGCATTAAAACCTATCTGGAAGCTGGGTACAAACCCTATATCATTGCGGCCATGATGTTTACCCAACAATTTGAAAGTCCGTTAAAAGTGTTACAAAATATTCTTGAAAAGAAAAATCCAAGGATTAAATATTAAAGAGCGTAGTTTCTAAATCATAGAATTTATTGTTCTGTGCAACTTCAGACAGAACCTGTGAAACAACCGCTGGTTCTGTTTGTTTTAGTACATATTTAGACATTTTCTATTGTTATGTACCTAACAAATTTATTTATATTTACCCCCTCAATTCTATAGCATTTATTAATCTAAAAAACAAAAAGATGAAGTATATTATCTCTATTTTATCAGTTGTAATTTTAATTGGGTTTACTTCCTGTAACTCATCCAGTAACAAACAAGCCAAAGAACAAGCAACCACTGAAATAAGTCAGGCACCTGCAGCTGCACAAGCACAAAGCAACTACCAGAATCAGGGAACAGTTGAGAAAGTTCTTCAGACTTCAGGTTACACTTATGCATTGATAAAATCCGGCGCTGATACCGTATGGGTTGCAGTGAACAAAATGGATTTGAAAGATGGTGAAACTTTATATTACAATGGCGGACTTGAAATGAACAATTTCCGCAGCAAAGAACTGAACCGTACCTTTACCAAAGTATTTCTTGTTCAGGATGCCAGCACTGATTCCAGCTCAAAAGTAACAGCTTCAGGCACAATGGGCGAACAACCTATGAAACCTAAAATTGAGCAGGAACAAATTAATGTTAAGCCAATGAAAGGAAGTATCACCATTGCTGAACTTTATAACAACAAAGAAAAATATTCCGGGAAAGTGGTTAAAGTCCGTGGAAAGGTTACCAAATACAATCCTGATATTATGGGCAAAAACTGGGTTCATATCCAGGACGGCACAAAAAGCGGCTCCAATTTTGATCTGACTATTACAACACCAGACCAGGTAAGAATGGGTGATATCGTTTCATTTGAAGGAAAAATCACATTAAATAAGGACTTCGGTGCTGGATACTTCTACCCTGTAATTATGGAAGAAGGCAAGGTCCTGAAATAAATCCAAACAAAATATTTACATAAAAAGCTCCGGAAATCCGGAGCTTTTTTTTTGCAATTACAACAGACTATTATTTACCTCTTTAGAATTTAAGTTTCATAAAAAAAAAAGGTATCCGAACTCCTTTTTATTAGAATTTGCGGATACCTTACTTAAAGTTAACGCTGAACCGTTAATTGAATTTCTTCAATAAACCGGTTCTCTCGTTAAACTCCATGATAAGCTCATCCCACAACTTCACTTGATTGAACAGCTTATCCCACAAAACACGATCGTACCACAACAGGTTCAGATCTTTTACATCTTTCGCCTGTTGCTCGACCCACGTAAAATATTTCAAATTATGAATAGCTTTTTGATCCTGATAGTTCAGTTCACGCATATTATCTGTCTTTTGTCCCATCAGACAGGTACCAAAGTCCATAGCAGCCTGAACTCTATTATACTCTCCCCTTTCTGCTTTTAGCTCATCAAGCCGTGAATGATACATTTCCACCGAATCAGTAGCGATAGTAATCACCACATCATCAAATGTCATTTCAAAATATTTGGCAGTTTTGATCGCTGAAAGTAAATTAGCGATTCCAGAAATTCCCAGTAGGGGAAGCTGGGATATTACTTCAGCATCCACACCTATTGATTTAAGATATTTATGACCTTCCGGTTCGTTAAACAGCCTCAGCAGGCGCATTGGATCTTCATCATCAATAGCAGTAACAACATTTGTATTCCTGATATTATGAATCCATGGAATATGTTTATCACCGATACCTTCGATACGATGTGCACCAAATCCATTTCTCAGGATTGTAGGACACTGTAAAGCTTCGGAAGCCACAACTTTAATAAAGGGATGCTGAGTTCTCAGAAAATCCCCGGCAGCAATGGTTCCTGCAGAACCGGTCGCAGAAACATAAGCTGCTAACTGGCTTTTCTCTGATTTCACAAGTTTAAAAACCTCTTCAATAGCATCACCGGTGACATTATAATGCCACGCTGCATTTCCAAATTCATCAAACTGATTAAAAATCACCACATCATCACGTGTACGGCGCAACTCCCAACATTTATCATAAATCTCTTTGACGTTGGATTCACTTCCCGGAGTTGCAAACACAGTTGATTTCACTACATTTCTAAGCCAGTCGAAACGCTCCCGGCTCATCTCTTCGGGAAGAATGGCGATAGGCTCGGTTCCCATCAAACGGCTGTCGAAAGCTCCTCCCCTGCAATAATTTCCGGTGGAAGGCCAAACAGCTTTGTGAAAGGTCGGGTCAAATTCTCCGGTAATGATTCGAGGTGCCAGACAACCATAGGCAGCACCTACTTTATGTGCACCTGTCGGAAAATATTTCCCTATCAAAAGAACGATGCGTGCATTAACACCAGTTATCTCTTTAGGGA
This sequence comes from Bacteroidales bacterium, assembly GCA_014860665.1. GTDB lineage: Bacteria > Bacteroidota > Bacteroidia > Bacteroidales > F082 > Sulfidibacterium. Next base: position 126 of record JACZJI010000027.1, on the reverse strand, counting down.
GCTCTATAAAATTGGGGTTTCCATATAAACCACCGAATTCCTTTGGCTCATTTTTCCAGGTAATCCTGAATAAATTCAGGGGATTAATATCCCACAATCCAACATTTTTCAAAGCCTTCTTAATCT
>JACZJI010000026.1 GCA_014860665.1 Bacteroidales bacterium | reverse complement strand
ATATAGTGCAGTAAACATAGGCAATTTGAACGATTTAATGGATTACAATCTAATCCATCCTGTCAATAAAAAGCTTATCGAAGGCAAAGTATTCCTAAAAGACCAGACTCATGCAACGGGTACGGAAATCTCATTCAATTTGCTTCCGCCAAAGACAGAGCAACCTTATTTTCATAAACACAGAAAAAACGAAGAAACCTATATTATTCTGAAAGGTGCTGGCTTTTTTCAGGTGGATGACGATTGTTTTGATATAAAAGAAGGTAGTGTGATCAGGGTGGCACCTCAGGGAAAACGCGGTATTCGCAATGATTCTGATGAGACAATGATATACATGGTAATTCAGTCTAAGGAGAATTCTCTGGAAGAGTACACTACTGATGATGGGGAAAGGGTTCCTTTCGAGCCAAAGTGGTAAAGAAAAAACAACAGATTAGTATTTAGATTTCAAAAACCCTTTTCGGGATAAAAAATTCAGAAGTGGAGTTTCCGTATTAAAGTTTATCGTAATATTGCAATATTAAAACGAGAATCATGGGAATTACAAAAACAGATCTTTTTAGTGCTGAACAAAATGAGATGGCCAGGATATTGAAAGCCATGGGACATCCGGCGCGTGTGGCAATACTGGAATATCTCGACAGTGTAAATGCCTGTATTTGCGGAGATATTGTGAGTGAGTTGCCTTTAGCGCAGCCCACCATCTCGCAGCATCTCCGTGAGTTAAAGAATGCAGGACTGATAAAAGGTAATGTAGAGGGCAATACAATTTGTTATTGTATTGATGAAACTGCCATTGGTAAGATCAGAGAATATTTTGCGCATTTCAAGGTCTGTGATAAGCAAGGTGAAATTAATTGGTGTAACGTAAAAGTAAAATAGCATGACAAACGATGAACAAATAAAGGAAATGGTAAAGCAGAAATACAGTGAAATTGCTTTACAGGACAAAGAAACGAATCAAACTTCCTGCTGCGGTTCGGGCAGTTGTTCTACACAAGTGTATTCTATCATGAGTGATGATTATGATCATTTGGAAGGATATATTCCAGATGCAGATTTAAAATTGGGATGCGGACTTCCAACATTGTTTGCTAAAATCAAACCGGGGGACACCGTAATCGACTTAGGGAGTGGTGCAGGAAACGACTGCTTTATTGCAAGAGCTGAAACGGGGGATACCGGAAAAGTTATAGGTATTGATTTTACACCGGCAATGGTCGATAAGGCGAGAGAAAATGCTGATAAACTCGGTTACAATAATGTCCAGTTTCGCTTAGGAGATATTGAAAAGATGCCGGTTACATCGAACATTGCCGACGTTATTGTAAGCAACTGTGTGCTGAACCTGGTTCCAAATAAAATGGCTGTCTTCCAGGAAATAAATCGGGTGTTGAAACCAGACGGCCATTTCTGTATTTCTGATATTGTGCTTAAAGGAACTCTGCCTGAAAAAATAAAATCAGCTGCAGAAATGTATGCCGGTTGCGTAGCCAGTGCCATTGATATGGACGAATACCTGGGGTATATCAGCAATGCTGGTTTTAAAAGTATCATGTTGCAGAAACAGAAGCCTATCATCGTTCCGGATGATATTTTGAAAGATTATCTTAACGATGAAGAAATAAAGGTCTATAAAAGTATCCCGACTGCTATTTTCAGTATTTCGGTCTATGCTGAGAAAGGAGAAAAGTGTTGTTCACCGGAAAATGCCTGTTGCTAAATCTGTGATAATATTTTATGAAAAAACCCTGGAGAAATCCGGGGTTTTTTCATAAACAAGAATGTAAATAGCTTCTTTAGTCTGAAATTTTAATAAATTTCGTATAGGGAGTTTTCGAAAACTGGCAGAAAGCATGAACATCATATTCATAGATGTTACCACAATTCGGACACACGAAATACACGGAAGCCAGACTCCCCATATCATGACTTTCCATGGCATCGATCGCTTTTTGTAAATAATCTTTGTGTTTATATGATGTCAGGTAAGCATAATTCATGCCTGATTTGGAAAGATTATTTTGAGCTTTGTTTGCATTGATAACAAATTCCGGATACAACGTTTTGGTCTGGTGTGTCTCATGGTCAATGGCTTCTTGTAGATTCTCTTTAGTGGATCTTACCGTAAACTCTGGCTTAACTTCAGGAACTGACAATCCTGCTTTTTCCAAAACTGCTCTGTGATTTTTTGCATGAATGGCGGTAGCTGTTGAGATTGCTCTAAACATCAAAGCGATTTCGTAACGTTTTTCTGCTCTGGCTTTTTCACTGTAAGCAGTGTACATAGCACTTGCTGTAACTTCTGCTTTGTAGGCAGCAAGTACGTTTTCCAAATTAATGGTTTTGTCGTTAGTATCTGAAACGACGTCTTGTGCTGAAGAGGTTCCCGTTTCCATTTTGCTGGTAAAAGATGGAAGCGTAAAAATTGCAACTAGCGCTCCCATCAGAAAAATGAGCGCTGTCTTTTTCATAGTGTGAATTTTTAAGGATTAACCGTTAAAGGTAGTTGGAAATGTGTTTATTCTTTCTTTAGCAATCCTTAAGATATGATTAATAAAGTGTGACTTTGTGTCTTCTGTATTTTGTAATGTTGTAATAAGGTGATTGAAAAATAAAACTAAGTCTCTTTTCTGCTTGAGACTTCTGACAGTTTAAAAGCAACTTGAAATTAAAAGAGTGCAAAAAAGTAGTTGTCAACTATCAATTATTAGTGATAAAAAAACCCCGAAGAAATTCGGGGTTTTTTATCCAAAACAAAAGCAAAATCATTTTCTTTAGTCTGAAATTTCAATAAACTTATCGCCACTGGTCATCGATATTCCGCATCGTTTAGGAGCTTCAGTTTCGTAAGTGTTGCCACATGTCGGGCAAACATAGTAGGTAGTAGGTAGGGATTCGACATTATCGTTGTCCAGGGCAGCAAGTGCTTTTTCATAAAAAGCTTTATGTTTTTGCTCTGTTTGGTAAGCGTATTTAAGACTTATCAGTGAAAGCTGATTTCCGGCTTTATCAGCATTTTTAATAAAATCAGGATACATGGTGGTAACTTCATAAGTTTCACCTTCAATGGCATCTTTAAGATTTTCTCTCGTAGAGTTTACATTAAATTCCGGGTTGATTTCTGGAACAGATTGTCCGGCCTGAGCCAAAACTACTCTGTGGTTGTCAGCGTGAATACTTTCTGATTTTGAAGCTGCTTTAAACAACATAGCAATTTCATGATGACCTTCTTCTTCAGCTTTTTGACTGTAAGCAGCATATTTAGCACTGGCAGTGGTTTCTCCCTTGTAGGCAGCCTGCATGTTTTCAAGATTCATGGCTTTGATTTCTGGAGATACCCCTTTGTTTTCCTGGGCTGGAGTTCTTAACTCTGAGTTAATCGTGAATGATGGAAGCACTATCATCGCGACGAGTGCACCCATAAGCATGATGAGTGATGTCTTTTTCATTTTGTAAATTTTAGAGATTTTAATTGTACAAAGATGCAAGGAACTAAATTTAGACTTCCTTTAGTAATTCTTAAAATCAGCTTAATAAAGTCAAAGAGGAAATCGTAGATAAAAAGTACTTCCTATATCAGGAATGCTTTCTGCTGTAAGGCTAATATTTTGGAGATCCGCTAATTTTTTTACAATGGAAAGTCCCAGGCCATTACCTTTGATGGAGGAGCTTCGCGATTCGTCAGCACGGTAAAACCGGTTAAATACATTGGGAAGATGTTCATGTGAGATCCCAATGCCGTCATCCTGAATTGCCAGAGTTTGGATTTCATCGTCCCAGTTAAAAAATACATTTCCATTTTCTTTGCCGTATTTTATAGCATTGCTTAAGAGGTTGTCCAGCATCAGTTCAAGATAAATCCGATCGGCAACAACCCATACATTTTCATTGACCTTTGAGGTTTGGCTAATATTCTTTTCGGAAGCCATAGGTTCCAATTTTTCCATCGAATCGGAAATAATTTCATTAAGCCTAATTTTCTCATTCCGTGCAAAAGATTTGTTAGATTCAATCCTTGACAACTGTAATAGCTGGTCGAGCATGGTGTCTAAACGGTCCACTTCTTTTATGATTCCCGATATCTTTTCATTGTAGATTTTAGGTTCTCTTTCCTTACGGGCCAACACCTCCAGTGTTCCCCGGATGGCTGCAATGGGAGTTCGGATTTCATGAGAAACGTCGCTGGTAAATTGCTTTTGCTGTATCAAACTGGCTTCAATACGTGTCAATAGTTCATTGATTGTTCTGGTAAGATCATATAATTCATCCATGTGGGGAGGTAATGTTAGCCGTGTGCTGATATTGGAATCACTGATGCGTGATGCCGTTCTTATGAGCTGATTTACCGGACTGATGGCTTTTGATGCAGCAAAGGATGAGGCAATAAACAGGACAACTAAAACTATTGGAAAGGAAATAAGAAGCACCCAGATCAAATTATTCAATACCGTGTAGGATTCTTCACCTGATGTGGCAATGGTAAGTTCCCCGATGATATTTCCCAAATCATTTTTTAGAGGGAACCTGCCAAGTCTGACTCTTTGAGAACTTATAACTCCGTTATAGAAAGTTCGGTCACTCCTTTTCGGACCGGAAAGTACCTTCTCCTTTAAGAGATTGGTTGAACGAAAGATTACATTTCCATCACTGTCGGTTATCTGAATAAAGGTTGGGTCGACCTCGATCCGTCTGTGTTCAACTTCGTCCCATTCCGGCATTTTATTGATAATGATTGAATCGCCCAGCCAATCCAAATTACGCAGGACTTCTGCCTTTTTAATAGCGATGTCATCATCCAAATGGGCATAAGAAGTATTGTAAACAACGCAAAAAATGGCAAGAAAAACCAATGCTGTGGTTAATGCCACAGCAAGTGTATTAAAGAGTGCAATTCTGTTTTTGAATTTTAAATTCATTCCTCGTCTTCAATTTTGTACCCAATACCTCTGACAGTGGTGATGATTGAGGGACTCCCATGATCGTCAAGCTTTTTCCTCAAAGCGTTAATGTAAACATCTATGACTGAGTTATCGTAATCAAAATGAATGTTCCATACTTTTGCGATGATTCGTGTCCTGCGGCAGACTTTTCCTTTATTTCTAAGCAGATATTCCAGTAGTGCAAATTCCTTTTGTGTCAGGTCAATATGATTTTCATTATGGGTCACGGTATGTTTTTCTATGTCCATCTCAATGTCTTTGGCAGTAAAAATCACAGGCCCCGTTTCATTTTTTCGCATCAATACACGAACGCGTGCAAGCAATTCTTCAAACGAAAAAGGTTTCCTGATATAATCGTTAGCTCCGCTTTCTAAGCCAAAAACGACATCGTCAACCGAGTCTTTAGCTGTCAGGAGAATAATGGGGATTTCGTTATTCACAATCCGAAGGTTACGAATGATTTCTATGCCGCTCATTCCGGGTAGCATCCAGTCGAGAAGAATTACGTCATATTCTTCTATGTTATCAATGGCGAGGCTATATCCATCTTTACCATTACTGGCAACATCGACAGCAAATCCTTCTTCCTCCATGCCATCCCGAATGAAATTGGCAATTGATGATTCATCTTCAACAATTAGAATACGCATGGTCAATTTCTGAATTGGTTATTCCCAAAGATACGGAAAGAAAATGTTATTTCCCGTTTTCGAGGCTGCCAAATTCAGGGAGTTCAATTTGAACTCCAGCACCATGATTGTATACTAACTTACCCCCCAGATAACCAGTTCTTGCTACTGACCCTACCACTGCAGTGAACAAAAGGATTCCAACCCATTTAACCCAGACACGGTTGTACTTGAAATAAAGCATTGAAGCTTGGAATAAACCTGCCAAAATAGCAAGCCAAAGTGTCGCCGTTGCAGCTTGTTTATGAAGTTCCATTGGCCCTTTAAGCGGACCTTCTTCAATTCCTTCTCCTGCAAAACCACCTGTAAGATAAGCTGCGATGGCACCTAGTGCGCCAAGCAATAAGAGATAAAAGGCTGCTTGTTTGAAAAGATCTTTTTTGATAAAAAGTGCTACTATTTCCGCGAGAAACCCAACCATAAGCAAGGCAATCGGAAAATGAATAATCATAGCATGTAAATGTGTTGCAGACATCATAGCTTTGAATTTTTTGACAAAGATTCATTAAACAATATAAAAGCAAGATTAGCTGCTTCTTAAGATTAGCTTAAAAATCAAAAAAAAATGATTTCTAAACTGTTAGTATAGGCAGGTTATTTTTGATGTTCCAGCGAGATCGCAGGATAAATTTCTATCTCAAAATCCGGAGAGACTTTAAATTGACTATTTCCGAATGAGCTGTGCTTTTCCCCATTACTGAGTTCTGAATTCTCATCTGATGGAGCTTCTTTACCGAAAATTCGCCGGGATTTACTTATCTTTGAAAAGGAGAAATTTCAAGTTTAATCTTTATGTCATTTAAAAATTAATGATGATTTAACTCTTGAAATGAGATAATAAGCAATCTTTGGATCTGAAAAAAGGAAAAAATCATGCAAACAATTTTAGGCTCAGGAGGGGCTATAGGAGTGGAACTGGCAAGGTCCCTGAAAAAATATACTGATGAAATCAGGCTGGTAAGCCGGAATCCCCAAAAGGTGAATACCACAGACGAAGTGATGAGTGCAGACCTTTTGAATTTTGAAGAGGTTCGTAAAGCAGTGCAAGGATCTTCTGTAGTATATGTCACAGTGGGTTTTAAATATAGTGCGAAAGTCTGGAAAGAAAGCTGGCCGAAGTTTATCTCATATGTACTAAAGGCCTGTGAAGAGTTTCAGTGCAAACTGGTGTTTTTCGACAATATTTACATGTACGACCCCAATTATCTGGAAGAGATGACTGAGGAAACCCCTGTCAAACCTTCAAGTAAAAAGGGAAAAATCAGAGAGGAAATTGCTAAAATGATCATGGACGAAGCAGCTGCGGGAAAACTGAAAGCATTGATTGCGCGGTCAGCTGATTTTTATGGTCCGGGTATTAAAAAAACCAGCGTGCTTACAGAAACTGTTTTTGGCCCGCTGAATACCGGGAAGAGTGCCATGTGGATGGGCTCCGTAAATTTTGAACATTCCTATACTTACACGCCTGACGCCGGGAAAGCAACTGCTATGCTTGGAAATACTGAGGATGCCTTCGGACAAATCTGGCATCTGCCTACTGCCGCAGATCCCTTTACGGGAAAAGAATGGATTGAAACCATTGCCAGCGAACTGGGAGTAAATGCAAAGTATCAGGTGATGCCTAAATTTATGCTCAGAATCATTGGATTGTTTGTCCCGATTATGAAGGAAATGGTCGAAATGTTTTACCAGTACGATCGTAATTATATCTTCAAAAGCGATAAATTTGAGAAACGTTTTGATTTTAAACCTACTCCGTATATCAAGGGAATCAGGGAAATTATAAGAGCCGATTACCGGAAATAGACAGACTTTTCATTATGCAGCGAGTATTCGTAATAGGGGGTACTACATTTGACCATATCATTTACCTGCCGGAATTTCCCCAGCCGGTTCCTCAGACCATACACGATGCAAAATTTAACGAAGCTACCGGTTCAACAGGTGCCGGTAAAGCTTTGTGCCTTCAAAAGCTTGAGGTTCCAAATACACTGTATTCCGTGCTGGGAGATGATAGTTTCGGACAACAGATTATAAAACACCTGAAAAAGGAACAGGTTGATTTTATCTATGACATAGATGAAAAAGGTACCGAACGACATTTCAACATCATGGACGAGCAAGGAAACCGGATTTCTGTTTTTGTCACACAATCTTCGGAAAAACCTTCCATCAATATATCCCTGATTGAAGAGAATATCCGTGAAAGCGATATCATTGTTCTGAATATCATTTCTTACTGCAAGCAGATTGTTCCTGTCCTTAAGCATTACGATAAACCGGTCTGGACTGACTTGCATGACTATAATAATGGAAATCCCTATCACGAACCGTTTATAGATGCTTCTGATTATATTTTTCTAAGCTCTGATAACCTAACCGATTACAAAAAGACGATGCAGTCTTTGATGGAAAGAGGCAAGGAACTGGTAGTTTGTTCGCACGGTAAAAATGGGGCAACTGCTCTTACCAGCCAGGGTGAATGGATAGAAGAACCTGCACTGAGTTTTGAAATGGTGGATGCAAACGGTGCCGGAGATAGTTTCTTTTCAGGTTTCCTGTGGGCTTTTATGAAGGGAAAAACTGTTAGAGAGTGCATGAAATACGGTACTATTTGCGGTGGTTTGTGCATAACTTCCGGACAGTTGGTTTACGATGGCCTGACTCCCGAATTTCTGGAAAGAGCTTACCTGAAATATTATTAATGCGTCCGGTAAGCCGGAGTTTTCTTCTCGTCCTTTTCCTGATAAAGATTTACTAATTTCGTTGCTCTTAATAAGAACAAAACAATGCGTGCAATAGTATTCGATAATCCGGGAGAACCGGAAGTCTTAAAGTTGGGAGAATTTGAAAAACCTGTCCCAAAAGAAAATGAAATCCTGATAAAAGTAGCGGCTACAGCCTTGAACCGTGCCGATACGCTTCAAAGAAAAGGGATGTATCCACCACCGCAAGGTGCAAGTCCGCTTCTTGGACTGGAAATTGCCGGGACTGTTACTCAGGTGGGAGATAATGTCGATAAATGGCAAAAGGGTGAAAAGGTCTTCGGATTGGTTCCCGGTGGCGGTTATGCTGAATATGCCGTCATTCATCAGGACATGGCAATGAGAATCCCTCAGAATTTTTCCTTTGAGCAAGCTGCTGCAATTCCCGAAGTGTTTTTGACAGCCTATCAGGCACTGGTCTGGAATGGAAGGTTGCAGAAGGGAGAAACTGTTTTGATTCATGCCGGAGCCAGTGGGGTAGGGACAGCCGCTATTCAGATGGCGAAAGAAATGGGTGCCCGTGTATTTGTAACGGCTTCTAAATCGAAACATCAGATTTGTCTTGATCTTGGAGCTGAAAAAGCAATTGATTACCGGTCGGAAGATTTCAGCGATAAGATTTTGGAATATACGAACGGCAAAGGCGTTAATCTAATTATTGACTTTGTAGCAGGTCCATATCTGAACCAGAACATAAAATCATTGGCGGTGGACGGAAGGTTGGTGAATCTGGCGACGCTGGGCGGCGGTAAGGTGGATGATTTTGATATGCGAAGCATCCTTAGCAAACGACTGACCGTTATTGGATCGACACTGCGTTCAAGAAGTCTTGATTATCAAATAAAACTTACCCGTGAATTTGCCGCGTTTGCCATCGAAAGATTTAACTCCGGTAAGATTCAACCCGTTATTGATTCAGTTTTCGACTGGATTAAAGCAGCCAAAGCCCATCGTTATATGGAAGAAAATAAAAACAGTGGGAAAATTGTATTGAAGATAGATTAGATTACTCCTCTTACAAAGCGATGACCGCGTCTCGTAAGCCGCTGACCGTATCGCATAAGCTGCTGACTGCATCGCATAAGCCACTGATTGCATCGCATAAGCCTCTGATCGTATCGCATAAGTCGCTGACCGTATCGAATAAACCTCTGAATGCATCGCATAAGCTACTGACCGTATCGAATAAGCTGCTGATTGCATCGCATAAGCCACTGACCGTATCGAATAAGCTGCTGACTGCATCAAGTAAACCACTGACTGCACAAAGTAAACGTCTGACCGTATCAAGTAAACTGCTGGCCATATCGGGCAAACTATAAACCTCTTTCGTAAGAATAAATAACAAAGGTTTCGCACTCGATGATGATGATGTAAAAAGCAGGAATATAACACCTTACCAGTGCTATTTTCTTGGTGATTCTTTGTGGCTGCTTTGTGGCTCTTTGTGAAATAGCTATTACACCGAGCTACACAAAGAAGCCACAGAGTTTCACAGAGCTATCCAGATGATTTGTGGATGTTACAAAACACTAATAACGAGTAATCTATTCTCATTCTTTTCATCAGATTTATTATTAATGAATTAGTGGTTAGCGCGAAACATTAGTAAATAATAGCTATTCAGATTTGATGAAAAAAATAACCCCGGACTTTCACCCGGGGTCTATCAGAAAATGCCCAATCAATTTTTAAAAATAAATTCATCTCCGTCCACATCAATCAGGATGGGCTTCTCAATGTTTACCTTTCCGGCAAGGATCATTTTGGAAAGCTCATTCAGTACCTCCCGTTGAATGACCCTTTTCAGCGGACGGGCTCCAAACTGCGGATCATACCCCATGTTGGATAATTTCTCGACTGCAGACTCAGTAATTTGCAGTTCAATGTTGTTCTTCTGCAGCATTTTCTTTGCCAGTTCAAACTGAAGCCGCACAATGCCGGTGATTTCGCTTCGCGAAAGCGGTTTAAACATGATGATTTCGTCAAGCCGGTTCAGGAATTCCGGACGAATGGTCTTCTTCAGTAATTCGAACAATTCATTTCGTGTTCTTTCCACTACTTCAAACTCATTGGCTTCGGTCATATTTTCAAAGTTTTCCTGAATCAAATGCGAACCAATGTTGGAAGTCATGATGATGATGGTATTCTTGAAATCAACCACCCGGCCTTTGTTGTCGGTCAGCCTTCCATCATCGAGTACCTGTAACAATATGTTAAACACATCGGGGTGTGCCTTTTCAATTTCATCCAACAAGACTACAGAGTATGGTTTCCGTCGCACAGCTTCTGTCAATTGCCCACTTTCTTCATAGCCTACATATCCTGGAGGCGCTCCCACCAGCCTTGATACCGAATGCCTTTCCTGGTATTCCGACATATCAATTCGCACCATGGAGTTTTCGTTGTTGAACAAAAACTCTGCAAGGGCTTTGGCCAGCTCAGTTTTTCCAACCCCGGTTGTACCGAGAAAGATGAACGAACCTATGGGCCGGCGTTCGTCCTGCAAACCGGCACGACTTCGACGGATGGCATCGGCAATGGCCTGAATGGCATCGTCCTGTCCCACTACGCGGCGGTGCAACTCATCTTCCAGATGCAGCAGTTTTTCTCTTTCGCTTTGCAACATCCTGTTCACCGGAATGCCCGTCCATTTGGAAACTACTTCGGCAATTTCTTCGGCTGTAACTTCTTCGTTGATCATGGGATGGTCGCCTTGCAGGGCTTTGAGCTCTTTTTTCAGATGCTCTGCTTTTTCTTCGGCCTTTTGAATTTTCCCGTACCGCAATTCAGCTACTTTTCCGAAATCGCCATCGCGTTCTGCCTGCTCGGCAGCAAACTTAAAATCTTCAATCTCTTTTTTTGTTTGCTGTATTTTGTCCACCAGCTCTTTTTCTGCCCGCCACTTGGCACGCAGGTCGTTTCTTTGCTCGCTCAGATTGGCAAGTTCTTCATTGATGATACCGAGTTTGGCCTTATCTTTTTCGCGCTTGATGGCTTCTTTCTCTATTTCCAGTTGCCGGATACGTCGCTCTGCACCTTCCAGTTCTTCCGGTAGTGAGTCGATTTCCAGCCTGAGTTTAGCGGCAGATTCATCAATCAGGTCGATGGCCTTGTCAGGCAGGAAACGGTCGGTAATATAGCGTTGTGATAACTCAACAGCCGCAATGATGGCTTCATCCAGTATCCTTACTTTATGGTAAGATTCATACCGTTCTTTCAATCCTCGTAAAATGGAAATGGCAGATAGGGTGTCTGGTTCATTAACCATCACCTGCTGGAAGCGTCGTTCCAGTGCTTTGTCCTTTTCGAAAAATTGTTGATACTCTTTCAAAGTGGTTGCACCAACGGCACGCAGTTCACCTCTTGCCAGCGCAGGTTTCAGAATGTTGGCTGCGTCCATGGCACCTTCAGACTTCCCTGCTCCAACAAGAGTATGGATTTCGTCAATGAAAAGAATGATTTCCCCTTCCGATCCGATCACTTCTTTTACCACACTTTTCAATCGCTCTTCAAACTCGCCTTTGTATTTGGCGCCGGCTATCAGGGCTCCCATATCAAGCGAGAACAATCTTTTTGACTTCAAATTTTCAGGCACATCACCTTTTACGATACGATAGGCAATTCCTTCGGCAATGGCTGTTTTCCCTACACCAGGTTCTCCGATTAGAATAGGGTTGTTTTTGGTCCTTCTTGAAAGAATTTGCAATACCCTTCTGATTTCCTCGTCCCTTCCAATCACCGGGTCAAGTTTCCCGGTAGCAGCCATTTCATTCAGATTGATGGCATAACGGTTCAGGGCATTGTACTGGTCTTCGGCGCTCTCACTTTTTACCGAAGCGCCTTTCCGAAGATCTTTGATGGCGGTCATCAGGGCATTTTTATTGATGCCGTTGTCTTTGAGAAGGGTGGCAGCGGTCCCTTTTACATCCAGCAGCGCCAGTAATAAAAGTTCAATGGAGACAAAATCGTCTTTAAATTCGGCAAGATAAGTGGCGGCTTTTTGCAAGATCTGTTCCAGCTCCGAAGATAAATAGGGTTGGCCTCCTGAAACTTTTGGCAATGAATCGATAATTCTATCGACAGCTTGCGAAAAGACAGGAAAATCAACGTTGAGTTTTTTTAATAAAAACGGCGTCGCATTTTCATCGGCCATCAAGATCCCCTTCAGCAGGTGAATGCCTTCCATCGACTGCTGGCTTTTCAGAGAAGCCACTTCCTGTGCTTTCTGAAGGGCTTCCTGCGATTTTATTGTGAATTGATTTAAGTTCATGTATTTTCTTCTTTACAAGCTTGCTTCAGCAAATGCTCTTCCAAAGCCAGTATTTTCTAAAAAACTGTAAATATGACAGTTGTATTTAAAAATAAATGTCATTTTGACGGTTGATTTCGGAAATTGCTGCTAATTTTTCAGTAAGGGATTTCTGCATCATGAGGCTAATATATTTCTACTTTTGAGGAAAAATTATATGAGCGAGACAAAACTGACTTTGGTCATTGGTGCCAGTGAAAAGCCTGAACGATTTTCTAACAAAGCTATTCGAAGATTGAAAAGGTATGGCCATCCTGTGGAAGCCATCGGGTTACGTCCGGGAGAGGTGGACGGAGTGGTGTTTAAAACAGGCTTCCCAAAACTAAAAGGGATCGATACTGTGACTTTATATGTTGGACCTGCCCGGCAACCGGAATATTATGATTATTTGATAAGCCTTGAACCTAAGCGAATTATTTTTAACCCGGGAACAGAAAACTCCGAGTTCTATGAAATGGCAAGGGCGCACGGAATAGAACCTGTCGAAAGCTGTACCCTTGTAATGCTTGATTCAGGTGTGTTTTGAAAAATATTTAATTAAAGCTTTTGTAAGGTGTACTTTGTTGTCAATAAGTAAGGTCGGGGGAAAAGGGAATAATTTATATTTTTGTTCGGTCCTAACATGGAAATTATCTTCATGAAGAAATTTTTGAAACCGTCTTTAAAGCATATTTTCCTGCTGACTGTAGCTATATTGTTTTTTGCTAATAATCTGTCTGCGCAGCTCCCCTGTACTATTTCTATTGATCATACATTACCTGTTTGTTACAACAGCAGTGTTACTCTTAGTGTTAAACAGGTGGATGGCCTTCAATACAGCTGGAGTCCGGGAGGACAGACAACTTCTTCCATTACTGTGAAGATTACGCAGCCTTCAAGTTATACGGTTACGGTTACCGATCCACAGACAGGCAGCAGTTGCACCAGTGATCCGTTTCTTGTGACAGTGCGAAATAAAATCAATGTCTCTTTTCAGCAACTTCAGCTGACCTGTAGCAATGCTGATAATGATAACGGAAATACAGCCCAGGTTCAGGCTTTTGCTTCAGGCGATTTTGCTTCTGACCAGTATAAATATTTATGGAATGTAAGTCCGATTCAGATTGCTCCTGACAATCCTTCACTTGCCATCGGATTGAGAGCGCATCAGCTTTATTCCATCAAGGTTACAGACCCTAACGGATGTTCAACAGATAGCAGCTATTACACAAAATCTTATCCTAATCCCATAGTGCAGATTGTTGCCAATCCTGATACGGTTTATATTCAAAATCCACATGTTAAATTCTCTTTTATTCAGCTTTCAGCAGATACAACTTCGGTATCAAACAGTTTCTGGGAAATAGATCTGGATCAAAATACTTATCCCGGACAGACACTGACTTATACTTTCCCAAAAACGGGAACCTATAATGTTTATCTGCATATTTTTAATCAGGAAGGATGCGATACCGTTTACTCTAATTCTGTAAACGTTTTGCCGGTAGATCTGTTTATCCCTAACGTAATTACGCCCAATGGGGATGGAATCAACGATTATTTCGTGATTTCACAAAAAGGTTCGGATAAACCTCTCAATAGCTACTTTGAGAGTTCTGATCTTATTATTTTCAACCGCTGGGGTAGAATAGTGTACCGCTCAACAAATTATCAAAATGACTGGAATGGCGGCAACTTACCTGATGGTACGTACTTTTATGTTTTAAAATGTAAGGGATATAAAGATAAAAGCTTGGTTTATAAAGGGAGTGTAACTATATTTGCAGGACGCTAACCCTATAAAAAATAGACTATGAAAAAGCTCACACTATTAATGGCGTTCGTTGGTTTTCTTTTCCTGGGCGCCTGTCAGAATCAGACATCAAGTGGAAAAACAACAGCCACTTCTTCAAAAACCGATATTGCAAAAACTACAGCAGTCGTTTCTGATACAAGCAATGGAAAACTTCCTGTCATGACATTCGATGAAACCATTCATGATTTTGGTAAGATGGTACAGGGAGAAGTAGGAAAGTACAATTTTCATTTTAAAAATACCGGTAATTCCGACCTTGTTATTAAGGGTGTGAGAACAACCTGCGGTTGTACTGTGGGTAGTTACCCTCATGATCCGATAAAGCCGGGTGAAGAAGGTGATCTGACCGTGACTTTTAACAGCTCTTTTAAACAAGGTTATCAAAATAAGGCTGTGATGGTGCGTACCAATACAAATCCGAGTAATATAGTTTTGTACATACGGGCACGTGTTTCAGTACCAAAACAAAATTAGAGATGAATCTTTAGAAATTTCAGTAAGCATATTTATCAATTTTATATAAATTAATTAAAAATGAACACATTATTTCTTTTATTACAGGCCACACCGAAGGAAGGAACCGGAGCTGGATGGGGTCAATTGTTGCCTTTATTTCTGATATTACTGGTATTTTATTTCTTTTTTATCATGCCACAGACAAAAAAGAACAAAGCTCAGAAGAAATTCAGAGAAGGATTACAAAAGGGTGACAAAGTGGTTACCATTGGAGGTATTCATGGTAAAGTGGCTGAGGTCAAGGAAAAAACTGTTGTCCTTGAAATCGCTCCGACTTTGAAAATAACCATCGAAAAATCCGCTCTTTCGGTAGACACCGAAAGTGTAGGTCAGAAATAGGATTTTTTAAAACTTAAGGAACTCCGTATTGCCGCATTAGATGCGAGTGGTACGGAGTTTTTTTTCATTACTTTTATAAGCATAAATTAAGATATTAAAAGCAAGAACATGGAAATTCCGCTTTCAGACATGGAAACAAAGTGGTCACAGTATCTCGCCCCGATTATAGAGCAATATGGTAAGCGTAAGCACCCCCTGGATTATCAAAACCGTTATCAGTTGGTGGCAATGGTAATACTATCCGCCCAGGATTCCGATAAACATATCAATGAGCTGGGAGGTAATTTTTTCAATGCTTTCCCTTCAATTAAAGAACTTGCCAAAGCCACACCTGAGGATTTGGTGCCGTACGTTAGTTCGGTTCGGAATTTTGGCAATAAATCAAACTGGCTTATAAAGCTGGCTCAAATCCTGGGAGATGATAAGAATATTCCCACTACGATGGAGGAGCTTGTAAAACTTCCGGGCATAGGAAGGAAGTCTGCTAATGTTATCATACGTGAATCTGGTGGTGAAGCCGAAGGTGTGATTGTCGATTTGCATGTTTTACGCGTTGCCCCCAGATTGGGTATTGTCAAAGACGAACAGAAGCCCAAACCGGAAAAAGTGGAAAAACAAATTATGGCTGCAATTCCGCAGGAACTGTGGAATCAAACCGGGATGGCTATCTCTTTTCTTGGAAGGGAAATATGTCGTCCAACTTATCCGAAATGCAATATTTGCAAGATGAACACCGTCTGTAAATTTTACAAAGAGAACCGTTAATCCGGGTTGGAAATTCTGAGGCCTTGAGTTTGGACAACACCTTTTAGCATACGCCATAGAAAAAACAGACTAAGCAAAGTCAGTATGAGAAAGATGACGATCACGCTTATATCGTTTACCACCCCTTTGTAATAGCCTACCACCGTAAGAGATATGATGTTGATATTGGTACATACAGAAAAAACCAGCATGACAGAAGCCAGAAAATAACCAGAGCTTTTCTTCTTTAGAAGCAAAATTCCGGAGATTACCATTAATGGCAGATAGAATGAATAATCCAACACATGAACCGGGTTGACAGGCAGTCCGTTTTTAATAATTTCCTCCGGGGCTTTGTTATTTAAAGATGCCGGAATATCAGACGATAGCCATAATGTTAGAAATAAACCGGCTATAACAATTAGAAAAATCGAGGTGCTTTTTGCAGGGACTTTTCTGGTAAACCATTCTTTAAAGTTTTCCTGAGAATGGGCTTGCCCAAAATAAAACAGTGCATAAACAGAAAGCCCCAGAATGGCGCAATAAACAAGGAAAAGGAAGTTAAAGTGTAAGCCGAAACAATAAATTACAAAGGAATAAATATTTGTAAGCATGATGCCTGTCCAAACTATTTTTGCACGTTTGTTCCCTTTGACAACAAGGAGGGCAGATAGGATTAAAAGGGGGATTATGAAAAAAAGGTTTGCAATATCCTGCCCGATACTTTGAGAAATCCATTCATGTGTTTCAAGCGAATATACTTCCTGATGCCAGATACCTGTGGCACTTGTCAATATCATCAAAACAGAAATGAGGAGCGTAAAATAGAGAATACCTTTGGCTTGTGGAAGATTTGTGTTAGTTTGCATGATAATGATTTTGAGAATTCAGTAAATACTCTTTCTGTTTGGAAAAACCCCATCAATTGCAAGCCTTATTATCTCTAATTATAGAAAAACAACAGTCAATTCCATATAAGTTCAGTAAACCTGGCTTTAATTTTTTGCTAAAGCTGTATCAGAACACTATTTAAAACTTTCTAAACTATTTCCGGAAAGTACTATTTACCATTGATGGGCCATCGATGAAAATACAACTCCAAACACAATAATAACGGTGTAAAGAGCTAATATTACGATTGCCAGTATCCCGGTATATTGATAAAGAGATTTCAGGTTCTTAAAGCTTGCAGTCATCTGTTTTTGGTCGTTAAATCTCAATCCATCTTTTGCTTTGGAAGAAAATTTATATAAAAAATGAACCGGGAAAAAATAAATGATCGCAAATATGAAATAAATGATAACTAAATATTTGCTTCTTCCCAGAAAACCTGAATGATCCATGGCTGAAATAGCTGACCAAACTGCCATCATAATCACTGACCCTAAAAGTATAAGCCCGACGCCTATATATCCTAAAATAGCAAGAAATGTGCCCCACTTAGCAGTTTCCGCTACATCTCTTTTAATTTCATCATTGAAAATCAGTTGTTTTTTTTCTTTTGTTAATTCTTCTGTCTGTTCCATAATGATTTGTTTTTAAATATTTAATGTTTCTTTGATGGTATCTCAGCAAAGAATAAATTTATAATCAATAACTCTAAAAGCTCTCATCTTGTAACTAAACTTTTCTATGAAATAATGTCGAGAACGGATCTTTTAATTGCCTGGCAATGATTTAGATTACCGGCATACAATTTACAGATTTTTTCAATACAGAAAGGGAATCAGGCGCCAGCTTCGCTTTTTGTAGCTATCCCAGTCCAATGTGAATTCTTGTTTCATCATCTTTTCTTCATCGGAAATTCTCCACCTTAGAACTATGATAGTCAACAAAATCAAAGTTAGAGGAATCCATGTGTTGAAAATTAATGGGATGCCACCGAAAAATGTAATGATACCCAAGTACCTTGGATGTCTGATGTATTTGTAAGGTCCTCGCGTTATCAGCTTGTGATTTTCCTGTAGCGTAACATCTACGCTGAATTGTCTTCCAAGTACTAAAACGGACCAGTTCATCATCATATATCCAAGAAATGTGATAATGAGTCCTATTGCCCGGATATTATTTCCATTACACAAAACAGCTATGCTACGACGATCGAATAGGGGAGAAAACAGGATAACCAGTGTGGGAACAATTTGCAAAAACAACAGCGAAAATTTGTGTTTCTTTACAAGGCTGACTCCTTCTCCTTCGCCACGCCCTTCATTTGGAACGAAAATTACAACCAGTACCGATAGTACTGCCATCATACATATATAAGCCAGCCGGTAAGGGTTTTGGATAAATCCTGTAAAATCATAAATGCCCCACCCAAGTAAGGGCAGTCCTGAAAAGATGATAATCCCAACGATCAGTGAAAATAACTTTCTCATTGTTGGCAGACTGCTGTTAGGAAAACTGTTTTTTAATAATATAGTTTCCGGATTTTTCGTAACTTTAAGTGTTAAAAGTAGAAATTTTTTATTTAACGAATGATCGTTCATGTTTTTTTGAGGAGAGAGCGTACTTCAAATGAGGAAATATGTACGGACAGTCAGATGTTTTGATTGGCCGATTAAATATTATTCTATTGTTAAACTTAAATAACAGGAGGTACAGCCATGAAAAATCTCACAAGAAAAATCAGCTACTTATTGATTACCCTCTTTGTTCTATTCATATTTTCTTGTAACAGCAATCGTCCTAAATACGCGAGTTACGAGAGTCTGAATATTAAATCTTCTCAAAGTCTTTGCAAAGATGTCATGAGTGTTGGCTCTGATATGTTTATGGATGTTGCAAGTTATGATAGTTTGCTTGTAGAGCTTAGAAAAAGTAAAAATGTAGGTGTTTTTATTGATTCGCTTTGTGGTGGAACGATTGATGCCAATAGTCAATATCTTAAAATGATTGGTTACTCCCTGAAGGAGATTAAATCGTTAACCTATCAGCAACTCACACCGGAAAAATGGCATCAGATGGAAAGCGATCTTTTGGCAAAAGTGTTAATAAGGGGTCGTACCGGAATTTATGAAAAAGAATATATCCGTAAGGATGGCTCTGTTTTCCCTGTCAGAATTGAAACCTGGTTGATTTTGAATGAAAAGAATGTTCCGGATCGTTTGCTTTCACTTGTATGGGATAAGTCTCAAAGTAAGTAACAAAAATGTTTTAGTAAGAAATTGTTGGTACCATATGTTAAACTCAAAAAAGGCGAGACTGTTTCTCGCTGCTGGATATTAATTTTTCCAGTCGCGACCATTTTGTTTTTTCCTGTTTTGCAGCCAGAATCCAATGCGTAATTGTCTTTTGATAAGAAGGGGCCTGTTTCCTGAAAAAGTCCCATGCAGCCTTGTTCTCTTTGAATTTTTTCTCATAATCTTTTGGAAACTTTTTGGGAAGGTTCTCAAAACTATAGGTGGCTGATCTCTCTTCTTTGCGTTGGCTGAAGACTTTTAATCCCGCCGGTCTCATTAACCCGAGTCTCCTGAGTTTATTTACTTTGTCAATATTGATTTTACTCCAGTTGCTGGAAAGGTTTCTGGGGGTAAACCGGATACAGTAACTTTCATCGTCAATGGATTTGCGAATTCCGTCTATCCAGCCAAAACAAAGAGCTTCGTCTACAGACTCCGACCATGTCATACTGGGTTTTCCGGTTTTAACTTTATAAAAACCAACCAGTAACTCTTTCTCTGTATCGTGGTTCTCTTCCAGCCATGTTCTGAATTCAGATGAATTTGAAAAGAATTGAGGTTTCATTCCTCTGTTTCGATTTATTAAACTTTCGGTTTACTCATTCATGATAAACTTTTACGATGTAAAAGGGTATTATTTTCAGGCAATCTGCTTGTCAAATATTTTTTGTTCCTTGACTTCTTCGAATCCCAATAATTCATAAAATCCGTGAGCATCAGGTCTGTGTACATTACATCTTACCCTGATTTTCCTTTCCCCTTTTTTCAGCGACCACTCTACTATTTTATCAATTAATGCTTTCCCGGCTCCTTTTCCCCGATAGTCTTCATCTACAACCATTCCTCCAATTTCTACAAAAGTTCCCGATTCAACCCGTAGAGTCCTGAAAGCATGTATCCAGCCAATGACCTTTTTATGCTTTTCTGCCACAAAAAAACACTGATCTGAAAGCTCTGCAATTTCCGCCAGTCGTTGCTGAATCTTTTCATCCGTCGTTTTATAACCCATCTGCCATGTTAATGCTGTTATAAATTCAATATCATTTAAATTACTTTCTCTAATCTCGAATTTCATTCATTGAAATTTAAATAGTTTGTGATTAAAATTAAAAAAATTATAATTCAACAAAGTACTATTTTCTTGTAGCAATACTGTGGATTTAATTAAAGTGGTAATTTACGTCAGATATGTTCTGAAGTGCGGAGAAATTGCATTTTCAAAAATACTTAGTAAAGCCATTAGGCTTAATGAGAAAAGGCTTTTCTAAAGAATATTCTTCCTTTGAGAATAAGACTTTACAACCAGGACGATCGGTATATCACAAATGAAATTTTGTAAAAAGATGCATAAAGGTGCCGGGAATCTGACTTATCATTCAGATTGTTTCTGATATTGTCTTCAGGAACAGGTCGATAGAAGAGTATTTCGTTAATCCATTAATTTCCTTTGACCCCAGTACTCTTTTTTCATCTGTTCGTATTCATAATCTGAAATCAGATCTCTGGTTCTTAGCCATTTCAGTTTATTCATTTGAGTTTTTTCGTTTAAATCAGGATTAATTTCCCCATACAAATCAAGGAGTGATGATTTTGTCCTCTTTATGATTTCATCGGCAAATTTATCCACATCTTCTCTGGATGGCTTGTTTGCGTAAAAAGAAACCTGCTTAACACCTCCCATTAAATGCAGGTCTTTCTTTTTCTTTACGGAAAATAGTCCGGCGGCGAGTCCTGCGAAAATAAATGAAAAGATGGTTACGGGTACAGTTTCTTCAGCCCTGCTATAGGGACCATAGAAATAAATCATCCAGATGGCAATCTCCAGTGTAATCATCAGGTAAGCCATGATTCGAAAACCGGCTCTCGATTTTGCGCGATAAAATTTTTCCCATCCCAACTCTTCAACTTTTACGCTCCACTCTTTTATTTCTCCGTCTTTTTTGTCCTTTATATAAACGGTGTTGTCAATAAGTTCGAATTCTCTTTGGCAACAGAATCCTTTCTTTTGGGTAAGTTTCATAAAAGAAGAATCTTTTAATTAAACATCCTTTTAACTAGGTAAATAAATTTTTCTAGAAATAGCTCCTTGGATCCAAAGATATAACAAAGAGTCTTAATCCGCAACATCTTGAATGTAAATAGAAAAATTTTTCCTCAGACTCCAACTTTTCGTGCCAGTAATATTTGTCATTGATAAGAAAATAAGTCAAAAATTCTAAAATGAGTAGACGGATAACGGAATGTTGGTATCTGAATGAAAAATGTAATTATTTCGTTAACTGACTATTGTCAAAAACTTATTGAATCCTTTGCCAGCTCCTTGATAACCTCATCTTTGAAGCTGAAGAGCGTTACAAAGGTTTGTGAATTATCAATACTCTTTGGAGTGATAATTAAAAAGTCCATCGTAGGTCCGTTGGGATTGTCATCAATCCAGGTTCCTGAATTTGCATAGATTGATTTTTGACCCTTGTAGTTTTTATAATCTTTAATTGTAGCAACATGAGTATGCCCGAAAACCACAATCCTTTTACTGGAGTATGGGTTGTTAAAATACTGGATTACAGCCATAGTGTCTATTCCGTTAGCTGATGAGGCATAAGCAAATGCTTCCCGGGCAGGAACTGACACTACCACATTATTCCGTTCACATCTTTGTGTCCAGCTGTCTTGAAACCCGTCAAAAAGTTTCAATTTTATAAAGCCCCCCGGATTTGCCTGAGTTGGCATTAGGTCATTCACTGAACAGGTGTCATTGAATCCGTTCATGTCTGAGATAATTATCTTTTCATAAAAGTGATTTTGAATGGGAAATGTTGTCAGCCACCATGCCCAACTACTCCAATATGAGTATAACAGTGACTGGCTTCCACCTCCTGAGGTATTGGTAGTTATTATAGGGATAGCATCAGCGTTTTGTAAACATCCCTGCTTGAAGTGCTCCGCAGCAATTCTTGCAAAGAAATATCCGGCAGGCAGAATAGTGCCAGGAGCAATATTTTGATTCGAAATAGGATCCGGAGCGCACATGAAATGGTAACGGTGTCCATGCTCAATGGCAATTTCCGGAAAACCGGAGGGAGAATAGGTCCCTAAACCCAGTGCATTTGCATCTCTTGCCTGATTGATCCCCGGCAATATGCTGTCAATATTTTCTTTCGTGATTGTCAGGTCGTGATTTCCGGGTATATAGGTCACCAGAATTTTCTTCTCCTGGATGATTTGATTTAACTTGTCGAATACTCCTTTATTCGTTTGTGCTACACGTTCCGCGAAGTCAGTCTGATTTTTACCATTGTACGGATTGATGGAAGCAGGAATAAACCATTCATCAATAAGGTCTCCTGCAATTACAAGTTCTTTTACGCTGCTGGATCGCCTGATTTGCTCCAGAAAATCTGTAAGTATTCCCAGATTTATGTTAGTCTCAGAATAGCTGAGGTCTGCTCCCAGGTGTATATCACTGATTATAATAATAAGATTCCTTTCCTTACTGTTGTTGTTGAATGAGTCAAAAACCTTATTCAAAGGCTTATTGCATGCAGGTAGCAGGCATGTTATGATCCCGATAAAAGATAAGAAATGGAATAGGGAAGTCTTTTTTTTCATGGTATGTTCATTTATTGGTTTCCTTTTTAATCTGTAGTATGAGTCCCCAAGATGATGGTTAAAATACCTTTCCCTCAGAACCACCAAGGTGGTTTGTCAATCCTTATTTCAGTATGCTAAAAAAACTTTCTGATTTAGGCATTTGTGAAAATCCTAAGATTAATTGGCATAATTTCAGGTTAATTTTTAATGGTTTAGTGAACTAAGTTAATAAATTTCATTGGAAGTTTATCCTAAAAAAGGAATTTTTTGGCGAAATTGATAATTCATTTCCAAAATTTATATGAAATTTTGGTGGAGGGCAGATTCCCTCAATATCTTTCCTCAAATAATAAAGGAACGAGAGAAATCCCCCGGAAAGCTCCTCTTGCTTTAAAGAATTTCTTTTCGCTCCTTTTAAAAAATACTTCTTCAGTTGTTCGCGACTGATTACTACTAATAATCCAATGCGATAATTCTTCCTTTGGTGAAATCAAAAAACCTGTCCTTTTGAGCCACCTGAACTCCATCTATCAAATCTTCCGGATTGAAACCTGCAATTTTTAAACAGGTAGGACATGCATAAACTCCGACTTTCATGTCGATTAAATCTTTCAGGTAAGTCCGAAAAGAATCGAAATCAGCAAAATTCAGATCTTTTGCACTTTTAACAAGTAATTCCACTGCATGGATGTCCATATAGACGATAACATCTTTATCCTTAGCCATCATGACTGCCATTTTCATAGGCATGAGTACCCGATGGGGATCGTTGTAGCTCTCTGTTATGTGGATAAACACGCCATCCCGTGGAGCTTCAACTTTAGTTGCTTTTTCCTGGCGCATGGCAACTTTGTCTTGTTGTGTAACTTCATTACAGGAAATAAGTAACAATCCTGCAATAATCAGCAATGCTATATTTTTCATGATTGTAAAATATTTGGGTTAGGTTAATTTTATAACTGTTATTATGTTTGGTATTTCATTCACTGATATCTTTTATGCTGATTATCTTGTTTCCCTCAAATCTGAATATGGATTTTCCTTTTAGTCTCAATATATCCCCTGTCTTCAGATCTCTGGATAAGTCTCTTGCCAGTTTTCCCGAAAAGTCTATGTCTATTTCAATATCATTGTCAACGACGTTGACCTTTAGAATCCTTTCTCTTCTCTCTTTAAAATAATTTTTGGCGTATTCTGCTTGTTCTCTGAATTCATGAATTCCATGACATGCCAGATCAATCTCTCCATTTGATATGCTTTCAAATACGATATTCTCATGAATATCTTTCAGCATGCCGTCAATGTCAAAGTGATTGTAAGAACAAATAAAGTTTTCGATGACTTCTATTTTGTTCTTGTTGTCCATTGTTATTCAAACTTTAGCAAGATAGCTACATCCTTATAAAGGTAATAATAAAAACAATGTGAGTATTATTTTCTTGTGCTTAACTTGTTTTAAAAGAAATAATTCACCTCAGAGATAGTCTTCTCTTAAAGGATAAAAAACATCTGTGATTTTGCATTTGGTGATAGCTTTTCCTGAATGTCGTACATTCGATTGGATCACCACCACAGAACCAGGTTTCAGAATTTGCTTTTCTCCGTCCACGGTCATTTCAAACTCGCCTTCAGTCAGGTTTGAAACCTGCTCGTGCACATGCGAATGTTCCGGTAGCACAGCTCCCGCTTCCACGTTCCAGTATGCAAAGGTTATGTTTTCGGTGTGGACAAACTTTCCGTGAAATCCAGGTACCAACTCCTTTGCAGGGATATTCTGTAAATCGATTTTATTCATATAATTTACTTGAGATTGTCAATAATATATCGGATCCCTTCTCTTAGGGCCTGACTATGAATAATAGAGCCATGAATCGGGATCATAGGACAAAATAAAAATAAATTTCGATTTGGATTATTGTCAGCTTTTCGATACTGTTTCTGCTACCTCTTTTCACTTTATCTTGTCACTCGTTGCCTGATTAATTATGTAAAAGAGTACTGCATGATGATAATTTCAAAAAAAAAAGAGCGACTAGGAAATCTTCTGAGAATTTTGTCGTACCAGAAGATTTCTCCATCGTTCAGCGCAATAATAAACGCCGAATCCCAAAATCAATCTTTAAATTCTTGTTACATCATTTTTTCCCGTTCACAAACGACTTCTGGATAAATGACTCAACTCCGTATATTACTTTCCATTTATTATCAATTTTCTTGAAGGTAAAGAACTGAACATAAGGGTCGAGTGTAACAGTGTCGCCGTTTTTATAATACATGTGACAGGTACAATTGGCAGTATAAAATGCCAGTGATTTGTCCGGAAACGTAATTTTTTCGTGTAAAATATCGTACTTCTGATTCGTGAGTTCTTTAAAAAGTGCGCTCATCTGGTTAACAAATTCGGGATAGTCAAGACTGTACCCGTTTAATATGTAAACAAAGTCAGTGGTGTCTGCAAAGTGGGTCAGCGCTGAATCTAAATTGGCCTGTTCGGCAAAAGCTACCATTTTGCCAAAAGTAGTGCTGAT
Organism: Bacteroidales bacterium; assembly: GCA_014860665.1. Taxonomy (GTDB): domain Bacteria; phylum Bacteroidota; class Bacteroidia; order Bacteroidales; family F082; genus Sulfidibacterium. The sequence goes on along the minus strand of JACZJI010000026.1, from coordinate 5,975 downwards.
CTCAGTGGCTTCCTGGTTTTTTTCTTCTTCAGTGAGGGTATTTGAGGTTTTTGGGGCGTTCTGGGTGCATGAAAAAAACGCCAGTGAAATTAATAACAGAAAAAGTTTTGCTCTCATGGTCTTAGTTGTTTGTAGTTAGAAAAAAATAGTGTGAATTATGGTTGTTCTAATCATCAGTTGATCATGATAATTTGCCCGGACTCAAACAAAAAGCAAAGAACTCGGGAGTTTTTAAGCCTCCGGTACTTTGAGGCTGCAAACCCTCTAAGGTAGTAAATATTTCCGTAATTAAGTGAGCATTAGAAAAATTTAATGGGGATGCTCAATGTTTTTTAGCCTGTTTTCTTTATCTGACAGGGAATAATAGTGGAATATTTTTCACTTGACAACAGTTTTTGTGCAAGGCGTCAGAATCTCATAATTGAAGCAGAAGCGTTAAACTGGTAGTTAGTAATTTATAACGACTCCTTTTTGTTGAAGTTCATTCCGCTCTTTTTCCAGTCTGTCCCTGTCGCTGCTGCTGAGAATTAACGGGTTGTTTTGAATATACAGCAGTTTAAGTGTTTTACTGTTGAGCATTTTCCAGGGAAACCTGTCGATGTTATTGCTTTGAAGATCCAGATCGGTAAGGGTATGAAGTTTTGAAAAATCAGGGATTCTGATCAGCTCGTTGTGGCCAAATCCTATGCGCTGGAGACTTTGTAACTCATCAACCCAGGAAGGTAAAAATGTTAGTTTGTTATTGTGTACATAAATATATTTCAGGTGCTTAAGGCTTCCCATCGACTCAGGCAATGCCTGAATGTTATTATACGACAGGTAGAGTTGCTCCAAATTGACAAGATTTGATATTTGTGGTGGTACACTGTCAATTTGATTGTAGTAAAAGTCCAGTTCCTTTAATTTCGTAAGTTTAAAGATACAGGCCGGAATCTGCCGGAATTTGTTTTCGTAAAAAAGGAGATGTCTCAGATTTTTCAGTGCCCCGAATTGTTCCGGTAATGAAGAGAGGTCGTTTTTTGAAAAGTTTAGGCTTGTTACATACTTCATGCGTCCAATGGTAGCGGGCAATGTGGAAATGTGGTTTCCCACCATCAATACTTTTTGAATGTGTTTGAGTCTTATTGGGTAAGATCTTTTCAAACGTGACAATTTGTTTCCGCTCAGGTCGATTTCTTTCAGATGTTTCATCTTTTTCAGGAAATGGGGAATGCGCGAAATCTGGTTGTTTGCCAGCCCAAGTATTTCCAGATTTTTCAGCTTTTTGATGGAATGCGGAATTTTTTTGAGCAGATTGCCGGAGAGATAAAGATATCTGACACTGTCATTTACAGGAAAGCCAATTTTGCTTATCCTGTTTTTTGCCAGATCGATAGTTCGGAGCCGGGGACTTTTAAAATCAGCTTTATTTGTCTTCTGAATATCATTATCTGAGAAATTGATTTCTTTTAACGAATGAAAACGGAAAAGATCAGGTAAAGTATCAAGATAGTAACCGGCAAATCTCAGGTTAATGGCTGTATCCGCAGGTAATGAATTTATCAGAAGTTTGATGGAATCCCTTTTTGGAAGCATGGCCAGCTTCTTTCTGGCTTGCTCAGCACGCATCACACTGTCAAAATTATACCTTATTATTTTCGTGGCCCTGAAGTCCTGGGCATAGAGGTTTTGGGCTCCTGTAATTGATAAAATCAGTAAAATTATTATGTAGTAACTTTTGAGGTTGATTTCCATAAAACTGGCTTAATTAATTCCTCCCTATTTCTAATCCGGAAAATCAGTTGTCGGTCCAAATGTAGTAAAGTAATTATAATCTGTAATGATGTTATAATTTTTTAAAGATTGAGGGAAGTATCGGAAATTATAGCGGCGGCTTAACAACATTATGGACCACATTGAACCTCTCCAGAGATTTTCCTGAAACTTCATATAAATTACCCCTATTTTTTACTTGTATCCTGAAATAAGGAAAATATTTCTAAATAAGATATCCTGTGAAGGAAAGATGAATCCTTCGGGTAATTTTATAGTAACTTTGCGCAAACTGCTAATGAAACACTTATGTCTGACCATTTTCATCCCATATCATTATCCCATTTATGGCGCATGATTACCGAAGAATTCAATCGTGTAGGTACGATACTGGGTATCGATAAATCGCTGTTTTTTAATCCTGATAATGAAAAGCGATTCCGGACAGGCCTTTTTGGTCACAATCTGGCTAATCCGCTTGGGGTGGCTGCGGGACCACAGACACAGATAGCGCACAATATTGTGGCCGCCTGGCTTACAGGCTCCCGATATATTGAGTTAAAGACGGTCCAGACACTGGATGAACTGGAAATTTCAAAGCCTTGTATTGATATCCGGGATGAAGGTTATAACTGTGAATGGTCGCAGGAACTGAAAATCAGACAGAGCTTTGACGAATACCTCAACGCATGGATTATTATTCATGCCCTCCATCACCTGTTGGGATACAAAAAACCGGTGGATACCATCTTCAATATGAGTGTCGGTTATGATTTAAGAGGCATTCAGAACGAAAATGTGCAGTGGTTTTTATCTCACATGAAAGATGCAGGGAAAGAACTGAAAGCAAAAGTGAAAGAACTGGAGCTTCTTTATCCGGATATTAAAAAAGTAAAGATACCTGCCTGTATTTCAGACAATATTACGTTGTCTACCATGCATGGATGTCCTGCAGGAGAAATCAAGGATATTGCTCTGTATTTGATGAAGGAGCAAAAACTGCACACTTTTGTAAAGCTGAATCCAACTTTGCTGGGGTCTGAAAAGCTGCGCGAAATTCTTAGCCGGAATTTAAAATTCAAAACGATTGTCCCTGACGAAGCCTTCGATCATGATTTGAAATTCGAAGATGCAGTGAGTATCATTGCAGAACTTCAGGATTTTGCTGACCGTGCAGGTCTTACTTTTGGTCTCAAACTTACCAATACATTGGAATCGCTGAACCGGGAAGATATTTTTAATCCGGAAAACAAGATGGTTTATATGAGCGGACGTGCTTTGCATCCCATAGCCATCAATGTAGCAGCCAAATTGCAGAACCGTTTTGAAGGGAAACTGAAACTTTCATTTTCTGCTGGTGTAGATGCTTTCAATGTACCTGATGTATTGTCCTGCGGTTTTGAAACCGTTACTGTTTGTTCTGATTTGCTGAAACCTGGTGGATATACACGGATGGCGCAATACTTCGTTAAGTTATCGGAAGAGTTTAATAAATATGATACCAGTAATATTCAGGATTTTATCCTGAAAAAGAGTGAAGAAAAAGATTTCCGCCAAGCTGCGCTGAAAAATCTGAACTCCTATGCGAAAAAAGTTATCCGTGAGTCAGGATATCAGAGGAATTATGTAAAAACACCAACTGTTAAAACGCAGAAAAAACTGGAGTACTTTGATTGTATCAGTGCTCCGTGCGAAGACACCTGCCCGGCCCATCAGGGCATTCCATCTTACATGTACCACACTGCTCATGGAGATTTCGAATCTGCCTATCATGTTATTGCAGAAACGAACGCTTTTCCTAATGCCACCGGCATGGTATGTGATCATGTTTGCCAGACCAAATGCACACGCATCAATTATGATGAATCATTGGCCATTAGAGATATCAAACGTTTTGTCGTAGAGTGGCATAACAATCATTTCGCAGATGAAAAGATTACCTCCCCAAAAACACGCAATAAAAAAGTCGCAATTATAGGTGCAGGACCTGCAGGACTATCAGCAGCTTATTTCTTGCTTAGACAGGGATTTGAGGTGGATATTTTCGAAGAAAAGGAAAAGCCTGGAGGTATGGTATCCGGAGCCATCCCGAAGTTTCGTATTGATGACGAATCTGTTATGGCAGATGTGGAAATGATCAGCAGCATGGGGGCTAATATCCTTTACAATTATAAAGTTACAGAAACGGATTTTACGCAGTTTCAACAGGATTATTGCGCGACGGTCATAGCTGTAGGTGCACAGGATGTGCCAGGGTTGGAGATTCCCGGTATTCATGCTCAGGGAGTTTACGAGTCTTTGGATTTTCTTAATAAAGCGCGAGAAGGTGTTTCAATGTATCTGGGGAAAAATGTCGTGGTATTTGGCGGGGGCAACACAGCCATGGATATTGCCAGAACTTCTTATCGTATGGTAGGAGCTGACGGTAAGGTTACCATTGTGTATCGACGTACTGTGGAAGAAATGCCGGCAGTGTATCAGGAAGTACTGGATGCCATGGAAGAAGGTGTTGATTTCCTGGAACTGGCAGCCCCCTTAGAAATCCTTACTAATGATGTCGGAAAAGTAGTTGGTGTGAAGTGTATCCGTATGAAGCCCGGTATGAAAGATGAAAGCGGTCGTCACAGTCCTGTTCCTGTTCCGGGAAGTGAGTTTGTGGTAGAGGCAGACACAGTGATTCCTGCTATCGGCCAATCTATCCGTGTGGATTTTATGGATAAGGCATTATTGAAGACTCAGGAGAACCTTTTTGAAACGCAGGTTCCCAATGTTTATATTGGTGGAGATGCCCGGCTGGGAGCTTCTTCGCTAATCAACGCTGTTGGGGACGGAAGGAAAATAGCGGAACTTATTATTCTCAAAGAAAATGGAGAACTTTATCCGGGCAGGGTACTTCCTTTAAGAAAAGCTGACTCAGTAAAAGATCTGATGCTGAAAAAAGCCGTTCGTGTAAAGGGCGAACATCCGGCGGAACTGGCCCTGGATAACCGGAGAAATTTTAGTATTGTTTCGACTGCGTTTACGTCAGAGCAAGCTGTAAAAGAGGCTTCACGATGTCTGTTATGTGATGAGGTTTGTAACATATGTACCACAGTCTGCCCCAATTTTGCCAACTTCTCTTACGAAACAAAAAAGGAAACGCTCAACCTGCAAAAACTGTTAGTAGAGCAAGGAAGATACAGAATTGAGAATGATGTTCCCTTTAAAATACACCAGGGCTTTCAGATTTTGAACATCGACAACTTCTGCAATGAATGCGGAAACTGCGATACTTTCTGTCCTACACAGGATGCCCCGAATAAAAGTAAGCCGAAAGTTTTCCTTACCTGGTCATCTTTTGATGAGGCAGATCGAGGTTATTATCTGGATAATTCAAAAAATCGGGTACGCCTCCTTGGAAAAGCAGATGGCAGGGTCTGTGTTCTGGAAGAAAAAAAAGAGACTTTTATTTTTGAAAACGAAAACGTCAGGGTGAGTCTTGAAAAAAATGGTTTTGCCATTCTGGAAGCCTCTCTCAAGCCTGGTTCACCAAAGGAGTGTACTCTAAGCCTTAGGGAAGCTGCAAACATGCATGTTATCCTTCAGGGGATGAAGAAGCTGGTTTTTGCCTGATCTTTATAGCTTAAACTGGTAAGATACCTTGGATTCTGCAAGGACAAAGGAACTGTAAAACTGTGATATGTTTTCAATTACGGAAAAACTATCCGTCAGGAACCGATGATATTCATCCATCCCTGTACAATATACTTTTAGCAGAAAGTCTGAGTTGCCCGAGATGTAATAACATTCCAGTACCTGATCCAGTTTGTTGACATCTGTCATGAATTTGTCCACCGCTTCTTTGGTGTGTTTAACCAGATTCACGGAAACATAAATCACTAAATCTTTATTGATTTTCTTTGGATCAAGTAATGTGATATATTGTTTGATAATACCATCTTTTTCCAGCTTTTTGATGCGCTCGTGAATCGGTGTTGACGATAGAAATAGTTTTTCGGATAGTTCCCTGATCGTGATGCGACTGTTTTGCTGCAGCAGGTTCAGTATTTTCGTGTCGATTTCGTCAATATTCCTGATTTTTTTATTCATGTTTTTGTAGACTTTGATTTTTATAAATTAACCCGTCAGCTAATTTTCCCAATGCTGACAGAGAAAAATTTATCCTGAATGATAAAAAACCAATTTAATCTATAAAATTAGAATAATATTTTTTTATTTATATC
>JACZJI010000025.1 GCA_014860665.1 Bacteroidales bacterium | reverse complement strand
CCAATATTTAAGATATAATTAGTCGTATATTATCGTATTGCCCTTTGCATATGGGAATAATATTCTTGTTGTCTATACCTTCTTTTTCTATCCGACCGATTCTTTGCAGCGAACAATTTCTCATTAATGAATATTTCTACTGCAATTGAATAATTATACCTTTTGCATTGTAACACTTTAATTTTCTTAATAATTAAAAGATGAAAGCCATGTTAAATATTAAGTAATGCAAAAATGTGTTCACAAAACTAAATAAAAAAAAATTCTATGCAAATAAAAGTTAATTTTTTTTTGAAATAAATTAACAAAAAATATTTGCAATATTCAGATATATACATTTCGTGTTCAAAAATATTTTATCAAAAAATTATATAAACGACTTATATAAAATATTATATAAATTATTTGTCAGCAAATATCTGGAGGTTTATGATTGATGAATTTGCCAATAACTTTGATTGTTTTTCAATTGAGAATTATAAAATTAATGCAAAAAATTGCATTTATATTTTTTTTATATAGATTTGCATTAAAAAAACACTGTCTTAAAATAATATCCCACATAAATAATAGAAGTTGAATTTACACTATCGGAAATGAAAAATAAAATTCAATGGCAGCTTTTGATGAGCATCCTTTTAATAATTGGCTATCCAGGTTTAGCTAAAGCTATTTACCCAAACTTTAATAAAGAAATACGGACATATAAAGTTGATACTTTAAAAAAGAATTGGCAAATCCAAAACAGCACCTTGGTAGGTAGTGATGGAAAGTTCATTTCCTCAGAGTCGTTTAACCCTAAAAATTGGTATTCTACTGAGGCACCATCAACTGTTTTGAATACTTTGATCAAAAATGGAGTATACAAAAAGATTTTTGTGGATGATAATCTGCGAAAAATTCCGGAAAAGCAATTCAAAGCAAGCTGGTGGTATCGCACATCATTTCGTATTGGTGAAATAAAGAGTTTTTATCTTCTCAAATTTCAGGGCATTAATTATAAGGCAAATATCTGGCTCAATGGTTCTCTGATTTCTGATACAACTACTGTAAACAATGCTTTTAAACAATATTCCTTCGACGTAACCCGGTACCTTAAAAGTGGAAAAAATATTTTGGCTATCGAAGTTTTTCCTCCTAAGTCTGGGGATTATACGATGGGGTTTGTTGACTGGAATCCAGCTCCGCCTGATAGAGACATGGGGATATTTCGTCCTGTAATTCTTGCTCGTAACGGAGGAATCGAAATTTCAAGGCCATTTGTTGAATCAACACTTAATAAAAGCTATTCTGCAGCTGACCTTACAGCGACTTTGCTCCTTAAGAATCATCTTTCTGTCCCGGTCTCTGGTATTGTTTATATTGAATTAGCAGGCAAGCAGATTCACAGGGATGTAACTATAGAAGCCGGTCATTCAATTTATTTACAGTTCTCTCCTGAAGATTTTCCACAAATGCATTTGGACAATCCGAGACTATGGTGGCCATTTACTGTAGGAAAACCTTATTTATATAAAGCTTCTTTCTCTTTCATTTCCAAAAATAAGGTTATGGATGCCAAAACTTTTGATTTCGGAATTAGAAAGGTAACATCTTTCTGGACAAAAAAAGGTCATCGTGGAATAATGATAAATGGTGAGAAAATTCTGGTAAGAGGAGGCGGTTGGACCGATAACCTATTTTTAAATAATACAACAGCATCAGTCGAATCTCAGCTACATTATGTTAAAAATATGGGGCTTAATACCATTCGATTGGAAGGTTTTTGGGGAAATAGCGAGGAGATGTACCATCTTTGTGACCAAGAAGGAATTTTAGTTCTTGTAGGGTGGAGCTGTGAATGGGAGTGGCAGGAATACTTGGGAAAAACATGTAGCGAAGAATATGGTGGTATCATATCTAATCATGATGTGAACATGATGTCTGACGCATGGAAAGATCAAATTATTTGGCTTCGAAATCACCCGTCTATTATTGTGTGGTTTGGTGGTAGTGACAAGCATCCGGAACCCCAATTAGAAAAGAATTATTTTAAAATTATGAGCCAATATGACAGTACTAGAATCTATTTGGCATCAGCAGGCGAGTGTACTTCCTTAGCGGGTCCTTCGGGTGTAAAAATGAGAGGCCCCTATGCTTATGAACCTCCTGTCTATTGGTTTAGTGATACTTTATATGGAGGAGCTTTCGGATTTAACACCGAAACAGGTCCAGGAGCACAAGTGCCCCCTTTAGAAAGCCTTCAAAGAATGTTTTCATCAAAACACCGTTGGCCAATAGACAGTATATGGAATTTTCACTGTGGTCATAATAATTTTTCTACAATCTCCCGCTACGTAGATGCCTTGGATGCTCGTTATGGGGAAGCGCATTCGTTGAAGGAATTTGCTAAAAAAGCCCAGGTTTTAAATTATGAACTGATGCGTCCGATGTTCGAAGCTTTTTCAGCGCACCGCTATATTTCTACCGGTGTTATACAATGGATGCTGAACTCAGCCTGGCCTGAACTTTACTGGCAATTGTATGATTATTATCTCATGCCCACAGGGGCTTATTATGGAGCACAGGAAGCAAATCGTCCTGTACATGTACTTTATGATTACTCAAAAAATGCTATCGATGTAGTTAATGATGAGTTAAACGGCAAAAGTAATTTATCGCTTTCCATTAAAATTTTAAATGTACAATCAAGAATTGTTTTTGAAAAATCCCTTGCTGTAAACATTGCTGCAAACACTTCAAAACAGATATTTCAATTACCTGATAATTTACCGTTAAGTAAGACTTATTTTCTTGACTTAAAACTTTTAAACGATGAAAAACATGTAATCGATAATAATTTCTATTGGCTGTCCACAAAAAAAGATATTCTAGACTATGATGCCAATAAATGGTTCCAGACTCCTTCAAAGCAGTATGCAGACTATACAATGCTAAATCAACTTCCTTCTACGACATTAGCTTACAGCTTTTCATTTAAACGGCAAAAAGATTCCACATTATTTAAGGTTGAACTGAAGAATACAGGTAAATACCTGGCCTTTTTTGTGAATACAACAATTGAAGACAGTAAGACTGGCAAAACGATTCTTCCTGTTATATGGTCCAGCAACTACATCTCACTATTACCAGGCGAGACAAGAATTTTAACAGCAGAAATTAAAAATGACGATTTAATTAAGGAATCGCCATTATTAAAAATAGAGGCTTATAATCGAATAGAAATCAAATCTTTAAAAAAATGAAATCAAAACATAATTATCTGATTATTGGCCTTATAATGCTCATTTTTTTTGTTATTTCGTTCATGACAAATATCTTGGGAGCATTAAATCCAAGTGTGTCTGCAAGTTATACCTTGAATGAGACAATGGCCGGTATCTTGCCTTTTTCGTTCTTTATAGCTTATGGATTGATTTCTATTCCCGCTGGTTTTGCATTGGAACGTTGGGGAGAAAAAAGATTGATGATTTTTGCATTTTTGTTGTCATTGACAGGTGCACTTGTATTTGCATTTATACCACATTTTGGAATATTTGCAGGTTCCCTGTTCACTATTGGAATGGGCATGGCCATATTGCAGGTGGTGATTAATCCTTTATTACGTGTTGCCGGTGGGGAAGAACATTATGCTTTTAATTCCGTGTTAGCCCAACTTGTCTTTGGAGCAGCTTCTTTCCTCAGTCCTCAAATGTACTCATATCTGGTCACGAATATTGATAAGCATAACGGCTCAGAACCTTTTATCGGATTTTTGGATCATCTTGTGCCTTCCTCTATGTCATGGGTATCAGTATATTGGATTTTTGCTGCCATCTCATTATTAATGGTTGTTATAGTTTCACTGGTCAGGTTCCCAAAGGTTGAGCTTAAGGAAGATGAAAAAGTTGGGAGTCGTGATAGTTTTATTATCCTTTTACACAATAAATACGTAATTCTGTTCTTTTTGGGCATCTTCGCCTATGTCGGTACTGAACAGGGCATTTCATATTGGATGTCCAAATTTTTGTCTCAGTATCATGGCTTTAACCCTGAGACAATAGGGGCTGACTCCGTTGCATATTTTTGGGGGTTGATGACTCTTGGGAATATTTTAGGACTGGCCCTTTTAAAAATAATTGACAGCAAAATTGTTTTACGTTGGTTCACTTTTTTTGCAATTGTGAGTCTTACCGTAGGGTTATTTGCTAATAGCAATATTTCGCTTTATGCTTTTCCAATTTCAGGTTTTTTTCTCTCCGTAATGTATCCAATTATTATTTCTTTGGCGCTGAATTCAGTGGACAAACACCATGGTTCCTTTGCAGGAATATTGATGACCGGAATTATGGGTGGAGCAATAATTCAGTTGATTATAGGCTTTTTAAGTGACATATTTTCGCTCAAAACCGCGATGCTCTTTTTATTCATAACCTTAGGTTACATTTATAGTATAAGTTTATGGGCGAAACCTCTTATTAATAATAAGACATTGGATATGAAAGAATTATTTAACAAAAAGCACAATTAATTAAAATGACATTTAAAGAAGAAAATTATTTAATTGGTGTTGATCTTGGGGGCACAAAAATATCTGCTGGTCTCTTAAAGGGATCAAAAATTATTAATCAAAATCAAAGGTTTCTTCCCGGAACAGAAGCTACATCAAAAGAAATGACCCAATTGCTTATTGATGTGGTGGCTAGTGTATTTGATAAGAATGTGAAGGGAATCGGTATCGGCGTGCCGGGATTGCTCGATCGCAATAATGGCGTTGTTTATGAGATGCTAAATATTCCTGCGTGGGGTAATAATATCCCAGTTGGAAGTATCCTGGAGAATTGCTTTAATGTACCTGCTTATGTAGATAATGATGCAAATTGTTTCGCTCTTGGAGAATTCAGATTTGGAAATTTGGGATCTAATATTAAAAATTTCGTGGGACTTACTATAGGAACAGGAATGGGAGTTGGTATTGTCAACAATGGATACCTGCTTCATGATGCACACTGTGGCTCTGGCGAATTTGGGAGCATTCCTTATCTTGATGGGATTATGGAGGACTACTGCAGTGGCAAATTTTTCAAAAGTCATTACGGGATGACAGGTGAAATATTGGCTGAAAAGGCATCTTCGGGTAATCAATATGCAATAAACGCTTTTAGAGAATTTGGCAAACATCTTGGAATTGCTGTAAAAACAATTCTTTTTACTTTAGACCCCTCAGTAATTATAATTGGTGGATCTGTTGCTAAATCTCATTTGTTTTTTGAGAATACTATGTGGGAACATATTAATAACTTCCCCTATAAACAGACTATAAATGATTTAATCTTAAAATTTAATACTGACGGGAGGAGCCCTATTTTAGGAGCAGCGTCTTTATATTATGACAGAAATGAAATAAAAAATTATAAATCAGAGTAAAATGGCTGAAATCGAAATTAATCACCCTGTAGTAGGTGTTTCTCTCGGAGGACGCACCATGCTGGTTGGTAAAGTGGAAAATGGCAAGAATAAAAAGTCAATAGTTAAAAGTATCAGTAATAAAGAACGAGAGCATGTAATTCTGGGTGAAATTGTGGATGGCATTGGTGAAGTGTTTGATGAGAGTATTGCAGGAATCGGAATTGGTGTTCCAGGTTTTGTTGATGAGGAACAAGGTATTGTTTATAAAGTTGAAAAGATTCCATCATGGCGAGAAGTGCATTTGAAAGAAATTCTTGAGAATCGTTTTCAGGTTCCTGTTTATGTGAATAATGATGCAAACTGCTTTGTAGTTGGAGAATATTATTTTGGTCATGCAAAAGAATATGAGAATGCTGTTGGTCTGATATTGAGCACTGGAGTGGGTGCCGGAATAATATTTAAAGGTCATCTTTATTCGGGTAGTAATTGCGGTGCTGGTGAGTTCGGCTCTATTTCTTATAAGGATCATGATTACGAATATTATTTGAGTGAAGGTTATTTTGAAGAAAAGTATGGTGTTCAGGCAGACCGATTGTACAGTAGGGCAAAGAAAAACGATAAAATTGCCCTTGCAATTTTTGAACAATACGGAATTGATCTTGGCAACGCAATCAAAACGATCCTTTTTGCTGTAGACCCAGAAATAATTGTAATAGGGGGAATACTTTCAAAAGCGTTTCCTTTCTTTGAAACTTCAGTATGGAAAACAGTTTCTAATTTCCCTTATAAGAATAGTTTAAAAAAATTGATGATTGTGGCTTCAGTTCAGGAAAACATTGCTGTGTTCGATGCCGCAGCCTTATATTTGGATGCAAAAAAGACTTTCCTAAAAAAATAATTCTATTTATCAAGCTAACAATTAACAGCTTTATCTACCAAGGATCTAACCTGTAGTTTTAGAAAAAATACAACATACGGCTCCATACTGAAAGCCAGGGACAGGGTCATTCCTATCAGATTTAAGAACCTATTTCTGCTGCAAGGCTTCTGCGATAGCTTTCTGAGCCATGGGCATCATCACTTTATATCCGGCAAGGTTGGGATGCACACCGTCATCGCTGAATGATTTCTTAAAGCCGTCGTTCTTATCTGCCAGTACTGAAAAATAATCCAGGTAAACATAATGATGTTCTTCAGCATAATTTTTAATCCACTTATTCAAAGCCACAATTTTCGGTGCCGGTTGTACACCATGATGCCACCAGTAATCCAAGGCAGGCAGAAGCGAGCAAAGCACAACGCGAATATGGTGTGCCGTAGCCAGATCACACATGGAAGCAAGATTTTCTTCTATCATTTTAGGTGTAGCAGGGCCTGTATTACCGGCAATATCATTGGTTCCGGCAAGAATAAGCACAACCTTGGGATGCAAATCGATGACGTCGGCACGGAACCGCAGCAGGATTTGAGGCGTGGTCTGTCCACTGATTCCCCTGTCGAGATAATGATTCTTTGAAAAAAACTCAGGACAGTATTTAATCCAGAAATCCGTAATCGAATTCCCCATAAAAACTGCTTCAACAGGGTAGTTTTTCAATGCAAGAATGGAGTCATTCTGTGCCCTGTACCTGCCCAGATTGGGCCAATCCTGTGCCTGTGCGGTATATCCCAAAAACAGGAGACCGCAAAGAACAGTTATACTAATCTTGATTTTCATGATAACAATGCCTTTGATTCTAATGGCATCAAATGTAGGCAGAAATATCAGAAAAAGAAATCCCTCAAATCAGGCCCTGCTGACGAAGGAGGCTTTCCATTTCCTGCTGCAGCTCTTTTGCATTTTCCGCAGCTTTTATAGCGAAATCCCTTTCAGAAGAAGCATAAAGAATTCCGCGGGAGGAATTCACCAGCAGGCCACAGTGATCATTCATGCCATATCTGGCTACTTCGCTCAGGCTTCCCCCCTGTGCTCCTACTCCCGGAACCAGCAGAAAATGATCGGGAATAATATTCCGGATATCTTTTAAGGCTTCTGCGCGGGTTGCACCCACCACATACATGATCTGGTCGTGACTTCCCCAGGTTTTGGAAGTTTCTATCACCTTCTCAAAAAGCTTCTGTCCTTTACTGTCCTCGAAATACTGGAAATCGGCAGCCCCCGGGTTGGAAGTAAGGGCAAGCAACACTGACCAGCGATCGTGGTATTCCAGAAACGGGGAAACCGTATCCTTTCCCATATAAGGCGAAAGGGTAACCGCGTCAACATCCAGTTCATCGAAAAACGCGCGGGCATACATTCCGGAAGTATTTCCGATATCGCCCCGCTTGGCATCTGCTATAATAAAAACATCTTTACTTTGACTGCGGAGATAATGCAGTGTTTTTTTCAGACTCTCCCATCCGGCTGTTCCTTCAGCTTCATAAAAAGCCAGGTTGGGTTTGTATGCAACGGTATAAGGTAAAGTGGCATCTATAATTCCCTTGTTGAATGCAAAACAGGGATCAGGATCTTCTTTCAGGTGCCCCGGAATTTTCTTGATATCGGTATCCAGCCCAACACAAAGAAAGGATTTCTTTTTCCGGATCAGTTGAAAGAGTTGCTCATAATTCATAGTAAAGACTCTTTTTTGAAAGCGTTAATTTTCCATATCTGCTTTAAGCCGCTCGGCATTTTCTGCCATTTGCAGCTTGTCAATGATCTCCTGAATATCGCCGTCGATAATAGACTGCAGGTTGTATAACGTAAGATTTATCCTGTGATCGGTTACTCTGCCCTGCGGCCAGTTGTACGTCCTGATTTTTGCCGAACGGTCACCGGTGGAGATCATGGTCTTGCGCTTAGAAGACATTTCTTCCAGATATTTGTCATACTCTCTTTCATAGAGGCGTGTACGCAATACCTTCATGGCTTTCGCCAGATTCTTTATCTGGGATTTTTCGTCCTGACAGGTTACCACAATCCCGGTAGGAATATGGGTTAACCTGATGGCGGAATAAGTAGTATTAACCGACTGACCACCCGGGCCTGATGAGCAGAAAGTATCTTTCCGGATGTCTTTATCGTGCAATTCTATATCAAATTCATCGGCTTCGGGAAGTACCACCACCGTAGCAGCAGAAGTATGAATTCTTCCCTGGGTTTCTGTCTTGGGAACGCGCTGCACACGGTGCACACCGGATTCGAATTTCAGAATACCGTAAGCACCATCACCGTTGACATTGAAAACAATTTCCTTAAAACCACCGGCTGTACCCTCGTTCAAATCAACCACATCTATTTTCCAGCCTTTGGTTTCGCAATATTTCTGATACATTCTGTAAAGATCACCCGCAAAAATGGAAGCTTCATCGCCACCGGTTCCTGCCCTGATTTCCATCACAGCATTTTTAGAATCCTGCGGGTCTTTCGGGATCAGTAAAAGGCGTATTTCTTCACCAAGAGATTCTTCTCTTTCCTGCAAAGTATCCAGCTCTTCACGAGCCATCTCGCGAAATTCCGGGTCTTTTTCCGTCTTCAGAATTTCCTTGGTGCTTTCAATATTTTCCAGAAGATTTTTGTATTCCTTATAAGCCTTCACAACAGGTTCCAGATCCTTGTAATCCTTGTTCAGCTTCACAAAATTCTTCATATCCTTCATTGCGTCAGGATCGCTCATTTGCTCAGCAATCTCTTCCCAGCTGTTCTTAATGGCCTCCAGTTTGTCTAATATTTCCACCTCGTAGTTTTTTGGTTTGCAAAGATAATAAACTGAAAGGAATGTTATTTACGGCAACGATGTTTTATCTTTTCTCTCCGGAACCCATTGGCTTATTAAATTACTTGCCGCCATGATACAGAAAGGGTTCAAATCCGTATTGATCTTAACCCGGGATCACCTAAACCTACTTTCCGCACATTCCGGACAATTAACGTTTTGACGCGATACTACCTTTTACATAAACCGTATCATAAATATCAGGCGGTGTGGGCTGTTGCACATGAATCACGAAAGTGCCTGTGGTAGTCAGATGCAAACCCAGGGAATCTCCGTTCATATACTGCACGGCTGATGCACAATTCGATTCATTATTTGTATACTTGCCAAGTACAGCTATATCAATCTGCTGATTGGTGACACCACCCACAAAGCGTGAAAACGAATAACAAGTGCTGGGGCCGATGGTCCCGTAGAATTT
>JACZJI010000024.1 GCA_014860665.1 Bacteroidales bacterium | reverse complement strand
GGAGGTTGTCAACCTTGGTAATATAAGTAAAACCTAAACGAAAAATACATATATTTGGAAGGTAAGAGTTTTGCTTGTTGTTTCTTCCCTTTTTTCAACGATACTCGAAAAATATGAGGGTGTTGGCGAATTGTTAAGGATGAAATAGTTATTTATTTTTGACGAAAAAGTAATTGCATGAAAACCATTAAGATTAGCCTGTTTGTTATTTTACAATTTTTTGTTTTTGCCGCATTTGGTCAAACGCGTGTCATGGTGAAAACATATGATGATTTCCAACTCCTTAAGCATATTGATGCAGGAGGTAGAAAGAATTATTTGAGTGAGTCTGACATTGATGGCTCACCTTATTTGAATAATGAATTTGTGAAAGGAGAGGTGTTAACAGAGAATGATGTACGTTATGTCGGAATTCCTTTGCGCTACAATATTTATTCAGATGATATAGAATTCAAGACTTCCAGTGGCCAGGTATTGTCCATTGCTTTCCCCGGGAATATAAAAGAAGTAAAAATTGGACATGACGTTTTTGTTTATCACCTTTATTTTTTGTCAGCAGATAGATTAAATTGGGGATATTTTCAATTAATTAATACAGGCAAAGCGGAAGGGCTCATAGGCTACAGGATAATTTTTCAAGAAGCACAGCCTGCTTTAGCTTACAAGGATCCTCAGCCTCCTAAGTTTATTCCACAACCACCATATTACTTCGTTTCTGTCGATAAGAAACCTGCTGTAAGAGTGCAAACTACAAAATACTTAATCAATCTGTTAGGAGATCATAAAAAAGAACTCGAAAGTTTTGCCAAGAAAAATCATATCAAGGTTAGAAAGTTAGACGATTTAAGACGCATCCTTTATTATTATAATTCATTGGTGGAAATGAAGAATTAATTTCTTTTTCAATAAATGATAAAAGTTATGATATTAAGGTAATTTAAGATGTTTTTCTTCTTAAATCGCTATAGGCATATTGATGTTTTATAAAAAAGTATTTATTTAGCCTTACATTTCCGTAAGGGAAACCTCATTCGTATTTGTTTTTGTGGAAATAAATATATAATTCACACAAGTGAAATTAAAAGGTTATCATTTTGAATAAAGAAGCGCTGGCAAGGATTCTTAAAGACCATAAATACAAGATCCTTTTTATTGGCATTGGAATTATCTTTTTTTTGTACATGTTTGTTGATATTATGGAAATTGATGCAGCCCAGTATGCATTGATTTCAATGGAAATGAGTATTACAAAAAGTTTTTTACATGTTTATCAGCTGGGACTAGACTATCTTGATAAACCTCCATTACTTTTTTGGCTCTCTTCTTTATCATTTATGATTTTGGGAGTATCCAATTTTGCTTATAAATTACCGGCTATTTTGGTTGCTATTTTGGGTATTTACAGTACCTACAGATTCGCAAAGCTATGGTATTCCAGACAGACTGCAGTTTTTGCAGCGCTCATTCTGGCAACTTCTCAAGCCATGTTTCTGATGGTTAATGACATAAGAACTGATGTTATTCTTTTGGGATTTACCATGTTCGCTTTCTGGCAATTGAGTGAGTATCTCGAAAAGCGAAAGTGGCTTAACTTGATACTTTCTGCAGTAGGTATTGGCGGGGCTATGTTAGCGAAGGGCCCTCTTGGAATAATGATTCCCGCATTGGCTTTCGGAAGTGAATTTATTTTAAAGCGCCAATGGAAAAACATTCTTAAATATCAATGGCTCGTCCTTCTTGTAATTGTTGCCATTATTTTACTCCCCATGTGTTACGGGTTGTACACACAATTTGATATGCATCCGGAGAAGGTTGTTTATGGTCTTAAGGGACCTTCCGGAATAGATTTTTATTTCTGGACTCAAAGTTTTGGTAGAATTACCGGACAGAATTACTGGAAAAATAGTGCAGGCTACTTTTATTTCTTTCATACAATTCTCTGGGATTTTCAGCCCTGGATTTTCTTGTTTATTCCTGCTCTCTTGCTGAAGCTGGGAAAGATTATTTATCAGAAATTTAAAGGCAGTTCTTCTGAAGAATATATTACTCTAGCAGGATTTGTATTGCCGTTCATTGCTTTTTCTTTTTCGAGATATAAACTCCCTCATTACTTATATGTTCTATTTCCTTTTGCGTCCATCATTACCGCTGATTTCATTGTCAGGGTGAAGGACCATTGGAAACAAATTCTTGGAAAGGTGCAGTTTGGCATAATACATTTCTTTTGGTTGCTGATAATTGTAGGACTGCTGTTCGTATTCCCGCCTAAAAACTTTCTCTTGCCTTTGGGGCTTTTATTGCTTTATATTATTTTCATTTTTGCGTTTAGAAAAATCAAAGAGCCTGGTGAAAAGATTATCATTCCCACGGTAATTGCTGCGGTCGCTTTTAACCTGTTGCTGGCAGTCAATTTTTATCCGAATCTACTGAAATACCAGGCTGGCTCCCAGGCCGGGCATTATGTTGTTGAGAATAACATTCCTGTTTCGAAAATAGTACAGCTTGATAATCCCAGCTTTTCTTTCGATTTTTATTCAAGGGATATAGCTCCACCTGACACCACATTGAATAATCTTAAAAAGGGCGATTGGCTCTTTGTTGATGAAACGGAGTTGGCCAGAGTCAAGGCACATCAACTGAAATTTGAAGTAGTCAAAGAATTTCCTTCATTCAGAGTAACGGGCCTTAACAAAACATTCCTATATAGGAAAACAAGAAATCAATCTTTGAAAAAGAGATATATTATTAAATTGCAATAATTTCTTAAAAACTTAAAATGAAGCTTTCCATCATTCTTCCGGCTTTTAACGAGGAAAAAACAATTTGTCTGATTTTGGATAAAATTAATTCAGTACAGTTGTTAGATAATCTCGAAAAGGAAGTAGTCGTTATTAATGATTGTTCAACCGACAAAACGGAAGAAGTTGTTCTCAGTTACAGGAATGAAAATCCGGAATTGCCTATACAATATTTCAAAAATTCTGTAAACCAGGGAAAAGGCGCTTCAATTCATCGTGGAATTGAGGAAGCCACCGGAGATTTTATTGTTATTCAGGATGCGGATTTGGAGTATGATCCCAGGGAATACAATGCGTTGCTAAAGCCGATATTGGAAGATTTTGCCGATGTGGTTTATGGCTCTCGGTTTATGGGAGGTAATCCTCACAGAATATTATTCTTCTGGCATTCAGTGGGGAACAGATTGCTGACAACTTTGTCAAATATGTTTACCAACCTGAACCTCTCTGATATGGAAACTTGTTACAAGATGTTTCGTTCGCCCCATTTAAAATCTTTGTTGCTGAAGGAAAAGCGTTTTGGGTTCGAGCCTGAGGTAACTGCAAAAATGGCCAGAATTCCGGGAATTAGAATTTATGAAGTAGGAATTTCTTACTATGGACGAACTTACCAGGAAGGCAAGAAAATTGGTTGGACAGATGGATTTCATGCCATTTATTCAATCTTTTGGTACAATCTCTTCGACCGAAAATTTCTTAAAAACTAATTATTGTTGACTGGGAACAAGTGTTGATGAATTTTTATTTTGATAATTGCCAAAAGGAAATGAATTGACTTTTGTTAAAATGCGATAAAAGAAGGGTTTCCTGGGGTTTGATACAAAGGTGAAACCCAACCAAGATTATAAAGAAATAGGCTATAGGTGGTCTTCTTATTTTCTTACATGGCAAAATAAACTGGTTCATAAGCTATGAAACCAAAAGAAACTAAAGATGCGCGGTTTTTTATTTTTGGGTTTTTGTCAGCTTTTCTTGTTTCTGCGCTCATTATAATCTACAAAACAGATAATTCATTTGGCGGGGGAGACCCAATTTCTCATTATCAAATCGCACACTGGGCATGGAAATATCCCAGGTTGTTTCTGGATGTATGGGGAAAACCTGTTTTCACCATTTTGATCTCTCCATGGGCACAATTCGGGATGGATGGGGCGAGAATTTATAATGTGGTTGCCGGCCTTATTTCAGCTTTGCTTGCCTGGAAAATATGCAGACAATTTGAACTGGACAATCATTGGCTTGCTCCGATTTTTGTGCTTTTTATCCCCATTTATTTTGTTCTCATGTTTACTTCATTAACAGAAATAACATTTAGTTTATTCTTGACTTTAGCCCTGTTTCTCTTTTTTAGGAATAGGATAGTTTGGTCCGGGGTAATACTTTCTTTTATTCCTTTAATCAGGACAGAAGGCATTGTACTGTTTCCATTATTTATAGTTGCTTTTGTATTAAAGAAGCGTTATATCGCAATTTTTGCGTTGTTTTCTGGATTTTTAATTTTCAGTATTGCTGGGTTGTTTGTTTATCATAATTTTTGGTGGCTGATTTCCAGGAATCCTTACAATGGCTCTGCAATTAACATTTATGGCCATGGAAAATTGTACCATTTTGTTGACAAACTACCGGTGATTTTAGGAGAACCGGCAACTTATTTATTTCTTATAGGATCTGTTATTTTGATTTTTCATTGGATCGTAGTAGAAAAGGGAAAGTTGGATAATTCATTTTATCTACTTTTGCTTGTTCCGGGTTCTTTCCTTATTTATTTTGCTGCACATTCTTATGCATGGTGGAAAGGTATTGGTAACTCTTTGGGACTTGTACGTGTGATTGGCGCAGTGGCTCCTGCTGCTGCCATTACTGCAGTAATTGGTTTTGATAAGATTCTGATTTATCTCAAAAGGATATCCTGGATTTTAAAATGGATTGTCGCTGTTGCGACAGTTGCCTGGATTGTAGATATCGGAATTACGACGTATAATTACGGTTTTAGAATTTCCCCTCCTGAACTCCTGATGAATAAAGCAGCT
This sequence comes from Bacteroidales bacterium, assembly GCA_014860665.1. Taxonomy (GTDB): domain Bacteria; phylum Bacteroidota; class Bacteroidia; order Bacteroidales; family F082; genus Sulfidibacterium. Next base: position 10,460 of record JACZJI010000024.1, on the reverse strand, counting down.
GGTTTTATCAAAGATAATCATTTGGAGAATAACGCTGTTTACTATTTTGACCCATATTTAATTTATAAGCTAGGTACAGATCCTTATTCCGGGCAGGCCATTCAATGGTATCCGAAGGGAGATAATCCGGTAAAAGAATTACCAGCGAAAAGCATAATTGTCTGGGATGCTCACTTTGGCCCCAATGAAGGGAATATGTCTTTGGAGAAATTGCTCCAAAACAATGAAATAAAAGTTCTGAAAAAAATTGAGCCACCACAACCCTTTAAAGTGCTGGGTGGCTACAATTATGCAATTTATATCTTTCAAAAGTTTCAGGAAACACCATCCGGAGAAACTAATTTGTAAAATTGGTTAAGGTGCTACATCCAAAATCACAAAAGTACCCGGTTTCTGTTTTGGCCATCTTTCCCCTTTTTGCAAAGGATAAAATTGCGCCGTTGGCAGGTAGATATGATGTGTTTTCGGATCAACGATGTTTGTACGTGCACCAGCTTCTGTTGGAACTTGTTCCAGAACTTTAAAACTATCCCCGTTTTCCTGAACCACTGTCAAGGTGCCTTCGCCATTGGAGCTGTAAGCCCTTTTCAAAACGGGATCAAATCCGGCACCATCGGTATGTCCTCCGGTAGGTAATGTAGCTACTACTTTTTCTTTTTTTATGTCAAAAACTACCATGATCTTGTTCCGGCAAACAGAAAACAGCTTGTTATTGGTAAAATCTGCAGCAAGGCCACTGGGTTCTTCGCCTGGTGCTATAGACCATGTTTTTAAAACTTCCAGGGTTTTTGTATCAATACATGAAATCATGGATTTGTTTTCAATATTCACATAAATTCTGCCGCTATCGTTGGTAACTGCGAACTCAGGATTTCCCATTAAAGGTATAGTTTTCACCACTTTCTCTGTGTTGGCATCGATTACGGTTACGCAATCACTATGGCCGTCAAAGGCAAACACTCTGTTACTGAAAGGATCATAGACAATACAATCAGGATTTGCACCTGTAACCTTGACTTTTCTCAGGATTTTAAAAGTCTTCAGGTCAAAGACTGCAACTACAGAGTCCCTTCCACTGGAAATAAAGCCCTTGTTCAACTTGGGGGCGAGAGTGATTCCGTGTACTCCATCCAGACCTTTCATAGTTGCAATAACTTCGCCGGATTTGGCATTTACTACCTGCACCATCTCGCCGTGGGACACGTAAAGGTTCCCATGAGAATCGATATTCAAATAGTCCCAGAAACTATTACCAGGAACATGAATTTTCTTGACAATTCGATAATGGGTATTGTTTTGGGCATAACCTGTAATTGCCACTGCAAGAAAAATAAATAAGAAAAACTTTTTCATTTTTTAAAAATTTAAAATTGTATTTAAGAATGGACTTTTCTCTTTTATATCTTTAATGTTTAAGATATTTTTTACTTAATTGGTCGTAGACCGACATCAAAGGTAGTACATTTAAGTCTTTGCCTTTCATTTCGAACAGCCCGCTCCTTGCATTAAGTGGTTCCCATATAAATGAACCCTTTCCCATATTGTCGGGAAGTCCGAAAATGATATCGTTAACAAGCTTTTTATATTCTGAGTATTCTGCAACAATCAGAGGTTTGTGATAAAGCTTCAGCAGATCGTCCAGATTGGTTTTTAAATCGTCAGGTGTACCGTGCCATTGAGGGTAATATGAAAGTCCAATGACGTCAAATTTCACGCCACGGGCAATCATGTTGTTTAGCCAGAAACGGGCTTCCTGATTTTGTCCGCCAAGAGCAAGATGAATCATAACCACGATTTTGGGATTAACTTCTTTAACACTTTGGTAAGCTGCTTTGAGCAATGAAGCAAGTTGATCGGGGTGGTCTATAGACCCGTCGGGCCAAAGCATGCCATGATTAATTTCATTACCGATTTGGACCATGATAGGAAGTGTCCCCTGATGTTTCAGAGCAAGCAAAACATTTGTGGTATAGGTTTGTACGGAATCTTTTAAAGCCGTAAAGTCCAAATTTTTCCAGGCCAGAGGGATATTTTGTTGCTGTGGATCAGCCCAGTAATCGCTGTAATGGAAATCCAGTAAAAGCTTCATGCCTGCGTCTTTGATCCTTTTTGCCATTGCAAGTGTGTGTTGCAAATCACAAAAACCCTTATCCGGTGAATAACCTTTTGGGTTGGACGGATTGACAAATATTCTTAGTCGGATGTAATTCATTCCATGTTCTTTAAGCAACTTAACAGCATCAATGGGTTTTCCGTTTTCATAAAACTTAATTCCACGGGCTTCCAGCTGTGGTAGCCAGGAAATATCGGCACCGATGATTTTGTCAATCTTGACAGTAGTAGGTTGAAGTTCTCCCGGTTTCGGTTTCATCATATGAAAATCTGCGGGAAGCGTAAATATGGTACTATTGCCTTCCCAGAGTTTTCCTGATTTTGCAGTTACTTTAATATGGTCAGGTTTGGTACCTGCAACAAAAATCAAATTTTCAATACCGTTTTTTAGCTTGCATGCATAGTAATTTTTACCTTTTGCATCGGAAAGAACTTTTACCGGTTTTCCTTCAGGATTGGTGATTGTAGCATCTCCATCAACATAAAGTCTGATAGAGTCCATAGCAGAGGTAATTTCTCGTCCGGCACTGTCACGAACAGCCAGTCGAACTCTGGTATGATCCTGACCATTAGCAAGCAATGTGGTGGTGTAGCAGGTGAGCATTACTGAAACCGGTTTCCCATTCTTGACCTGATAGGTCGGATTCAGGTTCCCTGCCCGAAGCGATAAACCCGGAAATAAAAAAAGCATTCCCAGGAATATATTTAAGTTTTTGAATCTCATCTTAATTGAAATTTGAGTTGTGAATTAATCTAACCAAAAGTAACCTATTTATTGAATTACTGATGAGTACAAAAATTACTCAAGAGTATTTTTACACATGCGAAGTTATTAAAAGTAAGTTATACTTTTAAGCGTTGATGAGAAAATTAAATTAGTGTTCTTTTAATCAATTGTTTGACTTTCAAATAGAATCCAAATGTTAATTATTGTTTAATTTCAAATAAGGACAAGAAAAAAGTCATGTGTTATTACTAACTTGCATACTCATTCTATTCATAACAAACTTTAAAACGGAGGATATCATGGAATATAAAATGTCAAATGAACACACTGCCCTTGTAGTTATAGATTTACAAAAGGGAATCGTTGCCATGCCAACTGAACCTTATTCTTCAAAACAAGTAATTGAAAATTCTTTAAAAATTATAGAATCTGCACGCAAAAACAAGATGCCAGTTTTCCTTGTTCATGTTACTCCCTCGGCTGACGGAAAAGATACTCTTCATCCAGTTGTAGCCAGTAATTTTAGTTTTGAAAGGCCAGCTGATTGGGCAGACTATATCCCTGAACTCAATATTCAACCTACAGATTTCTTAATTACCAAACGTCAGTGGGGAGCTTTTTACGGTACTGAGTTAGATTTACAGTTAAGGAGGCGAGGCATTGATACGATTATTCTTTGTGGTATAGCTACTAACATGGGAGTCGAAAGCACGGCCAGATATGCGTTCGAACACGGATACAATCAGATTTTTGCCGAAGATGCCATGGCAGCCCGTTCTGAAGTAATGCATAGTCACCCGGTACAGTATACTTTTCCCAGGTTAGGTTTGGTAATGAAAACAGATGAGGTGCTTAAAAAAATGAACGAATAGTTTTTTTGAAAACCTTGTCATTTTTTATGCTTTTGAATAATGCCAAGTATAAAATATGACCAGCTAAGACCTTTTTATAGAATGGAGTATAATCTTTCTTTCTTCTAAATAGCACAGAAAAAATCAGGGCTAAACATTTCTTTGTAATTCAGTTAATAGGATGCTGATTCTGAATTTACTTTGCTGGTTATGACAATAATTGAAAAATAATTGCGTTATTTGGTCACAATTAAAGGATCATTTTTCAGGTTGTTTTTAGCCGTAAATCTTAATGCAAGTGAGAAAATTTATCTTGAGCATTATGCTGCCATTGTTATATGCAGTGTCAGCTTATGGACAGTGCAGTACGACGGCAAAGTTTGGATATTCATATGTTGGGTGTAGTGTAATTCAATTTACGGATTCCTCTACAACCTCAGCTAACTATAGACTGGTAAAGTGGCATTGGAATTTTGGTGATGGAGATACTGCATCAAGCCCAAATGTCACGCATGCTTATACACCAGGGCTGAATGTAACGGTTAAACTGGTGGTGACGGCGGAGGATTCGTTAGGTAATATTTGTCAGGATTCCACAACACAAATCATTAGTATTCGAACACTTCCGACAGTACACATAGAGAGTACACCCAATCCCGCATGTCTGGATGAGATTCCGCAATTTACGGGAACTTCTAACCACGCAATCAAAAGCTGGCAATGGATTTTCGGGGATGGTGACACAGTGAATATTCAAAACCCTGCTCATCAGTATGCAGATACAGGTTCCTATAATGTAATTTTACACGTGCTGGACAGTTCAGGATGCTCCAATCAAAACGATACAGTTTATATCCAAAGGATCAATCCTATTCCGACAGTGAATTTTACCTGGAATCCTAATCCGGCTACAACGGCGGATAATATTCAGTTTAATGGTACCAGTAATGCAATTCCCGGTGCAACTACTATAGCCTGGCATTGGAATTTCGGCGATGGGGATACGGCAAATGTTCAAAATCCTACTCATAGATACAGCGTGGCCGGGCAGGATACGGTTACCTTAACTGTCGATGTAAACGGGTCCTGTACGAATTCAGTAACTAAGGTTTTGACGATTAACCCATATGTTGCTCCAAACTTCACTTATTCTGTGTCTTGTTTAAAAGATATAACTTATTTTACAGATTCTTCTACAACAGGTTCGGGCATTTCAATATTGACCTGGAAGTGGTATTTTGGAGATGGTGACAGTACTATAATTAATAGTCCGAACAATCCCAATACAACACATATTTATGTAACACAGGCAACGTATCCTGTTACGCTTGTTACAGTTACATCGGCCGGTTTTCAGAGGAGCATAACAAAAAATATTACGGTAGTTCCCAAACCTACAGCCTTTTTTACTTTTAATGATACTTGCTATACAAAGCCAACCAGTTTTTATGACAAATCTTCCACAAATGGTGGCTCAGCCGTAAATTCATGGCATTGGACATTTGGTGACGGAGATTCTGCCAATGTTCAGGATACAATGCATACATATGCTTACCCCGGAAGCTATCCTGTTACTTTGTATATTCAAAATGCTGACGGGTGTAAAGATACAGTTCAAAGAACAATGGTGATGGATTCATTACCGGTTGTGGACTTTTCAATGTCAAGAGACACAATCTGCCAGGGAGAAAGCATTACTTTTTCTGGACAAGGCACCAATATCAGTTCCTGGCAGTGGGATTTCGGAAACGGTGCAACTTCGACCTATCAAACTGCTACCAATCGTTTTACAACTGCCGGATTGGATACGGTAAGGCTGACTGTCAAAGATCTTAAGGGGTGTTCCAGCTCTGTTTATCATACTGTTTTTGTGAAACCAACTCCAAGTGCAAATTTTGATTTTACAATTTTGTGTAAAGGTGATACAACCTGTTTTTTAGATAAATCCACACCTGGAAGTGGTAGTAGCATAGTTCAATGGAACTGGAATTTTGGAGATACCACATTCTCCAGTGCTGAAAACCCTGATCATTATTATAAGCCAATCCGGAATTATAATGCAACACTCACCGTCACCTCTAATGAAGCTTGTAGTAGTTCTATTACCAAATTGATAATATTCGATTCGTTGCCTACGCCCAATTTTGCAGTTTCGAATGCATGTATGAGTGACATGACCCATTTTACTGATATATCGACAACACCTGGAAGTAGTTATATTAGAATCAGGAAGTGGTATTTTGGAGATGGAAGTATGGTAGTAGCGGATTCAAGTCAGTTCATGGCCGGGCACATATATAAGGATACAACTACATATGATGTGAAACTGGTTGTAACGAATTCATTTGGGAAAACGGACAGTATCACAAAGCGAATTACAGTACATAAAAAGCCGTTGGCTGATTTTACTTTTAACGATACTTGTTATACAAAACCAATCACTTTTACTGATCTTTCCAAGAAAGACGGAGGTTCGGCTTTATCTGCCTGGAACTGGAATTTTGGGGATTCATTATCAGGCACAAAAAATACTGATACGCTTCAGAATTCTATGCATGCGATGAGTTATCCCGGGAGCTATTATGTGCAACTTATAACTTCAAATACAGATGGCTGTTCGGATACAGCAATTAGAAACATTGTTGTGGATTCATTGCCTGATGTAGCATTTACGGTACAAAGAGATACCATGTGTTTTGGTGAGAAGGGCCGTTTTTATGGTATTGGAAACAATATAGCCTCCTGGCACTGGGATTTTGGAAACGGAGATACATCTTTTTATCAAGATCCTGTTTATCAGTATCCAAAACCTGGAAAATATGTAGTCACTCTTACGGTAAAAGATCTTAAAGGATGTTCCAATTATGCCGTCGATACTGTTTTTGTTGATGATAATCCCAAAGCCGGATTTTCCTTTGGCCCATCCTGTACAGGCGATTCTACTTATTTTTCGGACAAAACAACTAGTTCGGATGGTTTTATAAAACAATGGCAATGGAATTTTGGCGACACCGCATCTGTTTCTAATCAGTCGTCTTTAGAAAACCCTGCGCATAGTTTTACAGCTGTGGGAACCTACGTCACCAAGTTGGTTGTTAGGGACAATTATGGCTGTACTGATTCTGTTTCTCATTTTGTGAATGTTTATGACCATCCCAGAGCAGCATTCAGCTATCATCAAGCATGTGATCCGGCTACAAGGGTTGATTTTACTGATCAATCTGTGAGAAGTAGTAGCAAGAGTCCGATATCTTCTTACTTATGGAGATTTTATCAGAACGATACTTCCTCACTGCAGAATCCATCTTATCGTTTCCCGGATTATGACTCATGCTACCAGGTTATGTTAACGGTAACTGATACAAATGGATGCTGGAATACGGATACGGCTAAGGTATGCTTGCGTGATAGTTTGACGGTTAATTTTACAATGTCAAAGGTTTGCCTTGGGACACGCACGCCATTTACCGCTTCATATAAGCCATATAATGATTCGATAGCTTCTTATACATGGAATTTTGGCGATGGAAGTGCTGAAGTTATCACCTATCACGATACTGTCAGCCATCGTTTCCCGCGTCCGGGATCTTATAATGTGATGCTCAGTGCTGTTGACACCAATGGCTGTAAAGTTTCTGTTGCGCATCTGGCTTTAGTAGATTCACTTCCTCAACCGGATTTCACATATGTGACACCCAATTGTGACCAACCCACTTACTTTGAAGGATCTACCCGTGGTGGTGGTAATTTCATCAGTACCTGGAAATGGAATTTTGGTGATATTGCTTCAGGAACTGCTGATACATCTACATTGCAGAATCCTAATCACTTGTATCCTTCCGGGGACAGTATTTATCAGGTGAAATTGGTTGTGATGAATTTTAACGGATGTATTGATTCTGTTACAAAGCCTATAACTAAAACTTCATGTCTTCATGTTTTATACACAGTAAACACACCGACCGGTTGTGCCAAAAATCCTATTTATTTTAAGGATCATACTACTTTGGGATCATCGAGAGGAAGTATCAATAAATGGAATTGGGATTTTGGTGACGGACAGACTGAAACTTATACTGCTTACAGAGATTCTGTACTTCATGTATACAATTCAGCAGGGACCTACCATGTTATTCTAAGTGTAACTGCGACCGTAAACAATATTCCGTTTACTAATACTTATGATTCTATAATCCAGATTTACAGGCCCCCGGTTGCAAACTTCGTTTTCAGCAATGCTTGTACTAATCAGGAAGTTTATTTTACTGATTCTACTAAAACTTACGATTCAAATCTGAGTCAATGGCAATGGTCGTTTAATGATCCTTATTCGTCAGATAACTCTTCAAGGTTACAAGATCCTGTACATCTGTATGATACAACCGGAACTTTCCCGGCAAGATTAATAGTTACTGATAACAATAACTGCCACGATACGGTAACAAAACCGGTTGCGGTTCATCCAACGCCTGTAGCATCGTTTAATATTACTGAGAATTACAGTGGTGTTACCGGACAGGTATTGCTGGATAACACATCAACCGGTGCCAGCAGTTATTTCTGGGATTTTGGCGACGGAAATATTTCTACAGAAGTGAGCCCTGTTTATCGCTATACTTCAATTGGAATCTTTAAAATTTTACTGACGGCCACAAGCGATTATTTATGTTCAGATACTACCTCTAAGGTTATTGATTTAACTTCAGGACTTTATGTTCCCAATTCATTCGCCCCTGGTATGGACAATCCTGGTATAAATACCTTTATGCCAAAGGGAGTTCATTTGAAAGAATACGATATTCAGATATATAGTGCATGGGGCAATTTGTTGTGGGAAAGTAAGAAATTAAATGCGAATGGCGAGCCTGTAGAAGGATGGAATGGAACTTACAAAGGACAACCTATGCCGGAAGGAGACTATATTTGGAGGATAAAAGCTATTTTCTTGGATGGAAGTGCATGGAAGGGTTCTGATGATGGAGATGGCAATAAAAAACCTTATGGTACGCTATTATTAATTCGATAAATCTACATTTGGATAGTGGATTGTCGATTTTTTAATTTCTAAACTAACCGGTGAACAGAAGATCTTTTAGATATAATTTACTTTTATTTTGATTAAAGAGAACAGGATGAAGCGATTATTAGGACTTACTTTATTAATAATGATTTCAGGTGCAGCTATTGCTCAAAAAAGTTATCAAATTAAGATACAGTTGAATGGATTCAAAGAACACTCTCTTTTGCTCGCTTCTTATTACGGAGATAAAATCAGACTGGTTGATACGGCTAAAGCAGTTGAACCAGGAGTTTTTGTCTTTACAGGGGATAAACCTCTTACTGGTGGAATTTATATGACTATAAGTCCTGAAAAGAAGAAGCTTTTTGAATTTGTAATTAACAAGAATCAACAGTTCGCTTTAATTACTGATACAGCTAATTATGCTTTGGATATGAAAGTGGAAAACTCCTTGGAAAATCAGTTGTTTTTTAATTATTTAAAATTCAGCGAGAAGCAGTATAAGGAATCGATGGCTATTGAGAAAAAAAGAAATGAGTTCAAAAAAGATGATAAAGACTATAAGGAACTAACCTCTGAGATGGATTCTTTGAAAAAAATCGCCAGTGAATATCGGGATCGATTGAGACAGGAACATCCAAAGACATTTGTAGCAGAGATTTTCAGGGCTATGTCAGAAACTGAAAAAGCCGGAACTGAGAACCCAAAGACCAAAGAGGCCTTTTACCAATTGAAAGATCAATACTGGGATCATTTTGCTTTGAATGATCCCCGAATGTTTCGGACTCCTTTGTACGAGAGAAAAATTAATATTTACTTCCAGGATTTTGTTCCTATGCAGCCCGATTCAGTTGATAAGGCTATTGATATAGTTATCAGAAAGGCAGAACCCTGTACTGAATGTGTAAGTTTTCTTGTTTGGAAATTTACGGTTGAATATCAAAATCCTAAATATATGGGATTTGACAAAGTTTTTGTTCATATGGTTGATCAATATTTTGACAAAGAATCCATACAAAATACAACTCCTTCAATTTTAAAATTGTTGAAGAAAAGGGCTGATGAATTGCGTCCTCTTTTGTTAGGAAATAAAGCGCCTGAGCTTGTTTTGATGGATACAACAGGGAGATATGTAGGTTTTGAGTCTTTGCCCAATCGATATACCTTGCTTTTGTTTTGGGATTATAATTGCGGGGTTTGCAGACAGGAAATGAAAGAATTAGTCCCGTTTTATAATAAATATGCTAAAAAATACGATCTCGCCATTTATGGTATCAACATCAATCCTGACCTGGCAAACTGGAAAAAAGCAGTCAAAGACAGGCAACTTCATTGGATCAATGTAAATGGAACCAGGAGTATCAAAGGGGATTACACAAAGACTTATAATATTCACGGAACCCCTCAATTCTTTCTGTTAGATAAAAATAAGAGAATAATTGCCAAGCAGTTTTCTGTCAGCCAGCTTAAAATGATTTTGGATGATTTTACTAAGAAAAGTGATTCAAAATAATTGATTTAATGTGTCAACTTTCTGATTATTTAGTTCTTATAATATAAAAAAAATCAGAATTTGTGACCCAAACTTCAGCAATTTGCTGATCAAGGCCACCATTTGGAATATATATTTTTATCCTCGTTGAAAATTATTTTTTGAAATAGTTTTATTCATTAACGGGGTGGTGGATGAGGAAATTTATACTATTCTTTATAATATTTTCTTTTTATAGTTTATCTGCATACAGTCAGT
>JACZJI010000023.1 GCA_014860665.1 Bacteroidales bacterium | reverse complement strand
TGAATTACATCCCAAATCTGAAATATTTAAAGTTATCTCCGATGTTTACACCAGCATCATTGAAAATAAAACGCCACCCGACCAAAGGGTTATCAGTGTGGTAGGTTCATACTCACAAAAAAATATTGAATAAACCAGGTTAAAAAGATTTTTTTAATCAGGGATCACCGTGCCTGAGAGGATAAGGCTCCGCTTTTTGCTGGGGAAGCTATGCTCAAACCCCGGACTGGCGAGCGCTTGCAGGTTCTGGGTATTGGGTTTTGGGTACTGGGTTTTGGAAACGAAATTAAACGAATCCCAAAGCCTGCAAGACGTGGCTGGTAATAATCCTAATACTTCTTACTCGCGAGCGTATGCAACGCATGCGGATTTATTTACCAATAATTGCAATTTGTTTGAATAGGTTCGTGTCGCAGACGTGCTCCGGTAATGTTAACAATGCCGGGTTTCAAAGATGCCTGATCGCATTCCAAAGACGCGTGCATGCATTCCAAAGTATCAGCGTCGGGTTTAAAAGACTCAACGTTCATGAAAAAAGACTCAACGTTCATGAAAATAAGGTCGTCGTTCATGAAAATAAGGTCAACGTTCATGAAAATTACATCGTCGTCGGAGTAATTTTCATCAGTGTTCATGAAAAATTAGTCAACGTTCATGTAAATTAGATCAACGTTGCTGTAAATTACATCGTCGTTCATGTAAATTTAGTCGACGTTCATGTAAATAAGGTCAACGTTCATGAAAAAAAGGTCGGCATTCATGAAAATTTAGTCAATGTTCCTGTAAATTTCACCCCGGACTGGCACGCGCTGCAGGCGCGCCAGTATTTCCGTCAGGGCAGGCGCAGCCGGGGTGAAATCCGTGAAAGCGTAGTTGCCGGAACTTTTTCCCGGGAAATTGCTAACTTAGTGGCGATCAAATTATGAGAAATGATAAAACGCCCTTTTCAGTTTCAATGTTTTTGCTTCTCTCTGGCAAAAAACAAGGGCTTTTTGGATGTGATTTTAGAAATCAAACAAAATAATATCCATTAGTTAGAATCAATTTGATATAAGGGATATAACAGCAATTGTCTGATATACATACTTTAGCTGTCACCCTAAATGACCCTGGTGCAAATTTCAGCCAATGGACAACAAATAAGTAAATTAAGTTTAATATGAACATACAAGAACAAATCATAGCCTATATAGAAAGCCAGGATGAACCTAAACGTGCAGATATGCAAGCCTTGCACCAGCAAATTCTTCAATTGTTGCCCAATGGTAAATTATGGTTTTTAGACGGCAAAGACGATACCGGCAAGGTGATTACAAACCCCAATATCGGCTATGGACAATTTACCAGACATTATAAAGACGGTTCAACTAAGGAATTTTATCAAATAGGCATAAGCGGCAATACAACAGGTATTTCGGTCTACATTATGGGACTTGAGGACAAAAAATACTTACCCGATACTTTTGGAACAACCATAGGCAAGGCAAGTGTAACAGGTTATTGTATTAAATTCAAATCCCTGAAAGATATAAACACTGACATCCTGGAAGAGGCAATACGATATGGGATTGAGCAAACCGGCAAACGCTAACATAACTGACCGGCAAAAAGGGCGAACAGCTGACAATATTCTAAAAACAGACGAATCAATGCTTGTTTCCAGTTTTTTGGCTCATATCAAAATAGTGCTTTACCGAAAGCCGGATGCTTCGAGTTTGCCTGCTTTTCAAATATTAACCATTAGTCGCAACTTAATAAAAGTGCGTCATTCTTAAAAAAGATGACATTATGACGAAGAAACAAACAAAACGAATACTCAGAATAGTATTGCTTGTTGGAACCATAATCTCCATGTTCTTCGTACCATGGATATTGGTAAGGGCGTGGATAGCGCCACTGCCCGATACGGTTCAGGAACAACTAAATGAAGCCATTGGTTATGGATTTGACGGGATGATTGTTTATGTAGATGAGGCAGGCAAACCACCGGCATTTTATGCCGCCGGCTGGAAAAACAGGGAGAAAAAGATCCCCGCCGATCCTCATTCATTGTTCAAGATTGCCAGTATCGGCAAGTTGTATGAGGCTGTTGCTATTACCAAACTGGCCTATGCCGGGCGACTGTCTTTGGATAGTACGCTGGCTTATTTCATGCCGCAACTGGTGGGACGGATTGAATATGCTGATAAAATAACTTTGAGAATGATGGTGGAGCATCGGAGTGGCATTCCCAATTTCACCAATACCCCAAATTTTTGGACAAACCCGCCCAGGAGCAGTAAAGAAACGCTTGAACGCGTCCTTGATTTGCCGGCTGACTTTAAACCAGGAAAACACTATGAATATTCAAACACCAATTATTTATTGATATCTGAAATCATTAAAAAGGTGTCGGGGGAGAGCAATTTCCAATACATCAAGGAGAACATTTTGAACCCGCTCGGATTAAAGCATACCTTTGGTTCCATTCATGATGTGAATATGGATGATGTGATGAGCGGCTATTACGTGGGTGTCGACCACGATATCAAGGATGCCGATTATGGTTCCATGGTGGCTACGGCACAGGATGTGGGAATATTCTTACGGGCATTAAACGATGGCTCTGTATTTAAAGATAAAAAGGAGCAGGAAATTTATTCCTCCCTTTACAAGTATAACCATACCGGTCTGGTTCCCGGCTACCAGAGTATCGCAAAGTACCACAAAGACATCGACGCCGTTGTCATTCAATTCAATAATACAACAAACTTTGATGGATATGACTGGAATTTAGCGGAAATTGTATATAACCGTATTGTTAAAATACTGAGAAAAAAAGCGCATAGCAATGGTTAAATAAAACAGGTGTGACGGTGGTAAATTAAGAGCGGACTGGCGCGCTTGCAGCGCGTGCCTGAAGCAATCATCCAATCAATTCAATTATGATAGTAAGTGCCCCGGGTGTTAAAAGTTTATATATGAAACCACAGTAAATTATGTCTTCAGAAAAAAATCAAAAAGTAAAAGCAAGGCTGCATCCCCGAAACAAAAACCGGGAAAAATATGATTTAAGTGCATTAACAACTTCTGATCCTGAATTGAAAAATTATAGCCTTAAACCACTGCTCATAGCCGGGCACGTTAGCACCAAGCAAAAAAAACGGCTGTGCGGAGATTAATATCTTTAATCTGAGCATATTTTGCGGAGAAAGTTTCATTTGCGGAGAATAAGAAGTATATTTGTCGCATAAATTGCGGAGAATGAAAATTTATATACACGAAAAAGAAAACTGGACTGACTTCACCTGGGATAGTAAGAAAGTGATGATTAAACTAGGTGAAGCCAGAAATCAACAAGGACGGCTTTTGGGTAAAATGGAGTCGCTGGGCTTTGATTTGCAAAATGAAGCAGTATTGAACACTCTTACTTTAGATGTTATAAAATCTTCCGAAATTGAAGGTGAGATTTTAGAAATAGAACAAGTACGTTCTTCAATCGCTCGAAGACTAGGAATCGATATTGCAGGTGCAGTAGAATCAGAGCGCCATGTTGAAGGAATCGTTGAAATGATGCTTGACGCTACACAAAGATATGACTTGCCTCTAACCAAAGACAGGTTGTTTGGTTGGCATGCAGCATTGTTCCCTTCAGGTTGGAGTAATCTTTATAAAATCAGAGTTGCCGGCTGGAGAAAAGACACAACTGGCCCTATGCAAGTTGTATCAGGGCCTCTGGGCAAAGAAAAAGTTCACTTTCAAGCTCCAGGTTCTGACAGAATAGAACCTGAAATGGAAAAGTTCTTAAAATGGTTTGAAAACGAACATGAAATAGATCTGGTTCTTAAAGCAGCTATTGCTCATTTATGGTTCGTAACAATTCATCCGTTCGACGATGGGAACGGACGAATTACAAGGGCAATTACTGATATGACATTAGCACTTTCAGACAAAAGTATTAGGCGGTTCTACAGTATGTCTGCACAAATTAGGGTTGAAAGAAAACAGTATTATGAAAAACTTGAAAAAGCACAAAAAGGAAATTCAGATATTACAGAATGGATTTTGTGGTTTTTGCAATGCTTAATAAATGCTATTGACTCTACAGAAGAAACGTTATCTAAAATACTTCATAAAGCAGAATTTTGGAAATTACATTCCACTACAATTCTAAATGACAGGCAACAAAAAATAATAAACAGATTGCTAGATGGATTCGACGGAAAGTTAACAACCTCGAAATGGGGAAAAATTAACAAGTGCTCTCAAGATACGGCTCTTCGAGATATTCAAGATTTGATAAAGAAGGATATCTTACAAAAAGAAGCAAGTGGTGGACGAAGCACAAATTATGAATTGAAAGAAATGCCAGTGGCTAAATAACTAAGCGTTCTGACCGGATACACAGGTTCATAAGCAATGCGGGCGAAACAGATAAATACAAATGAAATCAATAAAAAAGCATACCGGTGGTTATGCAGTGAAAGTTTTTAAAAACCGCACTGCTCATAGCCCGGTACGATATGCACAATCAAGATATTAAGCGGCCAGAATGTTAAAAATTTATATAAGAAACCACAGTAAATAATGTCTTCAGAAAAAAATCAAAAAGTAAAATCAAGGCTGCATCCCCGAAACAAAAACCGGGAAAAATATGATTTAAGTGCCTTAACAGCTTCCAACCCTGAATTGAAAAATTATATCATCCCTAACAAATCCGGGGAAGAATCTGTCGATTTTTCAAACCCGGTAGCTGTCAGGCTTCTAAACAAAGCATTGCTGAATCATTATTACGGAATAAAGTACTGGGAATTCCCGGATGAAAATTTGTGCCCGCCAATACCCGGAAGAGCAGATTACATCCATCATATAGCTGATTTATTAAGCGAAAGCAATTTTGGCAGGATTCCAACCGGTAATAAAATCACTTGTCTTGATGTGGGTACAGGGGCTAGTTGCATTTACCCGATTATCGGGGTTACAGCATACGACTGGAAATTTATAGGATCTGATATTGATCCAAAATCGATCGCATCGGCGCAGCATATTGTCAATTCTAATGCATCCATTAAAGACAAGATTGAATGCAGATTGCAAAAAAATCCAAAAGACGTTTTTTTTGGCATCATTAGCAAGGAAGAAAAGATTGATTTAACTATATGCAATCCTCCTTTTCATGCTTCGGTTGAAGAGGCTCAGGAAGGAACCCGAAGAAAAATAAAGAATCTGTCGGGTAAAAAAGTAAAAACACCTGAACTCAATTTTGCAGGAATCAGCCATGAGCTTATATGTGATGGCGGAGAATATAAATTTATTGAGAATATGATTAGAGAAAGTGAAAAGTTCTCCAAAAACTGCTACTGGTTTTCAACTTTGGTATCAAAACAATCCAATCTTAAAGGAATTTATAAATCATTGGAAAAAATTGAAGCCCATCAGATCAAAACGATTCCCATGGGAACAGGTAATAAATCCAGCCGGATTGTAGCCTGGACATTCCTTTCCAAATTAGAACAAAAAGAGTGGAGAGAAACCAGGTGGTAACGGTTTTATAGAATTAACCAATAACCCGGGTATAACACAGCCTTACCCGCTCCCTTAACCCTTACTCGCGCGCGTTTGCAACGCGTGCGGATATATTTACCCATACTCGTCCTCGTTTGCAACGAGGACGCATTTTCAGGTTGCATTTTTAATGCATTTGTATTCTTTTCTTGTGAAAACATCGACCCGACCCATTACAGTAAATTTTAAGAAATACCGTCCGATTTTGCCTGATCGGATATATCTGTCCCCCGACATAAAACAAATTTAACTTTTTGGGAAAGACATTACAGATGTCCAAAGAAAACCCATCCTCGCTGCAAACGAGGATGAGATAAGGGGTAATTGAGGGGAACAATTTCCCGGGAAATTGCTAACTTCGTGGTGATCAAATTATGAGACATGACAAAACGCCCTTTTCGCTTTCAAATGTTTTACGATTCTTTCGCAAAAGTAAAGAGGCCATTCGATGATTTAATTATATAAGCAAAACATAAATCTATCCAACGCATTTGGAGGGATAGATTCGAAAAATATGAATCTATAATATAGTTAACGCCAAACTTAAAACGAATTATATAGGTTATGGAAAGTGTATTTAGTTTAATCATAGGCGCAATTATTGGTTATATAGTGTCTTTGATTCTTGATTTACCAAAAACAAAAATTGATAACCATTTAAAAAAAAGACGAGTCAGAAAAACTTCTAAAAAGTTGTCAAAATTTGACTTCTCAAATGATTCTGGTTATATGGCTTTAGACCATGCAATACCATTTTATGAAGAAAACAATATTGATTTAAAACATACTGGCAAAGAATTCATCATAGAGATTCCAGATAAATTTAAACCTCAATTAGAACAATTTAAGTTTGAAACAAGAAAAGGTTCTCAAAAAGGATTAGAAAACATACTTAGTGAAACATTTGGTTTTCTTTCAGAAGACAATGATTATAATAAAAAGATTCAAGTAGCAGCAGAAGAAGTTTCCAAAGATTTTATTGCTCAGTTAGAAAATGGCGCAACGAGATTCAATGGCAAAATGTTTGGTGTACAAAGCATAAAATGTGAGAGATTGACCGAAAACGAAAAGGCAGGTTTATCAATTGAATTTTACATTACGGATTACTTTACATACCGTGTTTTTGCAAAACTTTATCAGGAGTATAAATCTAAAATTATAATTAAGGGAATACAAGATTTAAAAAAATATATTCCTTTTTTATCATCTTTCGGAATTGCAAATTTTGTAATAGCCAGTGATAATACCGATGAATACATTTTATTAGGTCATCGGTCAAACAATGTAATTGTAGATAAGAATCGTCTTCACTTTTCAATGAATGAAGCTTTTAGTTTAAAAGATATTGATGAATTTGAAGAGCCTTCTTTTAAATCTTGCCTATTTAGGGGACTAAAAGAAGAATTAGGAATAAATAAAGATTTTAAAAAGAACGTTGTAGATTATGGCTTTCTTGATTTGGGTATTGATGTAAATAGAATGGAAATGGGGATTTCATCTTATACCAAATTAAAGTTTGATGATAATTTTACTCCTGAGACATTAAGAAAACTATATTCAATAGCACAAGACAGGGAATTAGAAACAAAAAAATTAGAGTTTATCCCAATGAGTAGTTTAGACAAGTTTATAAATGAAAATGAGTATAAAATGAGTGCTGGTTGTAGAGGTACATTGAAATTACTCCAAGCAAGAAGAATTGCAGGTTACTTATGATGACAAAGTAAAAATCAGGCGTCAACAAAAGCTATATTTAATGCGGAGTTCAGCGGATAATTCAACTGCAGTTCTTCGTTGTAACACTGCCAATTCATCTTTGACTATTTGGCTATAAAACTAAAATATGAATAAACGAATTGGCTCAGTGGCACCCCTTACTCGCGCGCGTTTGCAACGCGTGCGGATTTATTTACCGAATAATTGCAGATTGTTTGAATAGGAACGCATTGCAAACGTGCTTTGGTAATGGTATCAATGACGGGTTTCAAAGATGCGTGATCGCATTCCAAAGACTCGTGCATGCATTCCAAAGTATCGGCGTCGGGTTTAAAAGACTCAACGTTCATGAAAATTTCATCAATGTTCATGAAAATAAGGTCGACCCATACTCGTCCTCGTTTGCAACGAGGACGCATTTTAGGTTGCATTTTTAATGCATTTGTATTCTTTTCTTGTGAATACATCGACCCGACCCATTACAGTAAATTTTAAGAAATACTGTCCGATTTGGCCTGATCGGATATACCTGTCCCCCGACATAAAACAAATTTAACTTTTTGGGAAATACATTACAAATGTCCAAAGAAAACCCATCCTCGTTGCAAACGAGGACGAGATAAGGGTGTCGTTTCTTCGCTGTGCTACCAATGACAACTTTGTTATAAATGTTGTTTTATAGTAATGATGCTCTATAGTAACGGACGTCATTGCGATGAACCCGGGGAAGGATTTCGGGCAAGCGTGAAGAAGCAATCTCTTTATCCGGAACGTTTGATGGTTTAAATGAGATTGCTTCGTTGTGCCTCTATATAATTGATTTTGTATTAAATAACAATATTTTTGACGTAACAATAGTTGTCGTGACACTATGTTGGACAAATTTCCTTACTCTCGCGCGCGTTCTCAACGCGTGCGTTTTTATTTACCGGATAATTATAGTATCTTTGAATACCAACGCGTTGCCAATGCGCTCCTGTAATGGAACATCCAGTCCAAAGCCCTTACCGTGAAACCCGGTTGAGATTCCAGACTAACGGAAACTTTAATATTATTTAGATTATTAATAAGTTATAAAAGTATAGTTTTACCGTTTAGCAGAATTTTACAAAACGTGATTAATTTAAAATTCAAGTAATTATGTCAAAGAACGTATCCGATCGTATAGTTGAAATGCTTGTAGAAGCAGGTGTTAAAAGAATTTATGCTGTAACAGGTGACAGTCTTAACCCGGTAAACGATGCTGTACGAAGAGATGGCCGGCTTCAATGGATACATGTCAGGCACGAAGAAGCCGGAGCCTATGCGGCTTCCATGGAAGCCGAGCTGAACGGCATCGGATGTTGCATGGGAAGCAGCGGCCCGGGGCACGTGCACCTGGTCAATGGTTTATATGATGCCAACAGAGCTGAAAATCCTGTCATTGTTATTGCTTCAACCATTCATACCGAAAAAATGGGGCAGGACAACTTCCAGGAGACCAGACCCGAATATTTATTTCAGGATTGTTCGAAATATGTTTTTGTGGCCAATACGCCTAAACAGGCCCTGAATGGATTACAAACCGCCATTCAGCATGCCATTAGTAAAAAGGGGGTAGCGGTTCTGGGACTTCCGGGTGATGTAGCGGCTGCTGAAACAGAGCCTGTTCACGCTGCCAATAAAAATTTCTATACTCAACCACGGGTAATCCCGGACAATGAAGATCTTCAGGAACTGGCTGGCCTAATCAATTCCCATGAAAAAGTGATGCTGTTTTGCGGTCATGGATGTCGCAATGCGGTGGATGAGGTAATGCAACTGGCACAAAAACTTAATGCACCCCTGGGATATAGTTTTAGAGGGAAAATATTTTTTGAACGCAAAGAAAATCCCTATGCGGTTGGATTAAATGGACTTTTAGGCAATAAATCCGGTTTTGAAGCCATGCACCAGGCAGATGTTCTGTTGATGTTGGGTACAGATTTTCCGTATAGTGAGTTCCTTCCCGAAAAATGCAAAATCATTCAGATAGATACCAAACCTGAAAAATTAGGGCGAAGAGCCAAAGTGGATTTTGGATACTGTGGTGATATAAAATCAACACTGCAGGAACTCATACCACTTCTCGAAGTCAAAACTGCTACCCACTTCCTTGATAAGATGCGTTCCCTGCATCAGGAGATTGAAGAAAAATATGATAGTTATGTGGAGGAAAAAGGGTCTGAAAAAAACATTCACCCGGAATATGTTGCCTATTTGATTGATAAATTAGCCGATGACGATGCCATATTTACTGTTGACACGGGGATGAGTGCCGTATGGGCAGCACGCTACCTGAAAGCGGGTACCAATCGTTACCTGACGGGGTCGTTCAACCACGGATCTATGGCGAATGCCATGCCCATGTCCATTGGAGCAGGGCTGTCATATCCCGACCGGCAGGTAATTGCTTTTTGCGGTGATGGCGGCATTTCCATGCTTCTGGGCGATTTGATGACGATCAGCCAATATCAGATTCCCGTTAAAATCATCATTTTTAATAACCGGGTTTTGGGTATGGTAAAACTTGAGATGAGGGTGCAAGGCTATATGGACTGGCAAACCGACATGGTAAATCCTGATTTTGTAAAACTGGCGGAATCCATGAATATTGCAGCGTGGGAAGCCAAAGAATCAAAAGATGTGGAACAGGCACTTTTAAACGGATTTAAACACAATGGCCCGGCGATTATCAACATCTTCACCGACCCCAATGCTTTAGCCATGCCCCCTTCCATAAATTTTGACCAAATGAAAGGCTATGCAGCATCCATGGGGAAATTGATGGTG
The DNA here is from genome assembly GCA_014860665.1 of Bacteroidales bacterium. Taxonomy (GTDB): domain Bacteria; phylum Bacteroidota; class Bacteroidia; order Bacteroidales; family F082; genus Sulfidibacterium. Next base: position 6,007 of record JACZJI010000023.1, on the reverse strand, counting down.
AATGGAAAATTTGCAGACATAGTTGATACAACAAAGAGTGACCTCAAATACTTACGAGAATTATTATAAAACATCATGAAAGAAGCTATTAGATTTACCATCATTGCCCTGCTGGTTTTTGCCATACTTATTAGTATAATTCTATGGCCTTTACCTGGTTTTATTGTCCTTGCCGTCTTGCTTGGATTGATTGGACTTTATGATTTAATTCAGAAAAAGCACACCATACTTCGAAACTATCCTTTGATTGGCCACATGCGTTTCTTATTGGAAATGATTGGTCCGGAACTTCATCAGTATTTCGTGGAATCCGATACTGATGGCAAACCCATTGACAGGAATCACCGCAGTTACATTTACGAGCGGGCCAAAGAGCAAAGTCAAACACACCCCTTTGGTACCGAGCTCAATGTATATGATGATAATTATGAATGGATGCAACACAGCATCTATCCTGCCCGGAAAATGGAGACCCCGCCACGGGTTGTTATTGGCGGAAAAGATTGCAAGCAACCCTACAGTGCCAGCCTTTTCAATATTTCAGCCATGAGTTATGGTGCTTTAAGCAAAAATGCAATTCAGGCATTGAACCTGGGTGCAAAAGCGGGCAACTTTTTTCACGATACCGGCGAAGGGGGCATTTCAGAATACCATTTACAAGGTGGTGATTTAGTGTGGGAAATTGGTACAGGCTATTTTGGTTGTCGCACAGCGGATGGTCATTTTGATGCGGAAAAATTCAAAGAAAAGGCAAATTGGGAGCAAGTGAAAATGGTTGAAATAAAAATTTCACAAGGTGCAAAACCCGGACACGGTGGTGTGCTTCCCGCAGCCAAGAATAATGAAGAAATTGCTGAAATAAGAGGTGTAAAACCACATACCGATGTGCTCTCTCCTCCGGGGCACTCAACCTTTAATGATGCCGGGGGATTATTGCATTTTGTGGAACAATTGAGAAAATTGTCTAACGGGAAACCTGTCGGTTTTAAACTTGCCATTGGAAGCAAACAAGAGTTTGTTGAAATATGTGAAAGAATGGTGCAAACCGGCATAAAACCCGATTTTATAACCGTGGATGGTGCCGAAGGGGGTACGGGTGCCGCTCCGATAGATTTTTCAAACTATGTAGGGATGCCCTGGGAAGATGCGCTGATTTTTGTTGTGGACACGCTGAACCGGTACAACCTCAAAAAAGATATAAAAGTTATTACAGCCACCAAGATTTTTACCGCTTTTGATATTTTTAAAGCCCTTTGTATTGGGGCAGATGTCTGCAACTCCGCGCGGGGTATGATGCTGGCGCTGGGTTGTATTCAGGCCCTGAAATGCAATACCAATGAATGTCCGACGGGTGTAGCCACAAATAACCCGAAATTTGTGAGAGGGTTGGTGGTATCTGAAAAATGGAAAAGAGTCAGGAATTACCATAAGAACATAGTGGAAGATTTTTTGGAATTATTGGCTGCCTCAGGCTGTAATTCACTGGAAGAAATGAATAGAGGTTTGATTTTTAAGAAGGTGAATAAGCAATGGCTTTCCTATGCCGAAAAGTATAACACAATACAAAACTGAGAATCTCTAAAACACCGGGAATAAATTAGTCAAAACAGAGCACAGGCATTCATGGAAGACCTAATAGGGCTTTCAGGAAATTTCAGGTACCCGGGTAATCTTTCCGGGCGCATGCTAAAATCCAAAAGCATGAGTGCCTTAACTATCTTTTCCATTACGGGAGTGTTCAAAATGCTGTGTCAGTTTTCTTAAACCTGTCATAAAAATAAACAGATCATTGGTTGTAGTTACAAACTACAACCAGGCAGGGCACGGAGTGTAGTGTAGTTGCAAACTACGCTCCATTATTACGATGGGAAGAACATTACAAATGTTCAGAATAAACCCATCCTCGTTGCAAACGACGACGAGATAAAGTATCGGCGCCGGGTTTAAAAGACTCAACGTTCATGAAAAATTAGTCAACATTCATAAAAAATTAGTCAACATTCATGAAAAATTAGTCAACATTCATAAAAAATTAGTCAACATTCATGAAAAATTAGTCAACATTCATGAAAAATTAGTCAACATTCATGAAAAATTAGTCAACATTCATGAAAAATTAGTCAACATTCATGAAAAATTAGTCAATATTCATGAAAAATTAGTCAATGTTCATGAAAAATTAGTCAATATTCATGAAAAATTAGTCAATGTTCAGGGAGTCTTCAAAAAAGTGTGTCAGGCTGGAAAAATCAATGGGGAGTGTTCAAAATGCTGTGTCAGTTTTCTTAAACCTGTCATAAAAATAAACAGATCATTGGTTGTAGTTACAAACTACAACCAGGCAGGGTATGCTTACCGGTGGGGGATGCTCATAAAAAAACCAGGAACATGATGTCCCTGGTTAAGGCTTGCCGAAAATACGCTGCCAGGCAGCCGCTCGTGTCCCTCCGCCTTGGGTTATTGGCACTTGCTTATCGCCGCATTTCCGGATATATGAGAGGACAAAAATAATCATAATAACATGACTATCGACGAATTAAACCAATATTTTGAACAACTGCCCGACAAAGTGCTCGACGGGGCTGCACATATAGTGGCTGAAACGGCTACAGAATACTACAAAGAAGCTTTCACAAAGAAGGAATTTGGAGGCAAGCCGTGGGAACCGAATAAACATCCGAAACAAAAAGGAAGCCTGATGATTGAAAGCGGCAACCTGATGAACAGTATTCATCCTGCAGTCATATCGCCTGGAAAAGTTGTGATTTCTGCAGGAAACGATAAGGTACCTTATGCTCAAATACAAAACGAGGGCGGCACAACGCACCCAACCGTCACACCAAAGATGAGAGCCTGGGCAAAAGCCATGGCAGGGGAAGGATTTCGGGCAAGCGTGAAGAAGCAATCTCTTTATCAGGAACGTTTGATGTTTTAAATGAGATTGCTTCTCCCGATAAATAGGGATCGCCATGACGCTCTTTTTTGTCTGTGTTATGATAAAGAAACCATCAATAAGCCATGCTCAAACGAGCAAGGCTCCGTTTTTCATCGGGGAAGCTATGCCTAAACAGGCACGCTCCACTTTTGTCGGGGAAGCCTTAAACAAAAGTTTATGGCTCCACTTTTTGCTGGGGAAGCTTTAAACAAAAGTTTACGGCTTCACTTTTTGCTGGGGAAGCTTTAAACAAAAGTTTATGGCTCCACTTTTTGCTGGGGAAGCCTTAAACAAAAGTTTATGGCTCCCTTTTTGTTTGGGGAAGCTTTAAACAAAAGTTTACGGCTTCACTTTTCGCTGGGGAAGCTTTAAACAAAAGTTTATGGCTTAATGGCACGGACTGCATGCGCGCGCGTATTGAGAAATTGTTAGGCCACCCTAAAAGGCCCTTTGGCAGGGCGGAAAAGCATAAAGAGAAACTACAAAGAACAATTTCTGAAAGAAATTTCTAACTTAGCGCCGCTTAACCCGCAAACCATGACCAACGACCTGATGTTTCTCACAGTTTTTTCCTTTAAAACATGGACAAGGTATTTTGTGTTTCCTGTAAGGATGGGCCTGTCATGTCTGAGCGGGTTCTACACCCACGTGAGCATGAAAAGTTTAAAGAACATCAGAAATCCTTTGAATGACTTTGAGCTATAAGAAACAAAACATGAATATATCCAACAGTATTTGCGCCATGGATTCAGAAAATGTGAACTGATAAATAAGTTAGCGGCAAATTTGAAAAATGATGATAAGTGATAAACTAAAAGCTATTGTTCAAGAAATAAAAGAAACCGATAACGAGTTTAAAGTCACTCCTAGAGAATTATTTTGGTTTTTCTATTTCGAGAAGCGAACAAAAGGAAATCGTTTTTGGGTAAACAAATTCTTAAACGAGAATCAACTGGAAGTCGTCCCTGATTACATGACAGTTTGGATAGACGAAAAAATTATACTCCGACATAAGAAGAGAGCAAAAAGCAAAAAAAGCGTTGAACCAATTCAAAGAATCCAGTTACTTGATTCTGCAAATAAACCTCCAATAGCAGTTTCTAGAGAAGCAAAACTAAAAGAGGCAATGACTTTAATGATGATGCATAATTTCTCACAATTACCAGTGATGACTGGCACGAGGACAGTGCATGGAGTAATAACCTGGGAAACTATTGGCTATGGACTTACTAATCGTTGTGATTCTGATTTGGTAAAAGATTTCATTTCAAATGACATAACGATTTTGGACTATGAAACGCCACTACTTGATGCAATCTCTATTATTCTTAAAAAAGAATTTGTACTGGTACAGAAATCTGATAAATCAATATGCGGTATTGTAACACTTGCAGATATCAGTGCTCAATTTCTAACCGTTTCAGAACCTTTTTTACTCCTTGAGCAAATAGAAAATCATATTCGACAAATTCTTGATGGTAAGTTTCTTGTTAAAGAATTAAAAGAATTCTGCAAAATCGGCGATGTTGAGAGAGAAATTGAACATATTGATGACTTAAATTTCGGTGATTATATAAGAATAATTGAAAAGCCTGAGCATTGGGACAGATTAAATCTCAATATTGAAAGAACTCATTTCATTAAGCATCTTGACAAAGTTCGAGAGATTAGAAATGATATAATGCATTTTGACCCCGATGGAATAAGTACTGAACAAAGAGAAGACTTGATTAAAATGGCAAAATTTTTAACTGAATTGAAAAAATATTTATAAAAGTCAGCGGCTAACACAGTACATATTGCTGGGCAGGGTTTGGTGGTACGCCACCTGCGGATTCTTGCATCGCCGTTAAGTCCTCGCAGACAGGAACGCTCCCCGAAATCCGCCCCGCAACATGCACCAACCGTGACCCGTAAGGCAAAGAATGAAAAATCAAACAAAAATTGAAAGAAAAGAATTAGAAATATTGAAAAGAAACTAACTAATTGGAAAGATTTTGTTTTTTACCGCCTGATTCCGTGCTTCGGGCGGGTATTTGAATCCCATGCATATTGTAAACATTTGCAAATTACAACAACAAGCAAAAAAATCAAATTTTGAAAAAAGTACCCCTAACCATAAAAGATTAATCTCAACATTATTAAAATGGCAGAATTAATAAACTCACTCAAAGTAGAATTTATCTATACTCCGGTTGCAAATTATGCGATTCAACAAAACCGAATCCCAATTGTCCGCAAATTAGTAATTGAAAATATTTCCGAAAAAGAATTACTTGATTTAAAAATTGTCATAAAAGGTGAACCAGATTTTGTCAATAACTGGGAGCACAGGGTTGAGATGCTTTCAGGCAATCAAAGAATTGAAATTGAAGTAAAAGGCCTAAAACTTTCAGCTAACTTTTTATCAGAACTAACAGAAAAACTTTCCGGAGATTTAATTCTGTCGATTTCTACAAAAGAAGAGGTTCTTTTTACTGAATATTATAATGTTGATATATTAGCATACGACCAATGGAATGGAGTTGGGACTTTACCAGAAATGTTGGCTGCATTTGTAACGCCAAACCATCCTGAGATTTCAAAAGTCTTACAAATCGCTTCAAAGATTCTTGAAAGTTGGACAGGAAATCCATCTTTTGACGCATACCAGAGTTTAAACCCTGACAGAGTGAAAAAGCAGATGGGGGCAATTTTTGAGGCTATCTTGAGTCTTGAAATTATATATTGCTCTCCTCCTGCAAGCTTTGAAAATGAAGGCCAACGAATACGAATGTGCGATACTATATTTTCTCAAAAGCTTGCAACTTGTGTCGATATGGCGATTTTATATGCTAGCTGTATCGAAGCAATTGGACTTAATCCTTTATTGATTGTAATTAATGGTCATGCCTTTGTTGGTGCATGGTTAATCGATGATACGTTTGCTGATAGTGTTAATGATGATGTTTCATTATTAAAAAAACGTATTGCACAAGGAATAAATGAAATAACATTGGTTGAAGCAACTTGCATGAACGCTGGCCACGCCCAATCATTCGACGAGGCAATTAATTCTGCAAATTACAAATT
>JACZJI010000022.1 GCA_014860665.1 Bacteroidales bacterium | reverse complement strand
GCTTGAAAAATCACTCACAACCGATACGGGATTAGCAAAAGGGTACGGAACGTTAGCAAAAAAGGTTAAAATGCGCATGCAACAACTGACAGCCTTAGATAATCTTTGGGCTGTTTCCCTGTTACCGGCTTTGCGGCTGCATCCATACAAAGGAGATAGAAAAAATCTCTGGTCGATAGACATTCAAGAAAATTGGAGAATCCTTTTTCAAATCGACCAGGATCCCGTTCCGACATTGGAAGACGGGGGTGTTGATTTAAAAGCGATCACTATTATTAAAATTGAATCTGTAGAAGACCCTCACTAACCTGAAAAAGAAACTACTATGACTGATTTAGAATTAAAAAAAACTTTACTTACCTGCCCTGGAGATAGTATTCAGGAGCATATTGACGCCGTGGGAATGTCACAAGCAGAGCTTGCAGAACGCTTGGGCCGATCGGTTCCAAAACTCAATGAGTTAATTAGAGGAAAAGCACCTATTACCAAAGAAACGGCTGCTAGATTGGAATTTGTGTTGGGTGTTCCTGCAAGTTTTTGGCTGAATTTAGAACGTCAATACCAGGACGAGCTTTTCGAGATTGAGCAAATGGAATTTTTGGAACAATGCAAAACATGGGTTCAAGGATTTCCTTTACCCGAACTCCGAAAGTTAAAAGTAGTCTCTGATACAAGGGATAAAAAAAGATTAGCTGCCGACCTGTTAAAATTTTTCCGCGTAGCATCTCCTACTGAATGGTCTACAATTTATGAGGGCAGCTCCATTGCATTTAAAATTGAACTCAAATACACCACCGAACCCAAAGCCATTTCTTCCTGGTTAAGATTAGGGGAATTGCAGGCTGAACATCTTGAAATAAAGCCCTTTGATAAAAGCATTTTAAAAACCAGCTTGAGCAAAATCCAAGAGATTTCTTACCAACATTCGGATACCTGGATGCAGGATTTACAAGAAGTTTGTGCCTCTTTTGGTGTGGCATTGGTTTACACGCCCTGCATATCCAAAGCTCCGATATACGGCGCTTCCAGATGGATAAAAAACAAAACCGTTCCGCTGATTCAGGTTACGGACCGGAGAAAAGATTACAATGCCTTTTGGTTCACCTTCTTCCATGAACTGGCTCATATCAGGTATCACAATAAATCCGATATTTTTATTGATGGTGTTGAAGAAATTTCGCCTGATAAAAACAAAGAAGACGAAGCGGATGCCTTTGCTTCCAGAATGTTGTTGTCAGATAAAGACCGGAGATTATTAGCCGACTTTCCAAAATTTAGTGTCGATTTGGTAAAGCAACTCAGCAAACAGTTAAAAAAGCACCCGGGTATTATTGTGGCCCAAATGCAGCGAGAAGGTAGGATTGATTATAAAGATTTGCAAATGACTAAGTTAAAAGTTAAGGTGAGGATTGGTCAGACAATGGTCGGACCGTTGTGACTGAGGGCACGATCAGAAAATCTGTCTTAAACACAAATAAAGGCTGCTCCGGAATGCGGGGCGGCCTTTGTTGGTTATTATATATCATTCGGAATTATCAAAAACCGACATTTTATTAACTATAGTTAATTTTTTTGTTTAAAATATTGCATTATTAAATTATTGTTGTATCTTTGCATCCATGAATTTGAAATCGGACATATCGTTTTATGAGGCCTATTCTTTTTCCAGTGAAAACGAAAGAAAGAAATATGATAAGCTGATTAAAGCTGTTTCCTCAACGAATAAAGATAATTTCAATTTTTTCTTAAAAAAAAGTGTCAGCGAGTGGAATTTTGATTTCTCGCATAAAGAAATTCATTCTGCTGTTAAACGGTTGGACATAAACAAGTTTAATCTTCTTTTTTCTGATAAAGAACTAGACAAGTATTTTCAATACGATGAATCCTCTTTTTGGGATTACATTGATAATACAAATACACTTGAAGGATTAATAAATTCAGTAGATGAGTTAACTTGTCAGGAAGGAGAATTTGATGACGAATTTGAAAAGTGGACTTCAGAAAAATATGTATCACTAGTTTTAAAGTCGGACCCTCTTAAAGAACGCGTTCTGACTGAATTATATTTCAAAAAAATAGCAAGGGCTCTTTCTAACACTTTATCTAAGTTTTTCAGTTTTAGAAAAATCATCGCAGCTCAATCCCCGATTAAAATAGTAGCTTATAAATATTTCGATTTAATTTTTTCACTCAAAAAAGAAGTTGTATTGAAAAGTTATTCTGTAATTAACCTTTTTAATAACCTTTTTTATTTGAGATCAAGTGAAAAAACAAAATATTTTAGAAGTATACCGGCTTTTAGTGGAACTTAAAAATGAAAAGACCGTTCCAGAACGTCATGAAAAGGACCTTGACAGGTGCATAGGACATTTAGAAGAAATTATTGAACAAAAACGCAATCACCTTGATATTGGTATCTTGAGTTTGATTGCCAGTATTTTTAAATCATTTTTCGGCCCACCATAAAATCATGAAAATAGGAGTAACCATAAAAAGTTTAAGAAAAGAAAAGGGAATTAGACAAGTAGATTTTGCAGAAAAATGTGGAATCTCTCAGACCTATTTGTCACAGATAGAAAATGATGAAAGAAATCCAACACTTGATGTTTTAGAAAGAATTAGCAAGGTCTTAGAAATTCCTTATCCCGTACTTTCATTTTTGTCTCTCACAATTGACAGTGTACCTGAAGAAAAAAAGGAAGTATATAAGAAGATGGAGAAGGTTATGCATGGTTTGGTTAAGGACGTATTTTTATGATATTAGACTAAAAAACACCCCCCGCTGTCGCAAGTTTTCAACTTGTGACTCTGCTCTCGCAACACCTGCCCCAATCTGTCGGGACTTTGACTTGTGACCCTTTGCAAAGCTTCTCACCCCACTGACTTGGGTTTGCCTGGCCGCTGGAAATCCGAATCCCCGATACTCCCCATAATTTATTTTTAAAACGTTGCATTTTCTGTCAAATTAAATACCTTTATTCGCCATCATGGGCCACCGGACAGCAAACTCCGGGAATAAAAATATCAGAACATCCACAGTCATGAGCAAAATAAAATACATCCCGGTCACACTGATCCTTCTCCTTTTATTTTCCTTACCAAAACCTGCCTTTTCGGCTCCCAGAGGGAAAGATCAGATCAATATTCAGGCCATCAAAGGACTCATAGAACGGGTTTCGCCCAACCACCTCCACGATTTCATCATCGAAGGCCTTCCCGGCCATGAAAAGCAGGAAACTTTCGAGCTGGAAAGCCGGAACGGAAAGATAGTCCTTCGGGGCAATAGCACTCTGGCTTTGGCCAAAGCCTTTAATTATTATCTAAACAACTACTGTCATACATCCGTATCGTGGTACCTGGCGGAGCCCATCGAAGTCCCCGCCCTGCTGCCGCCGGTAAATAATCCCGTCCGCGAAAGCTGCCGTTTTCAGAAACGCTTCTTCCTGAACTATTGTACCTTCGGCTATACCATGCTTTGGTGGCGATGGGACGACTGGCAGCGCTTTATAGACTGGATGGCCCTGAACGGTATCAACATGCCGCTGGCCATCACAGGCGAAGAATACATCTGGGAAAAAGTGTGGGAAAAATTCGGTTTGACCGACGCACAGATCCGGGCCTTTTTTACCGGTCCGGCCCATCTGCCCTGGAATCGCATGGGCAACATCGACGGCTGGATGGGCCCGTTGCCTCAGTCTTTCATCGACAATCAGTTTGAACTGCAGAAAAAAATACTGGCAAGCGAAAGATCATTCGGGATGACCCCGGTTTTGCCGGCTTTTTCGGGCCACACGCCCAAAGCCATCGAAGACAAATATCCAAAGGTAAAACTCACCAACATGGGGTCCTATTCTGTCGGACAACAATATGATGCCTATTTTATGGATCCCATGGAACCGCTCTTCCGGAAAATACAGGAAACATTCATTCGGGAGCAGACAAAATACTACGGAACAGACCACCTGTACGGCGCAGATCCCTTCAACGAGATGACACCCCCTTCCTGGAAACCGGAATACCTCGCATCGGTTTCACGCGCAATTTACAATGGAATTGCAGCGGTTGACAGCAACGCCGTCTGGGTTCAGATGGGCTGGACCTTTTATTATGACCGCAAACACTGGACCAACCCGCGCCTGGAAGCCATGATCAAAGCGGTGCCGAAAAACCGCATGATCATCCTTGACTATTTCTGTGAGAAAAAGGAAGTGTGGCGCATGACACATGCCTTCTTCGGAGCACCTTATATCTGGTGTTATCTGGGGAACTTCGGCGGCGGAACCCAGATGGCAGCCCCCATGCTCCAGGTGGCAAAGCTGCTTCGCACAACCGAAGCCGATACCAGCAAAGGGCAGATGATGGGAATCGGTTCCACCCTGGAAGGCTTCGGCGTAAACCGCTTTATGTTTGAATGGCTTTTCGACTACGCCTGGGACACTGCTGCTGCCAATACATCCCAGTGGATCAGCCGCTATGCCGACAGCCGTACCGGCCATGCCGACCCGGTAGCCGAGGATGCCTGGCGTCGCCTGGTGAAACTCACTTACAATGATCAGATATCGGGAGTAGGTCTCGGTAATACGATAGAAATGCAGCCCAGATTTGAAGGAAAGGACCATTATACGCGCCTGGGCGATCCTTACGATTATGGTAAACTTGCGGACATCTTCGCCGAAATGTTGCATGCTGACTCCACAAGCCTCACCAATCCGCGTTATCAGTACGACCTGGCCATGGTGTGCCGGCAAGTACTGGCAAATCTGGCTTTGAGTATAAGAAACAAAACGTACGAAGCGTATAAACAAGACGACATCAAAGCCTTCAATAGGTATTCAGCGCTCTTTCTCGACCTGGCCACCGACGTGAACCGCATCGTATCAACCCAGCCGGAGTTTTCGTTCGATGACTGGATTAAAGCGGCCCGCAGTTTTCAGGCTCCTGACGCACCCGCTTCTTATTTTGAGAAAAACGCAAAAGTGCTGGTCACCACCTGGGGTCAACAGGGGAATTATCTTATTGATTATGCTGCCCGTGACTTCAGCGGACTGATTGACAACTATTACAGAAAGCGCTGGGAGATCTTTTTCGATACAGTCCGCAAAGACATGCAGCACTCCGTACCCTTCGATCAGACTAAATTTGATAAAAATATCGCCGCTTTTGAATGGCATTTTTGCATGGCTCCATATCAATTTCATCAAAGAGAAAAAGTCCCCGCCAACCTGTTGGCCCAGGAGCTTTATGAAAAATGGAAGAAGTATTTTGGGTTGATGCAATAAGGCAGGAAATATTCTCCGCGATCCTAATGCCCGTTCCGGTCTGTCGTGTCTCTGACTTGCAACCTTGGGTAAAGCCTGTCCTGTTCCGGGCTTATGATCCGGCCCGCGGAGCGGGTTGATTTTCAACGAATCCCGGATTGTTAAAGACTCTTAAAAATCGTTAAACATTGGACGAGATCCTTGCCCTGAGGAACTTAGGTACATTTAATTCCATAGCTTTGTGGGTATGGAAGCCGAATGGCACTGATTTCTCCTTCACAAAAACCAAACAAAAACGCTATGGATGAACAATCTATAGACCTTTTAAAGCAAAGAACAAATCCCTTGGGATCCCTTCCGGTGTTCCGATTCCTTTACCGGCTCTTGTTTTCATTTAAAAAGAACTCCCCATTACCCTTCAGAGCACAGCTAAATTCAACATATCTTACAGAAATTCACTGTTTTTAAACCAATTTATCATGAAAAAAATATTCCTTCTTGTTTTTGTGTCGTCCCTGTTTTTGATACAGGGATGCAAACGGGCAGATGTGATCACATTACATGTTACCGTGAGCAATGATGTATGCCAGAGCGGCCAGTGGGTCTATTGGTTTTCTGTAAACGCGAACGAATATAATATTGAAGATTCCGTTTTTCTTCCAAAAGGACACCATTCCTTTACGATGAAGAAAGCAATTCCTGACATGAATGAAGAAATGGGGTGCTGGCTGACCTTTGCAAAGCATGGCCCCCAACAGGCCTTCCTGATTTTAAATAAAGGCGAAAATGTAAAGCTAACCATTAATAAAAAGTGGATTACCAAAACAGAAGGTTCGCCCGGAACCAAAAACTGGTATGATTTTATAGGTGAGAACCTGAAAATCAGGTCGGAGATGGATTCCCTGACACATGTACTGGTTAACACTAAAGATAGTCTGACCCGGAAATACCTCAATAACAGGATTAATACCCTGAACGATTCCCTGCAATTTAAGCTGAAGTTGGCAGAATTTAATAAAATCAAAACGCCTAAAATGTTTTTATTGGAACTTACTTTTCCGGGGCTGCCCAAAAAGACTGTTGACAGTCTTGTAACGGTAATGAAGCATCGTTTCCCCGACAATAAAAGAGTGCAGGAATATCCCAGTCATCCGAAATATCCTCCGCCTACCGCGCATAGTAAGTGGGTGCAAAAAAGACTCCTTCAAATCTGGACCCAAAGAACAGGTTTTAACTATGAGCAACCCGTTTCCAAACTATCGGCTGAACAAAAAAAAAGAGCTCAGGCAAAAAAAGTTCTTGATCCTGAAAAATAGGGGTGATTCTCTTTAATTGAAAGATCCGGGAAGTCCTTAAACCGGCCCCAATTTTGTGGGTGATGTACGAACCAACATCCCGAAAGTTTGTACTTTTATTTCCGCAAGTCCGGGCCGTTCCGTGCCTGGAAAATGTATAAACAACGCATATCATGAAAAATGGTTTCTTTTTAATTACGGGTACTTCGAAGGGGATCGGCGAAGCCGTAGCACAAAAAATACTACAGGAAGGACACACAGTACTGGGCATTTCCCGGAACCGGTCCGATCTGCTTACCTCCCCGAACTATCACCACCTTTCTATCGATCTGACAGACACTTCCCGGTTTAACCAAATTTTGGAGCAAACAAACAAAATTGTTGAAGGACAGCCTTTTGATTTTTTGTGCCTGATCAACAACGCTTCTGCTACTGAACCCATGGGTCCTATCGAAGCCTGTCCGCCGGAAGCAATCGAAGCGCATGTCAAAATCGGGCTGGTGGCCCCCATGCTGCTGACTTCCTTGTTCATCAAAAGATTTCAGGATGAAAAAGTACGGAAGAAAGTAGTCTTTATTTCATCAGGTGCCGCCCTGCATCCCTTGGCCGATATGAGTGTTTACTGCGGTTCAAAAGCCGGATCTCTCATGTTTGGTAAGGTGATCGGTGCCGAGCAAAAGGATAAAGAATATGGTTTCGAGGTGGTTTCCATCGGCCCAGGCATGGTGGAGACCGGAATGCAACAAGCCGTCCGTTCCAAATCAGACGTGGATTTTGCCATGTCCGGCTACTTCCGGCAGGCATACGAAGAAGGCAAAGTGCAGGAACCGGAACTTGTGGCTGAAAAGATCTTTACCATCCTGCAAAATACATACGAACAGGGGCAATATGTCAGCGTGAGTGAGATATAATTCAGATTGCTACGGAAACCTTTATAAATTTTTGTGTCATCGCGATGACGAACGTCCTTGTTCTCCCGTGTATCCGAATAAATAGGCCCTAAACTTTTCTCAATAGAATTTTGTAGCAATAATTTGTTTGTACATACAATTATTTTATACCTTTGTCACCGGAAATGAAAAACTGCGGATTAAAATACAACACCTGTCTTTATTACTCGGCCAATGCCCTGGCACGGGTAATGGGCAAGCTGGCGGAAGAGGAGTTCTCGAAAACAGGACTCGCTCCAACGTACGCGTTTGTATTGATGGCCGTGAATTCATTTCCGGGCATTCAGCCCAAAGAGTTAAGCGAATATTTGCAGCTGACCCCTTCCACCGTAACACGTTTGATCGATAAAATGGAGATCAAGGGTTATCTCGAAAGGAAGAACTGCGGCCGGAGTACCGAAATCTATCCCACCGAAGAAAGCCTGGCCCTGAACGACCAGATCAAAACATCGTGGGAGGAATTGCACAAAAGGTACAGCAGCCTGGTTGGCGAAACGGAAGGAAAAGAACTAACGGAGAAAATCAATCAGGCTATTGATAACATTTTGAAATAAAATTTTTTATCCATAAATAATTGTATGTACAACCAAATCAAAATAATATGAAAAAGATTGGAATTCTCGGTTCGGGAAATGTGGCTAAGGAGTTAGCCAAAGGTTTCCTGAAAAACGGATATCCGGTAACCCTGGGTACCGGTCATCCGGAGAAGCTCCGGGATTTTAAAAATACCGAAGCTCCGAAAGTGGAAATCGGCAGTTTCGCGGAAGCCGCTGCATTCGGTGAACTGCTTGTGCTGGCCGTAAAAGGTACGGCTGCCGAAGAAGCGCTGAAGCTGGCCGGAGCCGCTCATCTTTCCGGGAAAACGATCCTGGACGCCACCAACCCCATCGCCGACAAGGCGCCGGAAAACGGGGTAATGCATTTCTTCACCGATCTGGAAACTTCGCTGATGGAACAGCTGCAACAGGCGTTTCCGGAAGCCCGGTTCGTGAAAGCCTACAACAGCGTCGGCGCCGCTTTTATGGTGGATCCGCCGTTTGAAAGCCGGCCGACCATGTTCATTTGCGGCAATGATGAAAACGCCAAGAAAGAAGCAGGTGAGATCATCGGGCTCTTTGGATGGGATGTCGCCGACATGGGAAGTGCCGTGGCCGCACGGGCCATCGAACCGCTCTGCATCCTCTGGTGCATTCCCGGCATCAAAGACAACAGCTGGACACACGCTTTTAAACTTTTAAAATTATAAAAGAACTATCTGATATATAAATCTAAAAATCAATTCTAACTTTAGACAATTTCACATTATAAACAAAAATTTTAGATCAATCAATGAAACTTTTCAGTAAATACACTTTGGGGAATATTGAGTTGAATAACAGGATTGTTATGGCCCCCATGACGCGGTCAAGAGCAGTAGGAAATATTCCCAACGACCTGATGGCAACCTATTACGAACAGCGGGCAACCGCCGGATTGCTTATCACAGAAGGCGTTTCGCCATCGCCCAACGGGCTAGGTTATTCCAGCATTCCGGGAATTTACAATAAAGCCCAGGTAGAAGGATGGAGCAACGTGACGGATGCTGTACACAAAAAAGGAGGCAGGATCTTTGCACAGTTTATGCATACCGGACGTGTTGGACATCCCTACAACCTGCCGGAGGGCGCCGAAGTTTTGGGACCTTCAGCTATCGGTTTAACCGGACAAATGTACACCAACCAAAAAGGAATGCAACCTTTTCCTGTTCCGCGTGAGATGACGCTTCAGGACATTGAAACAGCTCAAGATGAATATGTTCAAGCTGCTGTGAATGCTATAGAAGCCGGTTTTGATGGCGTTGAACTTCACGGAGCCAACGGATATCTGATTTGTCAGTTCCTGAATACATCATCCAACCAAAGAACTGACCAGTATGGCGGTTCTGCAGAAAACAGGAACCGTTTTGCACTGGAAGTGGCAAAAAAAGTTGTTGATGCTATCGGAGCTGAAAAGACAGCAATCCGCCTCTCTCCTTACGGAGTTTCCAACGAAATGGCTATTTTCGAAGGAATGGAAGACCAGTACGAACAACTTGCTTCCAGTTTGAGCAACCTGAACTTGGTTTACATTCATCTTGTTGATCATTCATCCATGGGAGCGCCGCAGGTTCCGGATTCAATCAAATCTAAAATCAGAAAAGCATTCAAGGGAACACTTATTGTGAGCGGAGGTCTTGACAAAGCCAAAGCAGAAGCAGCCCTAAAGGAAGATAAAGGAGACCTGGTGGCATTCGGTAAGCCTTTTATTTCCAATCCCGATTTAGTTTATAAATTGAAAAATGATCTGCCTTGGAGCGCATGGGACACCAACACATTCTATGCCGGCGGCGAAAAAGGATATACGGATTATCCATCAGCAGAAGTGAAAGCTTAAAAGAAAAGTAATCCCTTTTTTCCTCAATTCTTTCTTAATTTTTTTCTAAATCCCGGCGAATATCTGGCCGGGATTTTTTCTTTACAAACCATTAATCATGATCCCGAATAACAAATTAAAACATTGAAACACCTGTATTCTATACTCATTAACAAATAATTACACTTAAATGTAATTACCATGATTTAAATAACGACCTTTGCACCCAATTTTAAAAATACACTATGATCTCTTTCACAGAGACAGGATTACAACAAGAAATCCTGGACGCCGTTCATGAACTTGGTTTCGAAACTCCGACTCCCATTCAGGCTAAAACCATTCCCCATTTATTATCTTCCGGACAGGATTTGATCGCTTTTGCACAGACAGGTACCGGAAAAACTGCTGCTTTCGGGTTACCAGTGATCCATTTGACCGATGTCCGAAGCAAAAACACCCAAACACTGGTATTGTGTCCCACACGGGAACTTTGTATGCAAATCACCAGGGATCTTTCCGATTTTTCCAAATATCTGAAACCCTTAAATGTGGTTGCTGTTTATGGCGGGGCCAGCATTGAAAATCAAATAAAAGCACTTAGTGCAGGGGCACAAATTGTAGTAGCCACACCAGGGCGTGCAAAAGACTTAATTCTGAGAAAAAAATTGCAACTCAGAAATGTGGAACGTGTTGTTTTGGACGAAGCCGACGAAATGCTTTCCATGGGTTTTAAAGAAGACATTGATGAAATATTGGCTTCTACACCGAAAAACAAGCAAATTTCTTTGTTCTCGGCGACTATGTCCAAAGAAGTAACCGCCATCACGCGGAAATTTATGAACGACCCCATTGAACTTTCTGTCGCGCCCAAAAACACCGGTGCAGAAAATGTAGAACATCTTTACTACATGGTTCACTCAAAAGATCGCTACGAAGTGTTGAAGCGTATTGCAGACATGAATCCATCCATTTATGGAATTGTTTTCTGCCGCACACGTCGCGAAACTTCCGAAGTGGCCGGAAAACTGATGAATGACGGTTACAACGCCGATGCCCTTCATGGAGATTTATCACAGGCACAGCGCGATGAAGTGATGGGACGCTTCCGTCAGCGGCAATTACAGTTGCTCGTTGCAACGGATGTGGCTGCACGCGGACTGGATGTAACCGACCTGACACACATCATCAACTACAACCTTCCGGACGAAAATGAAACCTATACTCACCGAAGCGGGCGTACCGGACGTGCCGGAAAAACCGGTACTTCTATTGCCATCATCCACACAAAAGAAACCGGTAAACTAAAAGATATCGCCAAAAGGTCTGGTATCACATTCAAAAAAGAAGCTGTTCCCGGAGGAAAGGAAATTTGCCAAAAACAGTTGTATGCCCTTATTGATAAAATGGAAAATGTAGAGGTGGACGAAAAACAAATCGAACCATTTTTGCCTTCCATTTATGAAAAACTAGCGTGGCTGGATCGTGAAGAACTCATCAAACGTTTTGTTTCCGCAGAATTTAACCGATTTCTTTCGTACTATAAAGATTCTCGTGACTTAAATGTTTCAGAAAGTTCCAGAGAGAGATCTGATAAAAGTGAAAGAAAAAATCGTAAAGAAAGAGGGCAAACGAGAGAGGTTTCTTTTACACGATTATACATCAGTGTCGGCTCGAAAAACCGTGTAAATCCCGGTCGACTCATCGGGATGATTAACGAAGGGCTTGATTCTTCTGATGCTGAAATCGGAAGAATTGAGATTTTAAAGAATTTTTCGTTCATAGAAATTGAGGATCAAATGGCCAACGCGGTTGTAAAGGCTTTGAATGGTAATTCATACGATGGAGAAAGTTTATTGGTTGAGATCTCAAAAGAGAAACCTGCATTTAGCCCAAAAAGCAAAAGCAAACCATCAAAATCCAAAGATTTTAATAGTAAAAAATCGGCGTTCAAACCTGAAAAAGGAAAACGTAACGGAAATGGTTCCCGTCGTAAAAACAGATATTAGCAAAAAAATAATTTCCTAAGGTGTTAGGAAGAGAGCCCTGAATTAAGAATTTTAAATTTTTATTTGTGTAGATTCCTTCCAAATAATCAGGAAAAAATTTACATTTGTGGCTATTAAATTTTTACTATGAAAAAAGGAACTGTAAAATTCTTTAATAGATCCAAAGGTTTCGGATTTATTATTGATGAAGCTTCCAAAACAGAGTACTTTGTACATGTTTCAGGATTATTGGATAAAGTTGAGCAAGGAGATTCCGTTGAATTTGACCTTGTAGAAGGCAAAAAAGGCTTAAATGCTGTAAAAGTCAAACTGGTTTAAGATTTTAAAAAACCACCTTCTTAAAAATCAAGCCTGACTCCGCCAGGCTTTTTTATTTATTATACAAACCGTTTTCCGGAAAATTCTGAATCTCATTGTTTAAATGCGTTTTCATATTTTAACACAAACAAATTCAATTGATTATGAAAAGAGGCTTGTTACTTATCGACATACAAAACGATTATTTCAAGAATGGAAAGATGGAACTGGTTGGCCCGGAAAAAGCAGGAGAAAACATTGCACGCATACTGAAAAAATTTAGGAAAGAACAGCTTCCTGTATTTCACATCCGCCATGAAGCACTGGCTCCGACCGCTACTTTTTTTATTCCGGGCACTAGGGGCGCTGAAATCCACGAATGCGCCAAACCTCTCAACAATGAAAAAATAATCGTTAAAAACTTTCCCAACAGTTTCCTGAAAACAGATTTATTTAAAACATTACAAGAAAGCCAAATTACAGACCTGGTCATTTGTGGCATGATGACTCACATGTGCCTGGATGCCACCGTGAGAGCAGCCAAAGATCTGGGTTATAGCTGCACCGTGATTGGAGACGGATGCGCAACGAAAGATTTGGAAATCTTTGAAGAAAGGGTGAAAGCTTCGGAAGTGCATACGGCATTTCTAGCCGCCTTGAGCGGTACTTATGCCAAAATTGTAATGACAGATGAATTTTTGGCAACAGATTAAACCAGAAGGAAATGAAAGAAATCAATCCACTTGAAATATCTGTACCGGAAAAAGTCAGAAAACTTTATTCCTTTGCATTGGCTCTGGCCATCATCACGGTGGTTTACAATCTTGCTGAAGGACTTGTTTCCGTCTTTTTCAGTTTAAAAGGCGAAACTTTAACACTCTTTGGGTTCGGCGCCGACAGCTTTATCGAAACAATCTCCGCCCTGGGAGTCACCCAGATGATCGTCCGGATCAAAATGAATCCTGATTCGGACAAGGGTCGTTTTGAGATTCTGGCACTAAAAATCACAGGATGGTGTTTCTACGTGCTGGCCGGCATTCTGGCCCTATCCGCCGTTTTTGATGTGATAGAAGGCCACCAGCCCACCTCAACCGTGCCCGGGATCATCATCGCTCTCATTTCGATTTTATGCATGTGGGCGTTAATTTATTTTAAACTTTCTGTTGGAAAGAAGTTGAATTCAGCCCCGATCATTGCAGATGCAAAATGTTCACAGGTTTGTTTGTATATGTCGCTGGTGTTGCTGGCAGCAAGCGCGTTGTGGTGGTTTTTCAAAATACCTTACATCGACATTGCCGGAACAGCCGCATTGATTTATTTCTCTGTTAAAGAAGGCCACGAAGCCTTTGAAAAGGCTGAAGGGATCGAGGAATGTTGCGATTAACGGAGGGGTATAAAAAACAAACGGTTCCTCCTGAAGTTCCGCTATCAAAAACACGGAGCGGGCGGGCGTTGTCCTGCCCCAGCCGTAGCCGGGAGTCCCGCTTTATTTTATTTATTCCTATATTTGCTGAGCCTAAAAAAGAAACTTATGCCCCTTTTGGGAAGCCTCATAAAAAGTGCCTATTCGCTTAGAAACAAGCCGGTTGAACTCAGAGAAAACTGGGCAAATCCGGAGGAAACACAAGCGCGCCAACTCACAAGATTGTTGAGAAAAGCGCAGTTTACGGCTTTTGGTGAGCATTATGAGTTTTCCAAAATCCTGACATCAGAAAATATTTTGCAGGCTTTTCATGAAAAAGTTCCGGTTCACGATTATTCAAAAATTTATAAACACTGGTGGTATCGTTCATTAAACGGTGAACCCTATGTGACCTGGCCTGGAAAAGTAAAATATTTCGCATTAAGTTCCGGAACATCAGAGGCATCCAGTAAATATATTCCTGTTACAAGTGACATGCTTCGTAGTATCAAACGGGGCAGCCTGCGACAAATTGTTTCTATGGTGCGCCACGATTTTCCTTTGGATTTTTACGAAAAGGGTATGCTAATGATTGGCGGCAGTACCCATTTACAATACAACGGCACCTATTATGAAGGAGATTTGTCGGGCATCACAGCAGCGAGCATTCCTTTCTGGTTCCAGCATTTTTATAAACCGGGAAAGCGGATTTCGAAAACGGCAGACTGGAACACAAAACTGAACGAAATGGTAAAAAAGGCGCCGACGTGGGACATTGGAGTGATCGTTGGTGTTCCGGGATGGGTGCAAATTTTGCTGGAAAAAATCATCGAAGAATATAATCTTAATACCATTCACGATATATGGCCAAACCTCGGAGTATATGTTCATAGCGGGGTTTCCATTAAACCCTACCTCAACAGCTTCGAAAAACTTTTCGGGAAAAAGATGATGTACAACGAGTCTTATCTGGCTTCTGAAGGTTATATTGCTTATCAAAATAAAAAGCAATGCCAAGGCATGACGATGGTTATAGACAATGGTATTTTTTATGAATTTATTCCTTTCGACAGCAATAATTTCGATGAAGAAGGAAATCTGAAGCCCAATCCGCAAACTTTGTTTTTATCCGAAGCAGAAGAAAATACGGATTATGCACTGCTAATGACAACCAATGCCGGTGCCTGGAGGTATCTGATTGGTGATGTCATAAGATTTGTTGACAAGAAATCGGGAGAAATCCAGATAACTGGCCGTACTAAGCAATTCTTAAGCATCTGTGGTGAGCACCTTTCTCAGGAAAACATGAATCGGGCCATCGAATTGCTACAACAGGATTTGAATATTGAAATAAAAGAATTCACGGTATATGCATTTCGTCATAATGGACGATTTGCACACCAATGGTATTTAGGCACAGATGCCAAACTGGATGAAAAAGATGCCGCAAAAAGAATAGACCTTCATCTGAAAGACTTAAACGATGACTATCGTGTTGAACGACTGGAAGCTATCGGGAATGTTTTTGTGAAGGTTTTGTCGCCTGATGTCTTTCTTCAATACATGGAAAAGAAAGGAAAAGTTGGAAGTGCCAACAAATTTCCCAGAGTTTTGAAAAACGAACGAATTGCTGATTGGGAAGAGTTTTTGCAAACACAAAAAATTGAGGGCACATGCATTCGCTGATTGAAGGAATGGCTTTAGGGCTGACGTTGGATTTGTTTTTTGGATTCGGACCAGCTTTTTTTGCAGAGGTGCAGACAGGCATCCATCGGGGCTTTTATAAAGGTTTTATCCTAGCCCTCGGTGTTTTTTTAAATGATCTGGTGCTGGTGGGACTCTCCATCATCGGCGCCCACGTCATTATGAATACCATGCACAAATACCAGATTTTGGGAGTTATAGGAGGAATCATCCTCATTCTTTTCGGGATTTTTACCTACCGCGACAAGATTGAAATCACAGGTGAAGATGAAGACATCAATATCAACGAACCTCATGTGTTGATGTACATGCTGAAAGGCTTTCTGCTGAACATTGCGAATCCTTTTGTCTGGCTTTTCTGGCCCACGGTGGTACTTGGTGTTGCAACGCCTTTTATGAACACCACAATGGATATCATCTTTTTCTTTTCAGGAACGTTATCAATGTTTCTCCTGGTTGACACTACAAAGGTCTTTCTGGCCTCCCGCATCAAAAATTATATTACCGATAAAGTATTACATTTAATCAACAAAGTAGCCGGTGTTGGGTTGTTTATATTTGGAATCGTACTGGTAATCCGAACTTTGGTGATGGCAGGAATTTTTTAATTCCTTTTCCAGGGAAATCGTATTTTTGCCTTTCAGAAAAAAAATATGCAAACTTATTCTATCAACAATCTTCGCGAACTGGAGGCGGAGTCCATTCATATTATCCGGGAGGTGGCTGCAGAGTTCGAAAAGCCTGTGATGCTTTATTCCATCGGAAAAGATTCTTCGGTCATGGTGCGCCTTGCCGAAAAGGCCTTTTATCCCGGGAAAGTTCCCTTTCCTTTGATGCACGTTGACACGAAATGGAAATTCAGGGAAATGATTGAATTCCGCGACCGTTATGCCCGAGATAACGGCTGGGAACTGATTGTACATCATAATAAGAAAGGCTATGAAAGCGGTGTAGGACCTTTTACGCACGGGTCTAAAGTCCACACTGATATCATGAAAACGCAGGCATTACTGCAGGCACTCGACAGATACAAATTCGACGCTGCCTTTGGCGGTGCCCGCCGTGATGAAGAAAAAAGCCGTGCCAAAGAACGAATTTTCTCCTTCCGGGATAAATATCATCAATGGGACCCGAAAAACCAGCGGCCTGAGTTGTGGAACGTTTACAATGCCCGTGTACACAAAGGTGAAAGCATCCGTGTTTTTCCGTTGAGCAACTGGACAGAATTAGACATCTGGCAATACATCCGTCTGGAAAAAATTCCCATTGTTCCATTGTATTATGCTAAGGAAAGGCCCATTGTCAATATCGACGGAAATTTGATTATGGTAGACGACGATCGTATGCCGGAAGAATTGAGGAAACAGGCTGAGATGAAAATGGTTCGGTTCCGTACGCTGGGATGTTATCCGCTAACGGGCGCTGTGGAATCAGAAGCAGATACCATAGAAAAAATCGTGGAAGAAATGATGACAGTTACTAAAAGTGAACGCACCACGCGTGTCATCGATTTTGATCAGGAAGCCAGTATGGAACAGAAAAAAAGAGAAGGTTATTTTTAATGCAACCTCCTCTTTTTCAATTAAATTATCTTTACGGAATCTTACAACATCAGGTCTATGAGCATTGTTCGGTCTGCCATACTTAGCGTGTGATGCATACCTGAAACATTGTTTACATTCATCTGGTTAATGACCTCTTCTCTTTTTTCAGACTCCACGCCTGCTTCAGAAAGCCGGACCGGAGAGCTGATAGAAGTAAAGAACTCTTCCAGCATTTTGATGGCTTCATCTGGATCTTCCGTGCCGAAAATCAATTTACCCATTCTCTGAATCCTTTCGGGAATACGCTCTTTCTGTAATCTGAGCCATGCCGGATAAGCAATGCTGAGCGTTGCTCCATGAGCCAGATCATATAAATATGAAAGCTCATGACCCAACCCGTGTACACCCCAGTCGCCACCTACTTTACCGTAACTGGTAAGCCCATTCAAAGCCAGGGTTGCATCCAGCATTATATTGGAACGTAATTCAAGATTTTCGGGATCGTTCATTAATTGTGGAGCCCATTTCATTGCGTCTTTAATAATATCGGTGGTAATCAAATCGATAACCGAAGGTTCGCCTTCACCGAAGAAAGCCTCCAAAGCGTGGGCTATCAAATCCACAATTCCGTAAGCCGTGTAATCTTTAGGCACTGTCACAGTAAAACGCGGGTCGAGGAATGACTCTTTTGGGAAATTCATCGGATGAACCAGTCCTACTTTCTGGTGTGTTTCGGCATTCTGCAACACAGCCGCAGCGTTCATTTCAGTTCCGGTAGCGGCTAATGTTAATACCGTCACCAAAGGCATAGTCTTTTCAGGAAGAACATTCCATGTCATGAAATCCCATGGGTCAACGTCGCTGGCAAGCCCCAGACCTATAATTTTGGCTGAATCAATCACACTACCACCACCCAAAGCAACAATCACATCCACCTTATTTTCTTTTCCGTAAGCAACGGCATTGCGTACATCATCTACAACCGGATTCGGTTTGATTCCCGAATACTCAAAAATACTCAAACCGGCATCTTTCAACTGGTTTACCACTTCATCATAATAACCATATTTCTTCACTGAGCCACGCCCGTAAATCAACAGTACCCGATTTCCATATTGTTTAACAGATTTCCCAAGGTTTTTCACCACATTCTCACCAAAGTGAAGTTTCACGGGATTATAAGCGACAAAATTTTCTACAGCCATTTTATTTTTTATTTAATAGTTCAACATTAGAAGAAGCAAAAATACGTTTTTTCAAAACTTCAGGTATCTGACTTTTGCCTTCTGAAAACCCAAATCATAGCAAATCGTTTTTCAGGGATTTATTGTCTTTTTTATCTCTAATGGTTACAAAATCTGTTTTCACCATAGGTTTTTAATAATTCCTAAGCAGGAAAAATTCATTTCCTGCTTACGTTTTCAAATTTTCACAGGCATGAAAAAAAAATCTCACAGGTGTGGAAAAATTTTTTCACAGGCATGGAAAATAATTTTGATAGGTATTAAAGTTGAAAAACCTGCTATGGAAATGTAAAAACCCTGCTTATAAACTTCGAATCCTGTAATTAGGTTTCCTGATAAAGCAAAAATCATAGTCAAAATGAAACGTGTTATTATCCGTAACAAATATGTTTACTTTTGTATCGCTGGCGAAAAAATCAATTGAAGCTATTGTATGAATGAGAATTTAGATCCGACGGGCAAATCTATGGGAAAGGCCGAACTGGAAATCGAAAAAGTGTTGCGGCCAGGCCAGTTTGAGAGTTTTGCCGGACAGCAAAAAGTGGTTGAAAACCTGAAGATTTTTGTTCAGGCTGCCAAAGAAAGGGGCGACGCTTTGGATCATGTGTTGTTGCACGGCCCTCCGGGACTGGGAAAAACAACTTTATCTCATATCATTTCCAACGAACTCGGAGTAAACATCATCACAAGCTCGGGGCCTGTGCTGGACAAACCGGGCGATTTGGCCGGATTGCTTACCAATCTGGAAGAAAACGATGTGTTATTTATCGATGAAATTCACCGGTTGAGTCCGGTAGTGGAAGAGTATCTTTACTCGGCCATGGAAGATTTCAAAATCGATATTATGATAGAAACCGGTCCTAATGCCCGTTCGGTGCAAATCAGTCTGAACCCGTTCACACTGGTGGGTGCCACTACGCGTTCCGGTTTGCTGACTGCACCGTTGCGTTCCCGTTTCGGTATCACGGCCAGACTCAATTATTATGACACCAAAACGCTGGCTGGAATCGTAAAACGTTCTGCTTCTATTTTAAATGTAGGTATTTCTGAAGAGGCTTCCATAGAAATTGCAGGCCGCAGTCGTGGTACGCCGCGTATCGCCAATTTGCTGCTTCGCCGTGTGCGTGATTTCGCCCAGATTAAAGGCAACGGCAACATCGATATGGCCATTTCGAAACATGCGCTGGAAGCACTCAATGTTGACCGCTACGGTTTAGATGAAATGGACAACCGCATTTTAAGCACCATCATAGAGAAATTCAAAGGCGGGCCTGTGGGTATCACTACTATTGCCACAGCAGTAGGTGAAGAAGCCGGCACCATCGAAGAAGTTTATGAGCCATTCCTGATTCAGGAAGGATACATCATGCGTACACCGCGGGGCCGAGAAGCCACCGACCTGGCGTATCAGCATCTGGGAAAAACCAGAATCCCCAAACAAAGTAGTCTTTTTTAGTTATC
Organism: Bacteroidales bacterium; assembly: GCA_014860665.1. Classification (GTDB taxonomy): domain Bacteria; phylum Bacteroidota; class Bacteroidia; order Bacteroidales; family F082; genus Sulfidibacterium. The sequence goes on along the minus strand of JACZJI010000022.1, from coordinate 6,760 downwards.
ACTGTATATGAACAAGGCCTTTCTGCTGATATTCTTAATATTCAGCAACCTAACGGGTCAGAAAACGTCCCCTAAGCCAAAGCAAAATCTTATTTCCCATTACCAGCTGCACATCGGTGTAGTTACAGTTGGAGATCAGAAAATCATCAGCTTGCGTGAATTCATGCAGGGCAACAAAACGTTTTTACTGGTTGCCAATCCTGAAAATTTGAAAACATCGCTGGTTCCGGAAGAACAATGTACCGGCTTTCAACAAGGAATGGTCTCCATTGACAAAACCTTTCCGGAATCGGTTTATGTAAAGGCACTTAAAACTGTTCAGAAACACGAAATCAGCCTTCAGGATGCAGGCATCACGAGCACTTTTCCAAAAGAAAATGGTATCGTGCTTTCCGTGGACCTCTGTCCTTCAGAAAAGCCGCTTGAAAAGGGTTTGTTTGTGGCTTTGATGACTAATTTTAAACAAAACAAGGAGCCTATTCCTGTCTCTGTTTCAATCACCGGGCACTGGATGCTGAACCACAAGGAAGACTTGAACTGGATGAAGTTTCTGGAAAAAACCCATCGTTTCGATATTACCTGGGTAAATCATAGTTACAGTCACCGCTATATCAGATCATTGCCTTTGCAACTCAATTTCATGCTGATGAAACAAACCGATGTGAGAAGCGAAGTGCTCAAAAACGAAATCATGATGCTTGAAAACGGACTCACTCCTTCGGTCTTTTTTCGGTTTCCCGGACTTGTTTCCAGCAAAAATCTGATAGATACTATTTCGGGTTTCGGTCTCATCACCATTGGAAGCGACGCCTGGCTGGCCAAAGGCCAGAAGCCACACCATGGGAGCATTGTTTTGATTCACGGAAACGGAAACGAACCATATGGTATTCACAAGTTTATGGAATTGTTGAAATCAAAGCAGAGCAAAATCAAAGACAATTCCTGGAAACTTTACGGACTGGGCAACAGTCTGGAGGAATATTTTAAACCGGCTCCCTAAGCAATTTTGAAAATCAAAACCATTACTTTTGTTAAAGCAAACAAAGTAATGCATGCCGGTTCTTGAGCTATACAAAGAAAATTTAAGTGAATTCATAAAATCGGAAGCCCTCGCTCTGGGCTTTTTCGATTGCGGGGTTTCTACAGCCGGATTTATGAAAGAAGACTCAGAATTCATGGAGCAGTGGCTGGAAAAAGGCATGCAGGGCAGCATGCAATACCTTGAACGCAATCGCGAAAAACGTTACGATGTTTCCCTGCTGGTGGAAGGTGCCAAAAGTGTCATTACAGTTTTATACAATTATTTTCCGGAAGAAAAATGGACCGAAGAGGCACGTTACAAAATCTCCAAATATGCCTATGGAAAAGACTATCATTACGTAGTTAAAGAAAAGTTGAAACTTTTGCTGGAGAAAATAGAAGCCCGGACCGGAAAACGAAAAGTGCGCCTTTTCACTGATTCGGCGCCGGTACTCGACCGCGCTTATGCCCGCAAAAGCGGGCTGGGTTTTATCGGGAAAAACACCATGCTTATTAACCGGAAGGGCGGCTCGTTCTTTTTTATCGGGCACATCATCATTGACCTGGAACTGAAGACTGATACCGAAACCACAGTCAATTTCTGCGGAAGCTGTACCAAATGCATCACCGCCTGTCCGACGGATGCACTGAAGCCTTTCGAACTGGATGCCAGAAAATGTATTTCCTATCTGACCATTGAAAACAAAGACCCGGAAATTCCGGCAGAATTCAACGGGAAATGGAAAAAATGGATTGTCGGATGTGACATCTGCCAGGATGTATGCCCCTGGAACCGAAGCTCAAAACCCCACAAAGAGCCGCTATTTCAAATGACAGAAACATTGAAAAATATCAAAGATGAAGCGTGGGAAAATCTGGATTCTTCAGGATATAAGAAGCTTTTTAAGGAAACTGCAGTAGAAAGAACAGGACTGAAAGGAATTCAAAGAAATGTGTTATTTTTAAAGAATCAACAGCAACCAGAAATTTGATTCTCAATCATAAATTGATTATTTTCGTATCATTATGGCACTTACATTTACAAAACCGGTAACATTGGGCTTTACAGCTCCAAATTTTATGCTTGCCGATGTGGTAAGCGGAAAAATGATTTCATATGATGATATCCGGGGTGAAAAAGGGACTCTGGTTATGTTCATTTGTAACCACTGTCCTTATGTTCAACATGTTGTTCACGAGCTGGTTCAGTTGGGAAAAGATTACATCCCGAAAGGAATAGGAATGGTAGCCATTAGTGTTAATGACGTTGTGGGCTATCCCGAAGATGGTCCGGAAAAGATGAAAGAATTCGCAGAGAAACACGGGTTTCCTTTTCCCTATCTCTTTGATGAAAGCCAGGAATCTGCCCGACTTTATGATGCTGTTTGCACACCTGATTTTGATTTGTTTGATGCCTATAATAAATGTGTTTATCGCGGACAACTGGACGGTTCGCGACCGGGAAATGATATCCCGGTGACAGGGAAAGAAATGCGAAAAGCACTGGAAAAGTTACTTTCCGGAGAGAAGATTCCGGAACAACAAACGCCCAGTGCCGGATGCAGTATTAAGTGGAAATATTAACAAAACTTAATATTTAACTTAAACTTAACAAAACGTCGTCCAGCTATTTACATAATTATTTGACCTTCGCAGAAAATTCTTAAACCAGAAAAATGGATAACAGTTCTTTCAAAATTCTTTTGGTGGATGATGAAGAAGATATTCTTGAATTTTTGTCCTACAACCTCGAAAGAGAAGGTTTCCGGGTATCCACAGCGCTTAATGGTATAGAAGCTATTGAAAAAGCTAAAGCCGAGCTTCCCCATCTGATCCTGATGGATGTGATGATGCCTGAAATGGATGGAATCACCGCCGTAGAACAAATCAGGAAAATAAAAGAACTCGATAACACTCTTATTGTGTTTTTAACTGCACGTGCTGAAGATTACTCACAAATTGCCGGTTTTGAAGCTGGTGCCGATGATTACGTTACCAAACCTATCAAGCCTAAAGTTTTAGTTAAAAGGGTGGCTGCGCTGCTTCGAAGGTCAAAGATTGTTGAAAATCCCCGACAAAGTATTGAAATAAACAATATGATCATCGACCCCACCAGACATGTGGTTCTAAAAGGAGGAGAAAAGATTTTTCTTCCAAAAAAGGAATTCGGCATTCTGTACCTGCTGGCTTCTACTCCCAACAAAGTTTTCAACAGAGATGATATTTTTCGCGAAATTTGGGGTGACGATGTTATTGTTGGCGACCGCACCATCGATGTTCATATCCGTAAAATCCGTGAAAAGATTGGTATTAGCAACATTCAGACGGTTAAAGGTGTCGGCTACAAATTTGAAGCTTAAAAGCACTGTATGAATTTCAATCCCAAAAACGTGGCGTTCCTCAACGCCGTGATCATTGCATTGGCTTTCGCGGCCGTTTTGACTGCCATTGACGGTATTTTTTATAAGATCATGTTATGGCCATTGATCTTGGGAAGCCTGACGATGTTCGTAGTTTCCTATCTGATCATTCACTTTTCATTACAGAAATTCATATATCAGCGATTAAAAATCATCTATAAGACCATCGGGAAAGTTGGCAGTTTTGACACCAAAAAACAGAAATCTTCTAAAACAGAAGATGTGCTGGACATTGTTAATCAGATGGTATTGGAATGGCGTGATGAGCAGCAGAAAAAAATAGATGAGCTGCAGAAAAATGCCGAGTACCGCCGCGAATTTCTGGGCAATGTTTCCCACGAATTGAAAACTCCGATTTTCAACATACAAGGATATGTGCTAACGTTGCTGGACCAGGGTCTGAAAGATGAAACAATCAACATGAAATTTCTGCAGAAAACGGAAAAAAGTGTCAACCGTATGATTGCCATTGTGGAAGACCTTGAAGAAATTGCCAAATTTGAATCCGGTGAGTTGAAACTAAATGAAGAGGTTTTTGATTTACATGAACTTTGCCGGGATATTGCCGATTTTCTGGAAATTAAAGCAGAACAAAACAACAGCAAAATCATCATTAAAGAAACACCTGGAAAAACAGTAAAGGTTAAAGCGGATAAAAAGCGAATACGGCAGGTTTTGATCAATTTAGTAGATAATGCAATAAAATACGGCAATCAAATCAATGGCGTTATCGAAATCTCATTTTATGATTTTCACGATAATTATCTTGTGGAAGTAAGCGATAACGGCATCGGAATTCCTGAAAGCAGCATACCACGGGTTTTTGAGCGCTTTTTCAGAACCGATAAAAGCCGTTCACGCGATAAAGGCGGCACCGGACTGGGGCTTGCTATCGTTAAACACATTATTGAAGCACACAGACAAAGCATCAGCGTGCGGAGCCAGGTTTCTAAAGGAACTACTTTTTCCTTTACATTAAAAAAAGCAAAGTAATTATTATTCGCCGTTTTCTTCCTTCCACCGTTTACTGAAGGATTTTTCTGCAAACTTCGGAAGTTCACGTCTGGGACCCCATATTTTTTCAACAACAAGTTTTGAACCGAAATTTTTGATTTTCCCACTAAAGAAATCCAGTCTCTTTCTTGAAGAAAGAGCTGAGGTGGAAACAGTGATACTTTTCTTTTCGAAATAGGTATAAAATCCTTTTTCGTTGGAGTCCTTGCGATTGACCAGTAGTAACTCGTGAATAGGAATTTTTACCGGACAAACTTCCGTGCAACGTCCGCAAAGCGATGAAGCAAAACTCAGATGTTTCCAGGTTTCCTGATCTTGTAAATACGGAGTGATAACCGATCCTATGGGACCACTGTAAGTCGTCTGATAAGTATGACCTCCGATATTCTTATAAACAGGACATGCATTCAGGCAGGCACCGCAACGAATACAGGATAATGCCTGGCGTTGTCTTTCTTTGGCCAGTAAATTTGTCCTGCCATTATCCAGCAAAATAACATACATGGCTTCCGGGCCGTCTTTTTCACCGGGTTTTTTAGGACCGCTGATAATGGAATTATAAACCGTCATATTCTGACCAGTGCCGTGCGTAGCAAGCAAGGGCCAGAACAAATCAAGGTCTTCAATTTTTGGAATTAACTTTTCGATACCGGCAATGGCAATATGAATTCTTGGAAAAGACATGGAAAGCATAGCATTTCCTTCGTTTTCCGTCACACAAACCGAGCCGGTGTCAGCGATCAGAAAGTTGGCGCCAGTGATGCCCATTTCTGATTCCACAAATTTTTTACGAAGCAAATCACGTGTATAAGCCGTCAGTTCTTCAGGGGTTAAAGTCTCTGGCGTCTGGAATTTTTCATGATACAATTCAGCAATATCACCTTTTGACATGTGCATGGCAGGCGTAACAATATGATATGGTTTCTGTCCTGCCTGCTGTACAATAAACTCCCCCAAATCGGTTTCCAGCGATTCAATCTTATTCTTTTTAAAGGCTTCGTTTAAATCCACCTCCTCTGTGGTCATGGATTTTGATTTCACCACCTTTTTAACAAGGTTATCTTTGGCTATTCTCAAAATGGCATTCACCGCTTCACGGCTATCCTTTGCCCAAATAACCTTTCCCCCGTTTTTTTTAAAGTTATCCTCAAACTCAATCAGGTATTTATCAAGGTCGTTGATCACTTTATATTTCAAATATCCGGCACGTGTCCGCGCTAAATCAAGATCTTTGTAAATCTTCTTACCTTTTTCAACAGCCTGATCGTAGCGAGAGATGTTAAATTTGATTTTTTCACGGTGTACTTTGTCAAAAGCCACCTGTTCAGCTTTTTTGAGGAAAGTTTTGTTTTCGGGAGATGGTTTCACAGTAGCGGCTTTTTATTTTAGAATCTGAGAAATCTTTTCAACACGACGAGTATGGCGTCCCCCTTCAAAAACAGTATTCAGGAAAGCTTCAACAATATTCCAGGCATCGGTCATTGTGACAAACCTTCCGGGAATGGAAAGGATATTAGCATTATTATGCATCCTTATCAACTTTGCCTGCTCCACATCCCAACACAAGCCGGCACGCACATTCGGGTATTTATTAGCTGTCATCTGAGCACCATTGCCGCTACCGCACATAATTATCCCTCTTTCATATTCACCTTTATTAACAGCGTGTGCCAACGGGTGAATAAAATCAGGATAATCCACACTTTCAGGTGAATACGTTCCAAAATCTTTTACTTTATATCCGGCTGCTGTGAGTTGTTGCTTGACAAATTCCTTGGTCCAAAATCCGGCATGGTCGGATGCTATGGGTATAATCTTTTCTGAATCGCTCATTTTGTTGATAACATTTCTGTCTACAAAATTAAGTAAAAATAAAGGTTGCCATAAACACTTTGAAAACTAATCTGTTTAAAAATTATCAATATGAACCTAAATTTTGCAAACAATTATATTTCAATTTTTTGAATTTTATCAAACACGCGTTGTTAATATGTGTGTATTTTTGTTAACTAAAATTTAATAAATCGGTTTTTATGAACCGACAAAATGACAAAAATTGAAATTCTCTTTTTAGAAGACTTTTTATCAATAAAAATTAAACATGAATTAACAACTTGTTAATGTAAGTTTACGATAAACTTACGAAACAAATAAGTTTTCAACCGTTGTTCATTACTCTTTTATTTAACTGAAATCAAATTAAATAATTTGTGAAAAAGTGTGTAAAAACTGTTGAGGAAAATGGAATTTTAAGAAATACAAATTTTGGAATATTTTTTATTCACCAATACTAACAAGTATATAAT
>JACZJI010000021.1 GCA_014860665.1 Bacteroidales bacterium | reverse complement strand
CAATCACTCCGGAATCACTGGCACAACTTGCTCCGGTTTGGGTGGCACAACTTGCTCCGGTTTAACCCGCCATTGGATAACCATTTTCACTGGCACAATCGCTCCGGTTTGACTGGCACAAGTTCGAGCGGTTTATCCACCCGCACTACGCCCATCGGTCGATTCCTCCTGCCATTCGTTAACTTTTAGCGCTGGTTTTCCGCAACCTCCCGGGTGTAGATAACATTGCGATTGGCCAGTCCTTTCAGCATATAATCCACCACAACCTCATGTTTTCCCAGCATTTCGGGAACAAACAGTCCGGGTTGGAAAAAGATTTTTGCAAGCATCATCCGTGCGGCAACCGAGGCGGTGTAAGCCGTGGTACGGGCCATGCTGTGGGTTTTGGTAGCCGGGTCGTATTCGTCATAAAGATCGAAGGTAAAGCATAGGTTTTTTGTGCCTTTTTTGCCTTCCACCAGAATGCGCATTACGGTGATGTCCTCATCATCTTCCCTTTGTTTCCATTGCTTGAAAAGTAACTTGCTGGTCAATTCTAAAGGAGAAACCTGGCTGCCGTGAATATCGATTTTCTCGGTGCTGAAAAATCCGTTGTCGGCCAGCAGCTTGATTTTGTTTGCATAGCCGGGGTAGCGCAGGGTTTTTTCGCGCATTGTTTTAGCTTTTATTGTGAAGAGCAACGAACGCAAACCATCGCTGTTAAAGGCTTCCAGCGTTCCCACACGATCGAAATCCAACGTTTCAATTTCTGTTAGGGGTTCCTTCACTACAATTTCTCCATTTTCAACCAGTCGGGCCGGACGTGTGTATTCTTCAATAACATCGGTGGGAGAGAAGACGGCTTTGTATTCCCAGGGCAGCCTGCGAACTTTCGGTAAACCGCCAACAAAGATATCCACGCGGTCTACTTCATCCAGTTGAGCCGCTGCATAACCACTAAGCAGATTGCTCATGCCAGGTGCGACACCGATGTCGGAAATTACCATGACGTTGTTCTTTTTGCAGAGAGCATCCAGATCCATAGCGTTTTCAGGATAAAAAGCGATGTCGATGCAGTTTTTCCCGGCTTCGACCACCGATTTAAGTGTTTTGAATCCCATGAAACCCGGAGTGGCATTCACTACCAGATCATAATCACTTACCAGCTTTTTCAGTTCCGGAATATTACCAAGATCGGTATGTTTTTTTGAAATATTTTCGTTTTCAATCCCTTCAAGTCTGTTTCCGTCTTTGTCTGCTATAGCAACTTCAAAATTTACATCTGCAGCTAAATCAATAGCAAGTGGTTTCCCGATAAGGCCTGCGCCCAGAACAATAACTTTAGTTTTCATGACTTAATTTTTTTGATTTATAGATGAAACGAATTTTTCTGATTTCGGATAAAATCACACCGGCAATAACGATCAGTATTCCAATAATCTTTCTTAGCGAGAAGTGTTCATCCAGAAAATAGAATGAAAAGATTGCTGTGAAAACCGGAATGATATTAGTGTAGAGGCTGGATTTGATCACGCCAAGGTGTTTGACGATGTAAGCAAAAAGAACAAATGCAACGGAAGAGGCAAAAATTCCCAGCAGAATAAGATTCACAATTGTGGCTGTGTGAGGAACGATTTTAAAGAAAGACTTTCCGTCGAAGTAAAGGAAAAAAGGGAGTAGAAATATAGCACCAATCAGATTTTGCCAGGTAATAATGGTGAGAGGTTTATATTTATTGGTAAGACTTTTCAATGTGATAGAATAAAAAATGGCGGAGGTAACTGCCAGAAAAAGAAATGCCAGCCCTTTGGGATTCGCACTGAGTTCGAAATTCCCGGAAAAAACGATGAGAAACAATCCCGCAAAGGAGATGATAAGCCCTGTAATATTTACAGGTTGAATTTTTTCTTTGAAAAAGTAATAGGCTGCAAAAGGGACAAAAACAGGAATGGTTGCTACAATGATGGCGCTTAAAGAGGCAGAGACAAGGCTTAGTCCGTAATTTTCGCCAATGAAATACAGAAAAGGATTGAAGAATGCGCTGAGCAACATCATCCAGCGATCTTCTTTTTGGATATGCTCCACTTTGCCTGTCAGATAGACAAACAGAAAAAGGAAAGCAGTAGATACCAGCAGCCTTAAAAAAATGGTGGTTAAAGGCGAATAAACTTCAAAAACTATTTTGGACCAGATATAGGATATTCCCCAGAAAAACATGGATATCACGGCCAGGATATGAACCAAACCTTTTCTCATTCGCTGTCCTTCATTCTTGCAGGCCTCATATTTTGATAGGAATCCTGATATATTTTAATAGAGCCTACAACAATTTTTGCTTCGCCATAAATTACGATTTGGCGGTCATCATCTGTTACATAAACCTTCAGGGAATTTCCCTTTTCAAAAAAAGTGCTGTTGGTGATATTGGCACTGTAAACGGCACACGGAATTTTGTATTTGTTCCTTTTTAAAAATCCGGGACCATCATAAACAATATTGTAGGTTACAAATTCTCCGTCTGTTATTAGCGGGATGGGAATGGTGTCTCCCTGATGAAACTTGTGAGGGTTAAGGGTTCTAAGGTAGTAGGCTGCTGTCAAAACATCAAATAAAGGCCGGTTTAAAAAATAAGAAGTGTCTTTTGCCGGTCTCCTCATTGATTCTGTAAAAACACTGAGTCGTTTTTTTCTCCAGTTAAAACGATAAATATTATGTATCCAGTAGCCGCCCTCCATTGTCTTTTTTTCATAGTAGAGCGGTTTAAATCCATTCAGGTCAACAATTGCATGATAGTGATCTTCCAGGGTGAAAATAAAATTCCATTTTTTGAGAGAATATCCTGAGGCAATCAGGTTAACGCATTTTTTCCCTTCATAGGTAATGGTATCTGCAGTTAATTCTACATCACCAGCATGTACCCAAAAAGGTCCCCAATTGTAATAAGCTTCAAGTTTCAGGGTTTCGTTGGGAAGGAAAGGATATTTTTTCTGTGCCTGTAATGAGGTTACTGGTATCAGTGTAACTAAGATCAGGCCTAAGATTATAAAAAGTTGTTTCAAATTATTTGTCTATATGAGGTTTCAAAATTAGTGAAAATGGGGGATTTTACAGTCTTTATGAAAAGAAAAAATAAAAAGGCTATTGATGACAATAGCTTCAGAGGGGAATATATTATGGAAGTGCTAAATTGTTCGATAACAATAGTAAAAGGATAGGGGATTAGTTTGTACTCAAATAAAAAAAACCTGATGCTGTTGCACCAGGTTTTTGTAGTAGCGAGACCGAGAATTGAACTCGGGACCTCCGGGTTATGAATCCGACGCTCTAACCAACTGAGCTACCTCGCCGTTTTGAGGCTGCAAAATTATAAAATAATACGATTTTACAAATAGCTTCTGAAAAAATGTTACCGTTGGATTTTCGAAATTAGTTGGAATTAGCGTATTTCCCTGTTGTAAAGTGTTAAAAAATAATTATCTGAGTTGTTGCTGAAATGTTTTTAATATCCCATTTCTTTTATGATTTATGGACACCGCTTTTCCTTTTGATTTACATATTCAGCAGTTTTTATTATTAATTTTGGCAACTGATTTATTTTTAATAAACGAGTGAGCTTTCAGGCTTAAAAGAAATAAAGATGAAACGATTATTGATTTTATTGCTTCTTGTAAGTGGAGTTACCGTTTCCCAGGCACAAAATGTGACTGAGAAAACTAAAAATGCAAAAACGCAACTGCTGTTTAAAGATACCCACCACGATTTTGGCGATATTTTTAAAGGTTCGCAGGGTTCTTATACATTCAAATTTAAAAATAGCAGTAAAGAGCCTTTGCTTTTGTCCAAGCCAGAGTCTTCATGTGGCTGCACAGTGGCATCATGGCCTAAAGCGCCGATTATGCCCGGCGATTCGAGTGAAATTAAAGTGACCTATAATACGAGCTTTGAGGGGGCTTTCAACAAAACAGTAGTAGTAAATTCCAATTCTAACAATCCTGTGGTATTGCACATCAGGGGTAGGGTTGTAGAGCGCCCTGCTGCTATGATCCCTGTCAAAGACACTTCAAATGGAGCTACACCTGAGGCGAAAAAAGAATAAATATTAACCTAACATAATTCCAAAAAATAGTATCATGCCAAAAATATCAGTCAAGGGGCAAAAGATGCCCGAATCTCCCATTCGTAAACTGGTTCCTTTTGCCGAAGCTGCAAAAAGTAAGGGCAGAAAAGTATATCATCTGAATATCGGACAACCAGACATTGAAACTCCTGAAGTTGCATTAAACGCAGTTAAAAATTATGATCATAAAGTAATAGAATACAGCCACTCGGCAGGGATTCTGTCTTTTAGAAAACGGCTTTGTGATTATTACAAAACTGTAAATATTGATGTTACTCCTGATCAGATTATTGTTGGTGCAGGAGCTTCGGAAGCTTTACTTTTTACATTCCAAAGCATCATGGACCCGGGCGACGAAGTAATTATTCCCGAACCTTTTTATGCCAATTACAATGGCTTCGCAAATAATGCGGGAATTAAAGTGAGACCTATTATTTCTGACATAGAAAGTGGTTTTGCACTTCCCCCGGTTGAAGATTTTGAAAAAAACATTAACGAGAAAACCAAGGCTATCCTGATTTGCAATCCTAATAATCCGACTGGTTATCTTTATTCTGAGGAGGAACTTAATACCTTGCGTGATATCGTCAAAAGACATGATTTGTATCTGATTGCTGATGAAGTTTACCGCGAGTTTACTTATGATGGTAAAACACATCACACCGCCATGCATCTAAAAGGCATCGAAGAAAATGTGATTTTGATTGATTCCGTATCAAAGCGTTATAGTGCATGTGGCGTGCGCATTGGCTGGTTGGTATCCAAAAACAAAGAAGTAGTTGCCACTGCCTTGAAGTTTGCTCAGGCCAGGTTAAGCCCGCCATCTTTAGGTCAGGTAGCTGCAGAGGCAGCAGTAGATACTCCCAAATCATATTTTGAAGCAGTTCTTAAGGAATATACTGCTCGCCGTAATGCCATTGTGAATGGAATTAATGGTATAGATGGCGCTTTTTGTTCAAGTCCCTCTGGAGCTTTTTATGTGGTAGCCCGTCTTCCAATTGATGATTCTGATAGATTCTGTCGCTGGCTTCTGGAAGAGTATGAATTTCAGAATGAAACTGTCATGCTGGCTCCGGCTTCAGGATTTTATTCAACTCCCGGAAAGGGAAAGAATGAAGTGCGTATAAGCTACGTTTTGAAAGTTTCTGATTTGGAACGTTCTGTAAAAGTTCTGGATGAAGCTCTGAAAGTTTATCCCGGAAGAGTGCTGTAAAAGTAGTTTTAAGGATACAATAAGTACCTACTTCTAATTTTCTTGAACTCATTCAGGTTCTTTTGCCAGCTTTGGCGAATCTGCCTGGAAGAAAGTCCTTGTTTTATTTGTTGTTGCAAGATTTCGTTTCCTGCTAAATAGTTAAAGTAGGAATTGAAGAAAGGTTTGTGCAATTCCGATAACCTTTTGTATGATTTTAGTAACCAGTCTAAATGAATTTGCATGGGCTGTTTATAATACATTTTCGCATACCAGGTCAGGTTGGTTCCCCGACAAAGTTTGCTCTCCAGCTTTGGATGCAGGCTGGCTCCCGGTGTACTTTTGGGTGTGAACTTAAATTTGCCTTGTAAATCAGGATGGCCAAAAATCTGATAAGGAAGTGATGTCCCTCGTCCGACACTAATAACTGTCCCTTCAAAAAAGCAAAGAGACGGATAAAGATAAACTGCTTCCCAGTCGGGTAAATTGGGCGAAGGTTTGATGGGGAGTTTTACTATCAGATTATGAGTGTAGTTTTTCAGCGGTATTACTTGTAAATCACAATGAGCGCTATCTTTTAGCCAATGTTCGCCATTGAGCATCAGCGCATATTCACCTATGGTCATACCGTAGACTACCGGTACTGGAAACATACCCACAAAGGATTTATATTTTTTTTCAAGAATTGGCCCGTCCACATAAAATCCGTTTGGGTTAGGTCTGTCCAATAATATTAATGGAATATGATTTTCTGCACAGGCTTCCATGACAAGTGCCAATGTCGAGGTGTACGTGTAAAATCTAACCCCTACATCTTGTAAATCAAACACAACTACATTGACATCTTTAAGATCACTTTCTGAAGGTTTTGTGTGTTTTCCGTATAATGAAATAATAGGAATTCCTGTTTTGACATCTTTTCCACTTGTTACCATATCGCCTGCTCCGATATCTCCCCTGAAGCCGTGCTCAGGACTGAAAATTTTTATCACCTTAATTCCTGAATCAAGCAGAGTGTCTACGAGATTTGTATTTCCAATAACTGAACTTTGATTGATTACCAAAGCAACATTTTTACCTTTTAGCAAGGGAAAATAGGCTTTAGTCTGCTGATCACCGGTCATAATCTGGTTGTAATCAACAAGTATAGGTCTTTTGATTTGTGCCAGTATAGGAAATGAAATCAGACTGAAAATAATAATCCAAAGAAAACGCTTCATGGCAGGTAGTGTATATTCGTAGGGTAAATCTACAAAAAAGAGAATTATTCTGTGTAGAAATGATAAATTTGTCAAAATTCTTGTCGCTTGAACTTTGCATATTTTATAGCCAGACACATTGCTCCCGGAAGGACGGAAACATACTCGCGTCCTGTTGTGCGTATAGCCTATGTGAGCATTGCATTAGGCCTGGCTTTGATACTGGCTTCGGTGGCCATAGTTATTGGCTTTAAGCACTCTATCAGCGATAAGGTTACGGGGTTTGCAGCGCCAATCAGAATTGTACCATTCGATAAAAATGAATCGTACCAGCAAATGCCTTTAAAACTGGAGGATAGGTTTCTTAAAGATTTAAAGGCAAATAAAGAAATAACGCATATTCAGTTTACTGCTGAAAAAGCCGGTGTGCTTAAGACCAGTGAGCAAATTCAGGGTGTCATTTTAAAAGGCGTAGGGAAACATTATGACTGGAGTTATCTGAAAAGTAACCTTGTGGCAGGGCATTTACCTGTGCTGGATTCTGCCACTGCTGGCAGAGAGGTTCTGATTTCTGAGAAAATGGCCCGGAAACTTTTGTTAAAAGTAGGAGACCCTGTGCGTATCTGGTTTATTACGGGAAGTCAGTCGGAAGCGATTGGTCGAAAATTATGGGTTAGCGGAATTTATAGCACCGGCCTTGAAGAGTTTGATAATCATTACATAATTGGTGACATAAGACAGATTCAGGAATTGAATCAGTGGAAATCTGATCAGGTAGGAAGTATTGAGCTAAAAGTCAGGGATTTTAAAAACCTAAATAAGATAGCCCAGTCGGTGTACGAAAGCCTCCCGTTTAATTTGAATGTCAGAACGATAACTCAGGAATATCCTGAAATTTTCAGTTGGCTTGATTTGTTGAACACCAACGTAGTTGTGATTTTAGTATTAATGATTCTTGTGGCATCGATCACTATGATTTCAACTTTGTTAATTTTGATCATTGAGCGGACAAATATGGTTGGTATTTTAAAAACCTTAGGGACCAATAATCGGGTTATCAGAAAGATATTTTTATATAAAGCGGCTTATATTATTGGGCTTGGTATGTTTTGGGGAAACGTTATAGGGATGTCATTTTATTATATTCAGGATAAATTCAGAATATTCAAGCTGGATCCCAAAAGCTATTATGTTTCTTATGTACCGGTAGAATTGCACGGGAGCTACTGGTTATTGCTCAACGCAGGTACTTTCCTCATTTGTCTGCTCATGCTGATCTTACCTTCTTATTATATTACGCGCATCAGACCTGCAAGAGCATTACGTTACGAATAATTCGGTATTGTGATAAAATAAAAAAAGTACTGCCGACATCAGCAGTACTTTTCTTACTCAAAGAGGTTTTTCCCTACTTTTTTTCTTCCATTTTAGCTGCAGGTGTACCTTTTTTTGCGACTGCTTTGTGAACAGCGGTATCGCTGTGATGAACAGTAGCTTTTGCACTTTTCTTTACAACTGTTTTGTGAGCAGTAGTTTTGCTGTGATGAACAGTAGCTTTAGTTTCTTTTTTTGCTACAGTTTTGTGAGCAGCAGTTTTGCTGTGATGTACAGTTGCTTTTGCGTACACTTTGTGATGAACAGTTTTGGTAGCTTTTTTAGCGGGGGTAGTTTTTACCTGAGCTGTTTTTTCTGTTTTTGCAGCAGCATCACCTGTTGTTTGAGCTTGAGTAAAACTCACAGTAAATAAAACTGCTAACACCAAAATTAGTTTTTTCATATACTATTAAATTAAGTTAAATGAGCGGCAAATGTATTTCGGTTTATCGTTAGTCCAATCCCGGTATAATGTTAATTATAGTTAAATTTTTATAAATATATAATACTTTTAATCAGTATTTTATTGTATTTACGGCAAAAATTCTGAGTAAAAATTCCAATTTTCTGATAGTAGAAATCTTTCTATACCCATTTCATTTTTTATACTTTTTTGTCGATTTTTAATTTTTTTATTTGTTACAATAAATCACAAAGTTTATGGAGTCATTGATTCACCCAAAAATGTTTACTTTTACCTTTGGCTTCTGAAGAAGCTACGAACATTATCTTCAACAAAAAATATTTTTAGTTATGAGAAAAACGACTGAACATCAGGATGGACAATGTGCTATTTGCAGAAAGAACTTTCCCATGAAGGATTTGATAAAAGGTGAAATGATAAGGGATCAGGTTGAAGATTTAATTCGAATTGACAAACCAGACTGGACTTCAGAAAATTATATTTGTGAAAATGATCTTGCTACTTACCGTTTAAAATACGTCCATAATATATTGCATGATGAAAAGGGTGCGTTATCTGAGTTGGAGGAAAATGTACTTCAAAATATGGCAAAGCATGAATTGGTTTCTGAAAATATTGAAAGTCAGTTTGACCGGAAATGGACCTTTGGGGAAAGGCTTTCTGATAAAATTGCGGAATTTGGAGGAAGCTGGACTTTTATTATTGTTTTCGGCAGCTTTATGTTGGTATGGATAACCATCAACTCTTTAGTGCTCATACTTAAACCTTTCGACCCCTATCCGTTTATTTTGCTCAATCTGTTGTTATCTACGTTGGCAGCCCTTCAGGCGCCGATCATCATGATGAGCCAGAACAGGCAGGAGGCCAAGGATAGAATGCGTTCGCAGTATGATTACAAGGTCAACCTGAAAGCGGAACTTGAAATAAGAACCCTCCATGAAAAAGTGGATCATCTGTTGACCCATCAATGGAACAAATTGATGGAAATCCAGGAAATTCAGATGGATCTTTTGAATGAAATCAGTGAAAGGGAAGGAAAGTAATAATTGATTTCTGGAAGTAGCTATAAATACTAATTTTTAAAATTTTATGGACAGCAACGAATACAAGGTTATAAAATTGGGGCAGGTTCTGGATTTGGAAACCGGTGAAGGTGTTTATCTGGAAGTGGCAAATGCTCAGATTTGGTTAAAAAAAACAGCACAAACCACAGCGTTATTCTATCAGTACCAAACCAAAAAGAAAAATGTAAACCCACCGAAAGATGCGGCATGGAGTAAATGGGTCACGATCGACAAAAAGATTCATGTAGGATTTTTACCTTGTTTACCGGAGATGCCTGTTCAGCTTACATTCAGAGAACCCTTATTTGTTCCGGAAGGAAATGATATAGCATTTTATTACCTTTTTCCGACCTGGATTGCTGTAAAACTGGGCAAACAACTGGATATTTTATTAGGTGAGTTTCAGTCGCTGCAACTTTCTCACACCTGGAATGGAAATTTCTTCGAAGGAGAGCTTATTTATGAAGACTTCCCTGAAGTGTATTTTGAACGTCCAGAGACTGTAGACCCAACTAAAATCACCTGTCCTCTGACGATTATAAATAAAGGTAATTCAAATCTGGTGGCCGATAAACAGATACTAAGACTGGAAAATTTAGCAGTTTATGCGGATGAACAAAATTTCTGGACGAATAAAGCTCAATTTGAATACACCAAAAGCAGCGAACTGACAGATGTAAAGTTTAGTCAAAACTTCTTAAAGTCCATTGGTAAATTTACACTGATACAAAAGCCAAGAAATCTTGATAAGAAGAGCGTGTTGCTGAAAAAAGTTAGTCCCATTAAAATGCATCATACCATTAGTTTACCCAATCGTTAAAATTCTAAAGAAATGAAGACTTCAAATCCTAATTTTCTGGCTTTTCTGACGAAATTAGACCCCGTTATCCTTTTGCGTGCTGCTATTTTTCTGATTGTGGGAGTAGCCGTGACTTTGTGGCTGGGAAAATTTATCAAAAAGCAGGTGGGAAAAAGATATTCTCCCCACGTGGGCTTGCTGGCCAGCCGTTTTTTTATTTACACTTTTTTATCACTGATAATTATTTCATTTTTAAAAACACTGGGTTTTGAAGTAAGCGCTTTGTTAGGAACTGCAGGTGTTATCGGTATTGCAATCGGCTTTGCTTCACAAACGAGCGTTTCTAATATCATCAGTGGTTTGTTCCTTATTGGTGAGCGTCCTTTTGAACTGAATGATATAGTAAGTGTTAATGATAATACCGGGGTGGTGATTTCCATTGATTTATTATCCATAAAGCTTAGGACTTTTGACAACCGTTTTGTAAGAATTCCGAATGAAATGCTTATCAAAACTCCGTTTACCAATGTTACCAGGTTTCCGATCAGAAGAATTGATTTAAAGATAGGAGTGGCTTATAAAGAAGACCTGAAAAAAGTCAGGGCTGTTTTGATGGAAATTGCAAAAAATGAACCCGACTGCCTCAACTATCCTGAACCCATGGCTGTTTTTAATGATTTCGGGGACTCCTCACTGGATCTTCTATTTTATGTATGGAGCACCAAACAGAATTGGGTCAAGGTTAAGAATTCTTTAATGGATGCCATTAAAGAACGTTTTGATGAAGAAGGTATTGAAATTCCTTTTCCTCATGTTTCGGTTTATACCGGTTCCGTTACCGGACCGATGCCTGTTAAAATTGTCGAAGAAGACAAAAAATAGGATTTGTTTCCTGTCAAAATGTTACTTTTTTTTGTCGATTAGATAACCTTAAAAGCTATTGACTGACGTTTTTCTGAAGTGAAATTTCTACACAGTTGGTTATAAGGTGTCGAAATGGTTGAATTTTGTTTTTAGTTGATTGTTTAATAATATCTTATAAAAGAGTAAAAAAATATTTTTTTTGATACAATTTGATTATATTTGATATAATTTTGCATAAAAATTAGAGGTATTAAGAATTAAAATTTTTAGTAGAAAATTAACCTGAAATTTATTAATATTCTCTTCTAAAGAGATGAAAACTAAAAATGTACGTTTGTCAACTTCTTCTTCGTTGCAAGAGGATTTTGACGACCCTCCGCCATCCGGCCGAGTAGCCGTAAATCCAACACCATTTCTTGAAAACCTTTCCTCTAAGGAATCCGGAGATTTTGTTGTTTCTGACCATTCTTTAAAATTCCTGGAACGTCATTTCCCCGGTACAACCATTGCAGAATGGACCGATTGGAAATGGCAGGTAAGGCACAGCTTTACCTCTTTTGATCAACTTGAGAAAGTATTGAATCTTTCTGAAGATGAAAAGGGTTTTAAAGAACAGGCCCTTCATTTACCCATCAGGGTAACTCCTTATTATGCCAGTTTACTGGATAAATATGATGCCTTGCAGCCTTTACGCAGGACAATGATTCCGGTATTAGATGAATTAATTGTATCCAAAGGTGAAGAATCTGACCCTTTGGGTGAAGAACATGATAGCCCGGTGCCGTTGATCTTACACCGCTATCCGGATCGTGTTTTGTTTTTGGTTACGGGTTTTTGTTCTGCATTTTGCAGATATTGTACCCGTACGCACATGGTTTCCAAAAAGGATAAAATGCATGCTGGTACATCGCAGATTGATGCTGCAATTGAGTACATTAAGGAACATACGGAAGTACGTGACGTGCTGATTTCCGGTGGTGACCCGCTCACCCTTTCCGACGACAGGCTGGAATATATTCTTTCCCGTTTAAGGGCTGTTGAACATGTTGAGTTTATAAGGATTGGAAGCAAGGTACCGGCAGTCTTACCCATGAGAATTACTCCTGCTTTAACGCAAATGTTGAAAAAGTATCATCCTTTGTTTATCAGTTTGCATTTTACTCATCCAGATGAGTTAACCCCTGAAACCCGTGAAGCTTGCAACAGGCTTGCCGATGCCGGAATTCCTCTGGGAAGTCAGACTGTTTTACTTAAAGGAATTAATGATGAGGTGGAAGTTTATAAAAAGCTTACTCACGAACTACTAAAAGTAAGAGTGAAACCTTACTATCTCTATCAGTGTGATCCAATTCCAGGCTCTTCTCATTTCAGAACCAGAGTTGCTAGGGGAATTGAGATCATTAAAGGATTACGAGGATTTACTTCAGGATATGCCGTTCCTCATTTTGTGATTGATGCACCCAAAGGAGGTGGTAAAATTCCTCTTTTGCCCGAATATTTTGAAGGAAGGGAAAATGGCGAAGTGATCTTAAGGAATTATGAAGATAAAATTTTCAAATATCCAGATTACGCTTAATAACAAAATGTTATAAGTGATATTGGATTTTGACAGAAATTAACAAGCCAACGAAATGACAAAAATTGGCATCACCTACGATTTGCGTTCCGAGTACCTGAAAATGGGTTTTTCTGAGGACGAGACAGCTGAGTTCGATCAGGAAGGAACAATCGTAGCAATTGAAAATACACTACAGGAACTGAATTTCGAGACAGAAAGAATTGGTCATCTGAAGCAACTTGTTGCTCGCCTGGCAAATGGCGACCGTTGGGATTTGGTCTTTAACATCAGCGAAGGACTATACGGCAATGGCCGGGAGGCTCAGGTTCCGGCCTTGCTAGATGCTTACAGAATCCCCTATGTTTTTTCATCGCCATTGGTGCTGGCGCTAACGCTGGATAAAGGCATAACAAAACGGGTTGTTAGAGACGCAGGCATTACAACTCCAGACTTCTTTGTGATTAACAAGGAGAGCGACATTCCTAACATGAAGTTGTCTTATCCTGTTTTTGTGAAACCTGTGGCAGAGGGTACGGGAAAGGGAATTGATGGTAAGTCCGTTGTAAGAAGTCCGAAGGAACTTGCAGAAATTTGCCCAACGTTACTTTCAAAATACAAGCAACCGGTTTTGGTGGAGACTTTCCTTCCGGGAAGAGAATTTACAGTAGGTATTGTTGGAACCGGTGATTCGGCAAAGGCTATAGGAACCATGGAAATTATTCTGAACAAGAAAGCCGAAAAAGATGTTTATTCCTATATCAATAAGGAGCATTGGGAATCTCGTGTTGAATACAAAACTACTCTCGGATCTGATAAGGAAGTCTGTGAACAACTGGCACTGGATGCTTATCGGTTACTGGGATGTGAAGATGCCGGCAGGGTAGATGTTCGTATGGATGAAGATGGGAATCCAAATTTTCTGGAAATAAATCCTTTGGCAGGCATACACCCCAGCCACTCTGATTTGCCTATGCTTAGCAGAATGAATGGTATTTCTTATGATTCATTGATGAAGATGATTATGGATTCGGCCATGCAAAAGGTCGTTTCTTAAGGTTTGGTAAGTGAACAGTCTTAATAAAAATGAAATGGAAAAAGTCGTTATTCTGATCAATGCAATTTCAGTAGCAGCAGCAGAAGATGAACTGGATGTGCTCGACCAGGCTTGTGTTGTTGAAAAGGCACTGGAAGATTTGGGCTATGAAACTGTAAGGCTCTTCACTGGAATTAACCTGGCTGAAACCAGCGAAAAATTGCTGAAAATAAAACCTCTGTTTGTATTTAATCTTGTTGAGAGCCTTGACGGAGACGGTAAACTGATTCATCTGGCGCCTGCATTGCTGGAACATCTGAAAATACCTTATGCTGGCTGTCCGGCAGAAAGTATTTATGTGACTGGCAATAAAACGCTGTCTAAAAGAATTATGATTGCTGAGGGACTACCTGCTCCGGAATTGTGGGATTTTTCTAAAAAACAGTCTTCTGACCCATCAGCACTTTATATTGCAAAACCGGTAATGGAAGATGCTTCTGTGGGAATTGAAGATGAGAACATCTTACCGGCTGATCAGGAAAAAATCAGAGAATTTCAGAAAGCACATCCTGAGATTAGTTATTTTTTTGAAAGATATATTCCTGGTCGTGAATTTAATATTTCAGTTTTGGGTGGTGATAAGGGACCTGAAGTGTTGCCTATCCCTGAGATTATCTTCGAAGAATATCCATATGATAAGCCCAGAATTATTGGTTATCAGGCAAAATGGGACGAGGATTCATTTGAATACAAACACACTAACCGGGTATTCGGACTTGAGACTAAAGAGCCTCAACTAGCTGAGAAACTAAGGAAAATTTGTGTTGACTGCTGGAATTTGTTTGGGCTAAAAGGGTTTGCTCGTGTAGATCTTCGTGTCGATGAATCAGGCAATCCCTGGATTCTGGAAGTTAACGCAAATCCCTGTCTTTCTGAAGATGCCGGTTTTTACGCCGCGACCAGCGAAGCCGGTTATAGTTTTACCGAAGTTATGAAACGCATTATTGAAGATGTATGAATTTAAATGAAATTCATTTTAGGCGCAAAGTTGAACAGTCCGATGTAGAATCGGTTCGCGACATCGTTACTTCTACAGGATATTTCAATGCTGAGGAAATAGATATTGCCGCAGAACTGGTTGAGGAAAATCTGGCAAAAGGAGAAGCCAGCGGTTACGAATTTATATTTGCGGATAATGAGCGATCTGAAACATTGGGTTATTCCTGTTATGGAAAAATTCCCGGAACAAAAAACAGCTATGCGCTTTACTGGATAGCGGTTCATGAAAAATTCCGCAATCACGGTCTCGGAAGAATCCTTTTGAAAGAAACGGAAACAGATATTTTTAATCTGAGTGGTACGGGAATTTATGTAGAAACATCTTCAAGAGAACAATATACTTCCACCCGTGCCTTTTATGCCAATAATGGCTATGATCTGAAAGCGAGATTTGAAGATTATTATGACAAAGGTGATGATCTGGTATTTTTTGTAAAGAAAAAGCCTTAAAACAAAACGATGTTCAGGATACGGAAGATTTCCAATCCATATTTAAGTGTGAATACCAGAGCTATTGAACAGGTTAAAAACCTTATCAATAAGCAGTTTGGGACTATCGGTCAGGAAAAGGTTGACCTGATAAGCGATCAGCTTATTGATCCGTTGAAATATCATTTTCATGCGATGCTTTTTGTGGCAGACAGTTACAATGAAAACATAAAAGGATTTGCGCTCTTACTCCATATGCCTGATCTGCATTTTTACTATTTGGATTATCTTGCTGTATCACCCTCAAAAGGTTCGTCCGGCGTGGGAAGCGCTTTATATCAGCGCGTCAGGGAGGAGGCTCAATCAGTCCGTGCAAAAGGATTATTTTATGAATGTCTTCCCGATGATCCTGCATTGAGTGCGAATCCAACTATTTTAAACCAAAATAAGAAACGGCTTGCCTTTTATGAAAAATTTGGTGCGCGGCCTGTTATAAACACAAAATACGAAATGCCAGTAAAACCTGGCGATACAGATCCTCCTTATTTGGTTTTCGATGGTTTGGGGATTTCCGATGAACTTCCCGGAGATTATTTTAAACAGGTGGTAACCGCCATTCTTCATCGGAAGTATGGTGATTATTGTCCGGAAACCTATGTAAAAGAGGTAATTGACAGTATTATAGATGATCCGGTAAAAATTCGTCCTTTTCGGTACCAGAAGAAAAAATCTGAATCACAACCTGTTCCAACCAATGGGAAACCTTCTATTTTTCTAGTTGTTAACGATAAACACTTTATCCATCACATTAAGGAAAGAGGTTATGTTGAGGCTCCCGTGCGCATTCAAAGTATTATGAAGGAAATAATACCAACAGGGATTTTTAGGGAACAAAAAACCCATCATTATCCGGACCATTTTATTACCGATGTCCATGATCATAAATATTTCCAATACTTTAAAGACGTTATACAAAAAATTGCTGTAGATAAATCGGTTTATCCTTACGTCTTTCCCATTCGAAATAATACCAAGCCACCGAAGGAATTGAGTGTAAGAGCAGGATATTATTGCATTGATACCTTTACGCCTCTCAATAAAAACGCCTATCTTGCCGCTCGTTCGGGTGTGGACAGCACTTTGACAGCAGCCGATGAAATCTTACAGGGAACCCGTGCTGCTTATGTTCTTACCCGTCCTCCCGGACATCATGCAGAAAAAAATGTATTTGGCGGATTTTGTTATTTTAATAATAACGCCATAGCGGCTAACTTTCTTTCCAGATATGGAAAAGTTGCCATATTGGATCTGGATTACCATCACGGTAACGGACAACAGCAAATTTTTTACAAACGATCGGATGTTTTTACATTATCCATTCACGGACATCCAAGTTTTGCGTATCCCTATTTCTCAGGATTCAGTAGTGAAGAGGGAGAGGGAGAAGGGGTCGGTTTTAATAAAAATTATGCTCTTTCTGAAAAAATAACATACAATGTTTATCGGGAGCATTTATTGAAAGCAACCGATCAAATTAAAAAGTTTAAACCTGATTACTTGATCGTCTCGATCGGTTTTGACACTTCAAAAGGTGATCCCACTGGTACCTGGCCATTGGTCACTAGAGATTTTTATCAAAATGGACAAATAATCGGTCTTATGGAATATCCTACTTTATTCATACAAGAGGGAGGCTACAAAACACAAAATTTAGGAAAAAATGCAAAAGCCTTTTTTAGAGGTTTTTACAATGCAATGAAATGAAAGCCAAAAACATCTTTTTGGCTTTGCATCCAATGTGACTGGCCAGACTTCGTTTTTTTAACTTAATTTTGTGTAAATTTAGTTTTCATGCAAGCTGCATTTTTCGATTCTTTTTGGTTTACTTACCTGCTTTTGCCTTTTTTGATCTTCTGCTCAAGAATTCTGGATGTTTCCCTTGATACCCTTCGTATAGTTTTTGTTTCCAAAGGCAATAAAGTTGTAGCTCCTATCTTAGGCTTTTTTGAAGTTTTGATTTGGTTGATTGCCATTACCAGAATTATGCAAAATTTGGATAACGTAACTTGTTATATAGCTTATGCAGCGGGCTTTGCTACCGGGAATTATGTTGGGTTGCGTATTGAACAAAAGCTTGCTCTTGGAATTCATATGTTCAGAATCATCACGCAAAAAGATGCTTCTTCTCTTATTAAAAGCCTGAAAGAACACGGGTTTGGAGCTACGGTTATTGAGGCAGAAGGGAAAGAAGGTGGTGTTCATATTATCTATTCAATCGTAAAAAGGAGCGATAACAAGACAATTATTGAAATCATCAATAAGTTTAATCCACAAGCCTTTTATTCTGTTGAAGATGTTATAAAGGTTAATGAAAATCTGGTGGGATATAACCGTTCTGCTGGATTTATCTTTCCCCGGTGGATGAAAAAAGGAAGGTAAAATTCCTCTGCATCAGAATAAAATTGCTTTTTTCTTCTTTTCTTTGCATGGAAATGAGCCATTTTGTTGAGATCAAAGGGGTTGTGGCTTGGAATGTATCTTTAGATGCATGATGTCTAGATTATTTAACAATTAGCCCTTTTATTTTTTACAATTTTCGACTATATTTGTAATGAAACAGCAAGAAATGATGACTACAAAAGAAAGGAAACAGTCGGGAGATCAAACTTTAGACAGAGCATCGGATTTAAAGAACCTTGTGCTTTTTAATGACACTGTCAATACTTTTGATTTTGTCGTTGAGACATTGATTGAAGTTTGCGGTCATGATGCATTTCAAGCAGAAACATGCACCTGGATTGCTCATTTTAAGGGGCAATGTGTTGTAAAAAAAGGTACATTATCCACGCTTAAACCATGCTGCGATGAGATGACCTTTCGAAAATTGACTGTTGAAATACAATAAGTGATGGATGAATTCCTGGTAAAATCGACTGTTTTAAATTTACTAAAAAGTTTCCTGTTTTTTTCTTCGTTTACCGTTTTCCTTAAGTGGGAAGCACTGTTGTGTGAATTGCGACAATCAGTGGTTGGAGAACCATGGTATTTGACAGGATCAATACTGTCTAAACCATTTTCAGAAATGACAAAGAATATTAACTGATTTGTTTTGCCAATGATGATATTGAGAATGATTTTTGATGAGTGATTGGCATGACATCATAAAAACTTTTGAAGTATTTCATGAACCGAAATGAAGATAAAATAAGGAAAAAACTTGATGAATTACTCGCGTATACAGAAGAAAAAGGGGGGAAACATGCACGAGAGTTTATTCAGAATGCATGGGATTATGCTGTTGCTACTTATAAAGATAAAACAACACCAGAAGGATTTCCGTTTTTTGAACATCACATAGAGGTAGCTACACTTGCCCTAAAGGAAATCAACCTCGGTGTTCCTTCGGCTATCTGTGCTTTGCTGCATAGTATGGATGTTTCCAATAATGAGATATCAGAACATATCAAAATTTCATTTGGTAAAAATGTTCTGGAAATCATTCAGGGTTTTCAGAAAATTTCATCATTACATACAGAAAGGGTTTCTTTTCAGTCTGATACTTTCAGAAATCTTTTCCTTTCAATGATTGATGACATCCGCGTTATACTGCTCTTAATGGCGCACCGTCTTAATGATGTCAGAAGACCATTTTCCCTGACTAAAAGTCAGAAAATCAAATTTTTTGATGAAATAAAATTCATCTACATTCCCATTGCTCACCGGTTGGGATTATATAGAATTAAAAGTGAGATGGAAGAAACGCTCATGCAGTATGAGCAGCCGGAAATTTACAAAGCTATTTTTGATAAAATCAAAGCTACAAAACAGAAACGGGAAGTTTACATCCACGATTTTATCAAGCCAATAGAGAAAGAATTAATAGAAAACGGCTTTGAGTACCAGATAAAATGGCGCACTAAATCGGTTCCTTCCATATGGGAGAAGATGAAAAAGCAAAATGTGGAATTTGAGGAGGTCTATGATCTCTTCGCCATCCGCGTAATTGTCAACAGCAAGTCCAAAAACAAAGAAAAGGAAGATTGCTGGCGCGTTTACTCTCTCGTTACCAATATCTATAATCCAAATCCTAAGAGGTTGCGCGACTGGGTAACTACTCCCAAGGCTTCTGGTTATGAATCGCTTCATACCACTGTGATGGGGCCTGATAACAAATGGGTCGAAGTTCAGATCAGAACCACACGAATGGATGAGATTGCTGAAAAAGGTCAGGCTGCTCACTGGCAGTACAAAGGGCTCATGCGCTCTAAAGAAGTGGACGACTGGCTTGTTCAGGTACGGGATGTCCTGGAGCACCCGGAAGCATTGGGTGATGAGTATGCTTATCGGCCACAGATGAATCAGGAGTTTATTTTTGTCTTTACGCCAAAGGGTGATTTGCGGCGGTTGCCTATGGGTTCTACCGTGTTGGATTTTTCTTATGATATCCATACCACTATTGGTAATACATGTAGTGGCGCTCGTGTAAACAACAGGGTGGTGCCAATTCGTCATATATTGAAAAATGGTGACAGGGTAGATATTATCACCACTAAAAATCAGAAACCCAAGACAGATTGGCTTGCTTTTGTGGCTACAGCCAAGGCCCGGAACCATATTAAGCGTCAGTTAAAAGAAGAGAAATATGCCGAGGCTGAAATAGGAAAGGGGTTGCTCCAGCGTAAATTAAGAAACTGGAAATTAAAGAGCTCTGACGATTTGATCAATTATCTGGTTAAGCATTTTAAACTGGACACCTCTGTCGAATTGTATTATCTGCTTGCTATTGAAAAGCTCGACCTTAGTCTGGTTAAATCGGTTTTGAAAAATTACCTCACTGAAAAACAGGAAGAATCGGCTGAAGAGATCGTGCCGGAGAAAAAATCGTCTGCAACTGAAAAAGAAGGATCAGACGATATCCTCTATATCGGAGATAATGTCAAGAATGTTAATTATCGATTTGCCAAGTGCTGCAATCCTGTGCCGGGCGATCAGGTTTTCGGTTTTGTGACCAATCTGGGAAGTATATCCATTCATCGGAATAATTGTCCTAATGCAAAGCGACTCAATGATCGCTACCCATACAGAGTGCTGGAAGTGAAATGGATTAACCTTACAGAAAAGGCGTTCTATATAGTGAATATTAAAATCCTTGGACAAGACTCCCTGGGTCTGGTAGAAGCTGTTACAAGAACAATATCCAATGACCTTAGGATCAACATGCGTTCCATTAGTTTTCAGACTATTGGCAAACGTTTCGAAGGAAAAGTAAATCTCATGATCAAAGACGACGAACACCTTACTCAGCTTGAGCATAAACTGATGCAGATAAAAGGAGTAGAGAAGATTGTTCGTGTCAAATAATATATCTATCAGAAAGTCATCCAGAGGAGATGACTGATGAAACAATCTCCGGGTTTTCTTTCTCTCATTTTTCCCATACATTTGCAGTAATCGCGACTGAAAAAGAGAAATATTGCAGCCTGGCAGGCTATTTGATGCATAGATCAAAATCAAAAAACCATGGGAAGTGATAAAAAGAAATTTACCGGTGCACTCTTTATTCCCCTGGTGCTTTTGATATTGATGTGGGTTATCCAGTTGGTCCAGTATAGTTTTCATTTAGATTTTGCGCGTTTCGGTATACACCCGTTACACGCTAACGGTCTCCCCGGAATTATCCTCGCACCACTCATCCATGGTGGGTTTAAACACTTGGGCGCTAATTCAATTCCTTTCCTCGTATTAGGTGTGGCATTGTTCTACTTTTACAGAGAGATTTCGATTAGGGTGCTGATTTTCGTTTGGCTGATGAGCGGTATCTGGGTGTGGTTCGGTGGCCGTGATGCGTATCATATCGGCGTTAGCGGGGTGATCTATGGCCTGGCTGCCTTTCTGTTCGTCAGCGGGATAATCCGTAAAAATACACCGCTGGCAGCCCTTTCCCTGGTCGTTATTTTTCTTTACGGAAGCCTTATCTGGGGCGCTTTCCCCGGCTTTTTTCCGAAACAACATATTTCATGGGAAGCCCACATGGGCGGCTTGTTTTCCGGCATCGTTATGGCTTTTTATTATAAGGAATCCGGCCCCAAACGCAAGAAATATTCCTGGGAGATCGAGGAAGAAATCTCCGAACTCATGGGCGAAGACGACGATGATGATTATTGGAAAAAGCCCGGTATCACCTTCCCCAGCGATGAAGAGGACGATTAACCCGAAGGACGGGTCCCCGGTTAAACCCCGGGAAGCTCATACCAATAATCAGTTCCCGGGATTTAAATCCGGGGAGAACCACCGTTGTTAAAAATGAACTTTAACTTTTCTTACTTTTGTCTGCCGGTTTCGGGAAACAACACTTTCTCTCTACTTGCATAAAATTAAGTGCCGGAACCGGCCATTTTTAAAAGTATCATGTTTAAAGAAAAAATATATCCGAACCTGTTGGTGACTGTTCAGCTTGGAAGCTTACTATATCTGGCTATCAGCGGAACATGGGTGGCGGGTTCTGCCCTTGGTTTGATGGTGGAATCTTTCGGAATCGGACTTGGGATTCTTGCCATTTATGTGGCAGGCATCCATAATGTCAACATCCGGCCGCTTCCCAAAGAAGGCGGAAAACTTATCACCTACGGACCTTACTATTTTATCCGGCATCCCATGTACCTCGCACAGGTAGTGGCTTTTATTCCGCTGGTGGTGACACATTACACTCCGCTTCGACTGGCTGTGATCCTGGCTCTGACAGTAGCTTTGCTGCTGAAAATGCCTTATGAGGAAAAAGGTTTAATTGGACAATTTGGTGAAGATTATAAAACATATATGAGTAGAACCAAAAAAGTGATTCCTTTTATTTACTGACGGAAAAATGAAAAATTGTCATGACTGAAAAATAGTCATTTGCCAACAGGCATTTTCAGGCATGGCATAATCATTGATTTAATAAGGATCATAACTAAAGAATAGGACTATGGAAATTAAGAACGTTGCTTCATTCGACGAAATGCAGAACTTCCTCAACCCGGAAAGCAGAAACTATGTGCTGCTATATAAAAAGGGTTCCGAGGTGAGCGATTGCAGCTATAACAGTCTTGTCAGTGCACTTGACAAAATTGACAAAGTGAATGTGGCTGCCGCCGATGTAACTCTGGTACGCGATATTCATACAAAATACGACGTTACTTCAGCACCTTCCTTGCTGGTTTTCGAAGGACAGAAATTCTCGAAAGTGGTGAAGGGTTGCAATGATGAAGGCTTTTACAAAAGTCTGTTCGAAGACAACTTGTATCATGCAACTGCAACAGGAGAAGAAAAACCTCAGAAACGTGTTACTGTTTATTCAACGCCAACCTGTACCTGGTGCAACACACTGAAAACACATTTAAAAAAGAACAACATCCGGTTTACCGACATTGACGTTTCCAAAGACCAGAAAGCTGCCGAAGCTATGGTTAAAAAAAGCGGGCAGCAGGGCGTACCGCAGACAGACATCAACGGTCAGATCATCGTGGGATTTGATAAAACCAAAATCAATACATTACT
>JACZJI010000020.1 GCA_014860665.1 Bacteroidales bacterium | reverse complement strand
GATCGTAACCTTGCAGCCCGTGACAGGTTTGTAGATGAGGCTGTTGACGGGTGCGGTCATGGAAATATTTACTGTTTGTGTCTGCGTGCCCATGGTCACCTGTCCGTTAATGACGTATTGATTTTCATCCGAGTCTTTAATCTTCGGCGTGTAAAATTTTACACAGGATGAAAGTGTAAATAGTATCACAACAATCGCTATGAATTTATTCCGAAGCATAATTTCCCAGTTTGAAATTCCATGTAATGGTAAAAATAGGTACGCCTATTACAGAATAGGAATATGAATTTATTTGGCCCTCTGATGAACTAAAATATACTGAATAGGGGTTTTTTCTCCCAGTCAGGTTATAAACACTAAAAACAAACGAACTGTGCATGAATTTGTGCCTTTTAAGGTTTCCTTCTATTACCATAGATAAATCCATACGAAAATAATTTGGGATCCGGTATGCATTACGGCTTGAATAATTCAAATAGGGCGCATCATCTAAATAATACCCAGAAACCGGATAGGTGATGGGCCTGCCGGTCCGGTATGTCATAATTGTCGAAAAAGTGATACGCATATTTAAATGGTAGTCCATAACCAGGTTCAAGATATTCGGGATATCATAATTCGACGGATAGGTTTCGCCATTATTAATGCTGTTCCAGATTTGTCCTCCATTCACTCGCATCATTGACCGTGAATAAGTGTAAGAGAGCCATCCGTTGAGTTTTCGATTGGTACGTTTCAACAGCACCTCGACGCCATAACTCTTTCCATTTCCCTGCAAAATTTCGGTTTCGATATGTTGAGTACTTATAAAAGAAGCTCCGTCTTTAAATTGGGGATCATTGACTTCTTCCTTATAATATGCTTCAACCGAGGCCTCCAGTCCGGTTTTGGGTATTGTCCTGAAAACTCCAAAAGAGACCTGATTACTTTTTGAAGGACGGATATGATAGTCAGCCAGCTTCCATTGAACATTAGGAGATATGGAAAGTGTATTATTTAACATGAATAGATTTTGGTGCATTTGATTGAAAGCCAGTTTAATACTTCCGTTTTCGTCTGTTTGGTATTTTATAGCGATCCTTACATCCGGTTCCGGGTACCAATGAATAGGGACGTTATTCCCAAAGTTGGCGGTATCGCTTACGTAAAGAAGATTTACGGGCATCCCTGGTTGATAATTGTATGCCGTAGAGGGCCCAAGTGGTGAATACATAGTAAACCTCATCCCGGCGGTGATACTTAAAAGAGGGAATGGTTTGTATGTGTCAGACACATAAATAGATGCTGAAATTCCTTTTTCTTTGCCTAAGGCTACAGGTACCAAAAGCGACATTGTATCATAGGGGATGACATTTCCTCTGTCAAGTTTATGAAGCACGGCTCCAAATCCGAAATTAATTGAATTAGAATTGCTTATCGTTTTTGTGAAATCAGCTCTTGCTTCATAATGCCCCATCTTATAGGCTTGTTGATAAGCGCTTGAAAGTTGTTCTTTGTTAATGGTGCTGAAAGAATATTGTGAGGCAATGAGCGTAAAATCACCTCTAAATGTGTTAGAAAAATTATGATTAATGTCTAATGAAGCTCCATTATTAGAATAATTATAATCGTCAATTTCAGCAAGCTTGAAATGGTCAAAACTATGATAGTAGAAAAGCTGCATTTGGGTATTAGCTGAATTGTATGAAAACCCTCCAGAGTAATCGAAAAAATTGGCAGAGCTGGCTTTAATTGTAGGATCGTTAATCTTTTTTAAAATCCAGTCAGAGTATGTCGACCTGACACTAAAGATATATGACAATGCATCTTTTTTTATAGGACCTTCAAACTCAATGTTCCCGGATACCGGACTTAAACCTCCATGTGCTGTAAAACGTTTCATGTCTCCCTGTCGGGTGATAATATTGAAAACCGAAGAGAGACGACCTCCGTACATGGCTGGAATGTAACCTTTGTAAATGGAAAAGTCTTTAATAATATCTGAATTGAAAGCCGGAAAGAAACCAAAAAGGTGTGATGTGTTATAAATAGGGACCTTATTAATATAGAAAGCATTCTGGTCAGCACCTCCTCCACGAACATTCAAACCGGCAGTTCCTTCTCCTTCACTTACGATACCCGGCAATGTTCCCGAAACATTTATAATATTGCTCTCCCCCATCATCATTGGCAATCCCTTGATGGAACTCATGGAAACTTTATCAATACCCGGATCTTTTTCGGTCATGCTCCTCTGACGGTCACCGTGAACCACTAATTCGTGGATTTGGAATGCCGTTTTCTGAAGATTTATTGTAAATTTTCCGCTGGATAAAACATTCATCATGAGTTTCTTATGTTGATACCCCATATAATTGAATGAAAGCGTATACTTTCCGGGTTTTAGGATTAGTGTAAAAAATCCGTTCTTTCCTGAAACAGCACCTGTTTTTGTTTCTTCAATATAACACGTGGCAAAAGCGACTGGTGCTCCTGTCTCTTCGTCCATGATTCGTCCCAAAATAGTGGCTTTACCGTTATCCAGAGGACCTTCTAGATATCCGACGCTGATTGTTTTGGTAATACCGGGCCTTCTTCCAATCAGATATTTTTCTTCGCTGGCGGTCATTTTTTTGGAAGTAGCTGTGGTTACAGGTATTGTTTCATGATGATAGGTGGGAAGTTTTGTAAACAGCTTTTCATGTGGCGCTAGTACCAGATCGTTATTCCACTGCGAAACTTCAAGTTTGGTGTTCCTGACGGCGAGCATCACTGCCTGTCTTGCCGTAATATTGTCGGCATGTAATGTGACTTTAAGACTACTAACCCATTGTCGTTTGTAAAATATTCTGACACCGGTTTCCTGATACACTTCGTTGCAAAATTTTTCAAAGGGAACATTGTTGAAATGGCAATTCATTACTTTTTCAGTATTTTGTGTAAATGCTGAAATTGACAGGAAAAGCAACGTTATGAAAAGGAAAGTTGTTTTCATTTGCGTAGGAGGGTGTTACAATAACTGATTAGGCGATGGATCGCCTGAGGGTCGGATTTCTGAAGTCGGTATAAATTAATCCTGTTGTACAGCAAAGGATTAAGCTCACAGATTTGGTTTGCAGAAAAAACTGGAGTTTGAGAATAGCAGTTTATACTTGCGTATATAATGACATTAAAAAGTAATATGATCGACCGTATTTTCATACGTAAAGGTCTGATAATTTATATTGTTTATCAAAGCCCGATTTTATCCTGCCTCACACTTTTTTCTCTTTATAACTTCTTATATAATAATGTATTTCGGCCTTTTGCCTTAAATTGGTTTTTGAAAAGACTAATTAAGGGTACGATAAATTTATAAAAAAAATTTCACAAATTTTGTGTTTTTGCTTTATTCTCTATACACAGAATCATATTAATACACGATTTCGATAAGAAAATGTCCCTTTTTTATTTGATGATATTTGTCAAAATATTGATTAATATTGAAATGGGGCAACAATAGAATTTCTCCCTTATCGGGATAATTTATTTTTTTTAGATCAACCCTTTCTTTTTCATATAAGCATCAGCTTTGGGTTCTCTTCCACGAAAGTCCTTAAATAATTTCATTGGATCTTCAGTGCCACCTTTTGATAAGATGTCTTCCCTGAAACGGGTGGCGGTAGCTTTATCGAAAAGTGAGGTTTCTTTAAAGGCCTGAAATGCATCAGCGTCGATTACTTCCGCCCAAACATAGCTGTAATATCCTGAAGCATATCCACCTGAAAAAATGTGGTTGAAAAAGGTACTGCGGTATCTTGGAACAATTTCAGAAATTAAATGAATGCTCCCCATAGCTTCATTTTCAAAATCGTTGACTTTTCCCGTAAAGGGTTCTTTCCTCGTGTGCCAGTCCATGTCTAGATAGGAAGCAGCAAGGTATTCCGTAAGTGTAAAACCTAAATTGAACCTGCTACTAAGTTCCATTTTCTTAATGAGATTGTCAGGAATGGGTTCCCCTGTTTTATAGTTTTTAGCATAACTTTTCAGAACTTCCGGCTCATCAGCCCAGTTTTCCAGAATCTGTGAAGGCATCTCAACAAAGTCTCTGGGGACTGAAGTACCGGCAAGGCTTTCATATTGACATTTACTAAACAGTCCGTGAATAGCATGTCCACATTCATGAAACATGGTTTCCACTTCATCAAAGCTCAATAAAGCAGGTTGGTTTTTGGTAGGAGAAGTAAAATTAAAGTTAACAGAAACGACAGGAATAACATTTTTTCCGTTTTCATAATGTTGCTCACGATAAGCTGTCATCCATGCTCCACCTTGCTTATTCGATCTAGGAAAAAAATCCATGTATAAAATTCCGGTAAGTGTCCCGTCGGCTTCATGAACTTCATAGGCCTGCACATCTTTCTGATAAGTAGGGATATCCTTGTTTAGCTTAAAAGTGATTCCATAAAGTTTGTTTAGGACATCAAAAAGTCCCTGGCGAACATCCTGTAATGAAAAATAGGGACGAAGTTCAGCATCATCCAGATCATATTTTGCTTTTCTCAACTTCTCTGTATAAAACCACCAATCCCAGGGCTTGATTTTAAAATTATTTCCTTCTTTATTAGAAAGTTCTTGCAAATGATCCCGATCTTTTTTGGCTAAATCTATGGCTGCGGGAGTAATTTGTCCGAGAAGCTTAAACACGGCTTGTGGAGTTTTTGCCATGCTTTCTTCCAAAACAAAATCAGAATAAGTAGTGTAACCTAGTAATTTTGCTTTCTCCAGACGGAGATTTACCATTTGTTTTAATATATCTTCATTATTGTTTTTATTGTTGTTATCGCCGCGCATGATATAACCCTGAAACATTTTCTTGCGCAATTCTCTGTTCTGATCATATTGTAAGAACGGGATTAAGCTGGGTTTGTTAAGTGTAAAAACCCATTCCCCATTTTTGCCCTTTTCCTTTGCTGTTTCCGCAGCGGCTTCAATTACAGATTCCGGCAAACCAGCAAGGTCTTTTTTGTCGGTAATCGTAAGTTCAAACGCATTGTTATCTGCTAAAACATTATCTCCGAATTGCAACGAAAGGACACTAAGCTTTCCATTAATTTCTTTCAATTTGTTTTTGTCTGAGGCTGAAAGTTTTGCACCTCCACGAACGAAAGTCTTATAAGTTTTTTCCAAAAGCATACTTTGTTCAGTATTCAGCTTAAGCTGAGCTTTTTCTTGATAAACACTGTTTATTCTTTCAAAAAGTTCTTGGTTCATAAGGATATTATCCCAATGAGCTGAAAGAACTGGTGCCTCGTCCTTCGCAATTTGTTGCAATGTGTCGTTGGTATTGGAAGAAAGGATGTTTTCGAAAATAATATTGGCTTGTTTTAACAGCTTTCCGGAGAACTCAAGTGCCTCAATTGTATTATGAAAGTCAGGAACTTCCTTATTAGCTGTGATTTTCTCAATCTCAGCATTTTGATCTTTTATTCCGATTTCAAAAGCTTGTTTGTAATCTTCTGCTGTAATTTCAGAAAATGGTGGTACCCCAAAAGGAGTATTAAAAGTTCCCAATAATGGGTTGTTTGTATTCATTAATGTTTTGTTTTTTACTGTTTGATTGCAGGCACTGATAAAAATGCCGATAAAAATCAAGAATGATAAGAAAGTGTTAATTTTTTTCATAGTTGTGCAGGTTAATTTTTACAAAGATAGAAATTCAAATTGTATTTGGTTAAAAATTGGTCGTTTTCAAATGTGTTTCCGTCGTGTTAAAGTTTCCGTTTGTCTAAAATAATCAAATAATAAACTAACTATCTGTATTTTCGCAAGAAATTTAGCGATCGGTTATGAAAATTCAAAAGTATTTGACGCCTGCGCTCCATGTTCTGGCATGGATAGCGGTGTATTTTCTTCCTGATTTGCTTTTCGAGGCACCCTCAGGAACTATTTTTCTGGTAAAAAGAAACCTGCATTTTATTCTTGTTATTTCATTTTTTTATTTGAATTATTTCATTTTCGTACCTAAGTTGTTACTGAAAAAGAAACAGTTGTTCTTTTTTATTGCACTTCTGGCAAGTCTTGTTTTTACTTATTATGTGAATGATACAGTGATGAGATACGTTCATAATAAATATGGACAGCCTGTGCAGGTGGAAAATGTGTCTCCTCAAAAAAAACAACAGATTGAACACAGGATGCAACGGCATCGTAACGAAGAGAACAACGGAACTGTCTTTGTTGTATTACTTGGTTTTCTGATCGGAACGGTTTTGTGCGAAACGCGTGAGTGGTACAAACAGGACAGAAAAAGAAAAGAAATGGAGAAAGAGAAGTTGGTTTCTGAACTTTCCTTTTTAAAATCACAGGTAAATCCACATTTTTTATTTAATAGTTTGAATGGAATTTATGCGCTGGCTATAAAGAAATCAGATAAAACCCCTGATGCCTTGCTTCAGCTTTCGGATCTGCTTCGTCATATGCTTTATGATGCTGATCATGGGAATGTTCTGTTGAAAAAAGAAGTGGATTATCTTAAAAATTATATACAACTACAAAGACTCAGACTTCCGTCTGAAGCCAAGATAAGTTTTGATGTGGAAGGTGATTTATCCTCAAAAACAATCGAACCCTTGTTGTTTATACCTTTTGTAGAAAATGCTTTCAAACATGGAGTTGATTCTGAAGGTGCCGATATACGAATTAAATTATCTGTTAAAGGGAATCATCTTGCCTTCGAAGTTGTCAATCGTATATCGCATGCAAAAAGTAAAGACGCTTCTTCAGGAATAGGTCTGGCAAATGTGAAAAAGAGGCTTGAGTTGCACTATGGCGACGATTATGTTTTGAACTACGACACAAGCAAAGGTTTTTTTAAAGTAAATTTGCATCTTAACTTAAAATCATGATGAAGTGTATTATAGTTGATGATGAGCCGCTTGCCCGTGAGATCATAGAGTCTTATGTGGAGAAAGTTCCCTTTTTGCGGTTAATAGCATCCTGTAAGAACGCTTTTGAAGCTTTGGACAAAATACAGCAGGAAAAACCAGATCTGATTTTCCTGGATATTCAGATGCCGGATTTAAACGGAATTCAGTTTTATGAATCATTGGTTTATAAGCCTTTAGTGGTTTTTACCACAGCATACAGCGAATATGCGGTTTCCGGTTTTGATCTTGATGCAACGGATTATTTGGTGAAACCATTCTCTTTTGACCGGTTTATGAAGGCTGTGAACAAAGCTCGCACCAGTCAGCAACATGAAATTTCGGAGGATTTAGGTAATTCACAAAGAAAATTCATGTTTGTGAAAGACGGGGTCAAGATTGTTCGAGTTTCGTATGACGACATCCTTTATTTTGAAGGGATGAAGGATTATGTGAAAATAGTAATGAACAATAAATTTATCCTTACCCTGATCTCCATGCAACACATGGTGGATAAATTACCCAAAGACATGTTTGTCAGAGTACACAGGTCCTTCATAGTTTCAATTCCTAAAATTGAAAAAATTGAAAAGAACAGGGTGGTTATTTCAGGTAAATGGATTCCTGTTGGAAACTCATACAAAAGCCTTCTGACCGATGCTCTTGGCCAAATTAACTGATTAGGATTCTAAAAATTTTAGTCTGTTAAAAGGCGTATTTCGTCTAATTTATCTTTCATCCGGTATAATAGAATTTTATAGAATATTGAGATAATTGAATTTTGTAACTTAATTAATGAAACCATGAAAACATTTCTTGTCGGGATTATTTCATTTTTGATGTTGACACCTTATGCTTCCGCAAAAAATAAAGAAGTAGAAAAATGTGGTAAGCAGGATACGGCATTGATTATTAACGGACATTATACCGATTGGAACTTACCTATGAAATTTGATAAAAGTTCTGGTTTTCAATATGGTATGACCAATGATGACCAAAACCTTTATCTTGAAATAAAAATGACAAACCCTGCTTTAATCAGAAAAGCGATTGCTTTAGGATTTAATGTATGGATTGATCCAGAGGGGAAAGGCAAAAATGTTCTTGGAATTAACTATCCTCAGACAAGAATGCATGATCGTATGAAGAGCCAAAGAAATATGTCGGAACAACAAGAGCAAGGTCCCCGTAAACAGCTTACTCCTGAAGAGATTAAGAAACGCAGAGCTGAAATGATAGAAAAGTTTAATCTTCGGTATTTGACAGGTCAGGAAACCGGCCGGTTAATTAATTTCGATAAAGAAGGGATGAACAATTCATATTTTGATTCAGGAGATATCAATGCCATTGTTCAGATGAATGATGAAGGTGAGATTGTTTACGAAGCCATAATTCCGCTTAAAGAAGTTTTCAAAAACACATCGTCTTATTTATCGAAAGAGAAACCATTCAGCTTGATATTTGAAACAGGGACATTTGAACAGAAGGTTACCGCTTCTTCCATGGATAGAGGCATTCCCGGAGGAGGAAACAGCCGTCAGATGGAAGGTGAAGATTTCGGTGAAGGTGGCGGAATGGGTGAAGGTGTCAACGGAAGAATGGGTAGCATGCACGGAGGCTGGGGCGGTGGCGGTTTCCAGGCCATGGTGGAGCCCGTAAAGTTCAAACTAAAAAGAGTCGTCTTATTTCAAATGAAAAATTAATAACCAGTAAGAATGAAATTTAAATCTTTATTTGCAGGTCTGGCAATACTAGTAGGAACAATTTCTTTAGGATTTGCGCAAAGCCCGTCACAAGGAAGTATGGAAGCGCCATCGGGTGGGAGTATCACAGGAAGAGTGTTTTCCAAAGATCAGAAAGTGGCCATGGAATATACCAATGTGGTATTATATCGTTCCGCAGATTCTTCTATGGTAACAGGGAGCATTACGGACAAAATGGGTTCCTTTAGTTTTAGGGGTATCAGAAATGGGAAATATTACCTGATGATTCATTTTATTGGTTTTAATATTAAGAAAATTGGGAATATTGAAATTTCAAATAATCACAAAGATATTAGAGTTCCTGATATTTTTTTGATGCCTGCAACAGCTACACTTAAAGATGTTGAGGTGACTGCACGCCAACCAAGGGTTTCTTATCAAATTGATAAAAAAGTTGTTGATGTTTCCAAAGATTTAACGGCAGCTGGAGGGACTGCGATTGATGCTTTACAGAATGTGCCTTCCGTGAATGTTGATCTGGAAGGAAATGTTACGCTTCGGGGTTCATCAAACTTTACCGTACTGATAGATGGCCGGCCTAGTGTTCTTAGCGGAAGTGATGCGCTGCAACAGATTCCGGCTTCAGCGATCAAAAGTATTGAGATTATTACTAATCCTTCTGCAAAGTACGATCCGGAAGGTGTAGGCGGTATTATCAATATTATCCTTAAAGATGAAAGAAGAAAAGGTCTTAACGGTATGATTGGCGGTTCAACTTCTACCGGAAATCAATATCAGGGAAATTTGCTTCTCGCTTATAGGAAAGGAAAGGTCAGTTATTCACTTTCCGTAAACGGAAACAACAGGCCGATGAATATGCATGCAACGCTTGATAACTCGACGATCAAGAATGATACTACTAATTACAGAAATTCTGATATTGCTGGGGTTAGAACCAGAAAAGGCTACAGAGTAAAAGGAGGTATGGACTTTTATTTTACAGAAAAAACAAACCTTTTTCTTTCTGCAAGTGTTGGGAGCTACGGATTTGGCTCAAACAACAATAGTCATATCGGTATTTATGACTTTCCACAAACTTTTCAGGCTGATTCCAGTTCAATAAGTAATTCTAATCGTATAGGAAATTACTATAGTGGTCAGATTGACTTTTTACATAAGTTTAATGATCTGGGACACCAGATTGAAATGTTGGTATTCTATTCTGATAGAAAAGGTGATGATAAAGAAACCCAGAACAGTTATGCAACAGACGCAAACTGGATAAGACAAGGGGAAGCTACAAATAGCATTCAGACAGACACAAAAGATACTTCCAGCGACTTCCGTTTTAAAATTGATTACGCTTTGCCTGTTGGAATAAAAGGAAAATTTGAGGCAGGTGGTCAGGCTCGTTTGGGACGTGAAACCGGTCAATATGATTACATGAACTATGATCCTGTTAGCGGTACCTGGAGCTTTAATCCGGATAACAGCAGCGTTATTGACTTTACAAGAAATATATATGCAGCCTATGTAAGCTTTAAAGATCAGATAGATAAATTTGGTTATGAGCTTGGTTTTCGAGGTGAGTATACAGACAGAAGTGTAAATACCAATGATGGTTCAGGAGTCTTTAAAATCAAGCGATTTGACTATTTCCCAAGCATTTACTTATCTTATAAGTTTACTCATAATTACCAGCTTTATACAAGCTATACCCGGAGAATTGATCGTCCCCACGGTTGGGATCTGAATCCGTTCCCAATCATTATTGATCCGTATAATGTCAGGGTAGGGAACCCGAAACTTGAACCGGAGTACATCGATTCTTACGAGCTGGGAATGCAGAAAGCTATAGGACAGTCGTTTATTTCTCTGGAAGGCTATTACCGGATTGGAAAAAATAATGTTACCCGTGTTTTGACCTTGGGAGATAACGGAATAATTTATCATACCAGTGCTAACCTTGATAAGGATTATTCCCTGGGAATGGAAACGATGATAAATCTAAGACTGACAAACTGGTTCAGTTTTAATGTAAGCGGAACGGTTTATCATTATCGTCTTACAGGAAATGTAACCGGATCCGATGTGAGTGCCAATTCAACAAATTGGAATACTCGTTTCACTCCAACTTTCAAGTTAAAGCATGATTTCCAGATTGAGTTTATGGGTGTTTATCGTAGCCCAACTGTTACAGTTCAGGGAAGCAGAAAAGGATTTTTCTTTACCAATCTGGCATTAAGGAAAGACTTCTTCGATAAAAAACTGAATGTAATCCTGTCAGCTCGCGATCTGTTCAAAACAGCAAAATGGGATATGATTTCGTCTGGAACAGGATTTTATAGCCATTCAACATTTCAACGTCAATCTCCGATCTTTTCGTTCAGTATAAACTATTTTATTAATAATTACAAACAGAAGCCTAATCGACAACAGACTCCTAATGAAGGGGAGCAAGGAGGAGATCAGAATTTTTAATAAATAGAATTCAACTAGTTTTTTGTTACACCGGAATCTTGTTGGGGCCTGTTTTTGGGAACAGGACCTCAACAATGATTCCGGCATTATCGTCCCTTCCTATTTTATCTAGTAAAATAGATTTCTCGTGTATGGTTCCAAGTATTTTATTTTCAATAATTTCAAGCCTAACCCCATTGTGAAGGAGTTTGATTTCTGTGATAAATCCGTCTTTAACTCCTAATTCAACCCGAAATAATCCTTTTGTGGATTTTAATTCGTTACTGAATTGGTATTTAGGCGAATAACCGTAATTCCATGACCAATCATGATACTTTTTATGAGCTAGTTTCTGGATTTCATGGATTATTTCCGTGGAGAGAGATTGTCGGGATTCAATTTTAAAATAATCCATAAAATAATCGGTCATTTGCTTTTTAAAGCTTTCAAGACTGATTTTTTCCTTTAAGTGATCAGAGATATTGGTCACTGAAGCCCGGATTGACTCAATGGATTTATCCTGAACTCCTGCCTGGTGCGGATTGATAATATTTTCAAGGATGTCCAATCTTGTTTCATATAGTAAAGTTCCGTGATGCATTACCCGGTTTTTGAAGACATGAGCTGAATTCCCGGAAAATTTCTTCCCGGCAAGAATCAGATTATTTTTTCCTTCAAATTGTGATTTCAAGCCAAACTGTCTCAAGAACTGAATCACTGGAAGGGTAAATTTTTTGAAATCCACAAGATTCTCCTGCTTTTCTCCCCGAGTGATTAATGTATAGTTTATGTTTCCCAAATCGTGAAAGACAGTTCCTCCTCCTGAAATTCTTCGGATTACCGGAATATTGTGCGTGTTCACATATTCAAGGTCAACCTCTTTCAGAGTGTTTTGATGTTTTCCCAGAATAACTGAATCCGTACTTTGCCAAAACATCAGAATTTCATCGTCCAGATTTTTTAATAGATATTCCTCAGCAGCAATATTAAAATATGGGTCGGTCTGTTTACGTTCAATGTAAATCATGCTTTCAAACAAGATTTTGATTTTTTATTATAAGCGGAACAAATTTCGGGAAAAATTATACAGATTTTTCATCGTAAAAACTGTTTATTATGATGTCAATTGATGTCAATATTCGATGTACCTTTGCACCCCGATATAAACACTGGAAATTTCTATGGATAAAATCAAAAATATTGCCATTATTGCACACGTCGATCATGGTAAGACTACACTGGTTGACCGCATTTTACATCAGGTAAAGCTCTTTCGAGACAACGAAGAGGTAGACGAACTTATTCTCGATAGCAATGATCTTGAAAGGGAAAGAGGTATCACAATACTTTCGAAAAATGTATCTGTCCGTTATAAGGACTTTAAAATAAATATCATTGATACACCAGGACACTCCGATTTTGGTGGTGAAGTGGAACGTGTTTTAAATATGTCCGATGGGGTGCTGATGGTGGTGGATGCTTTCGAAGGTCCCATGCCACAGACAAGGTTTGTGTTGCAAAAAGCAATTGAGCTAAATCTGATCCCAATCGTTGTTATCAATAAAGTTGATAAGCCAAACTGCCGTCCTGATGAGGTACAGGAGGCTATGTTTGATCTGATGTTTAATTTGGGAGCAACCGAACAACAGCTGGATTTTGCTACTGTTTACGGTTCTTCAAAGCAAGGCTGGATGGGGCCCGATTGGAGAACTCCAACCACCGATATTTCCTACCTGCTAGATGAGATTATTACCCACATTCCTTCAGCTAAGTACAAAGAAGGAACTCCTCAGATGCAAATTACATCTCTTGATTATTCTTCTTATGTGGGCCGTATTGCTGTGGGCCGTTTGAGCCGCGGAAAGCTGCAGCAGGGAATGAATGTTTCTCTGGTAAAACGGGATGGGACGATTATGAAATCGAAAATCAAGGAGCTTTATCGTTTCGAAGGTCTCGGAAAAGAAAAATTCAAAGGCGAAGTCTATGCCGGTGATATTATAGCATTAATGGGCCTGGAGGATTTTGAAATCGGGGATACCGTTGCCGATTTTGAAAACCCTGAAGGTTTGCCTCCTATCAAAATAGATGAGCCTACGATGAGTATGTTGTTTACCATCAATAACTCTCCATTTTTCGGAAAAGAAGGAAAATATGTCACATCACGTCACTTACGTGATCGTTTATATCATGAAATTGAAAAGAATCTTGCCCTTCGTGTTAAAGAGACAGATTCTCCTGATGCTTATTTGGTTTACGGAAGAGGTATTTTGCACCTTTCAATATTGGTGGAAACCATGCGTCGTGAAGGGTATGAGTTCCAGTTAGGACAGCCTAAAGTTATTATTAAAGAAATCGATGGTGTAAAAAATGAACCGGTTGAAAGTTTGACTGTGCT
Source organism: Bacteroidales bacterium (assembly GCA_014860665.1). Taxonomy (GTDB): domain Bacteria; phylum Bacteroidota; class Bacteroidia; order Bacteroidales; family F082; genus Sulfidibacterium. Next base: position 19,070 of record JACZJI010000020.1, on the reverse strand, counting down.
CGTTCCCGAGAATTTTTCAGGAAGGGTTATTGATGTTGTTACAGCAAGGAAGGGAGAATTTCTGAATATGGAACCCAAAAACGATCGTTTGCAACTGGATTTCTCAATTCCTTCCAGAGGAATTATCGGATTGAGGAATGTAATTTTAACTGCAACTGAAGGAGAGGCTATCATCGCACACCGCTTTAAAAGTTTTGAACCCTGGAAAGGTGATTTCATGTCTCGTTCCAACGGAGCCTTGATTTCTATGGAAACCGGAGTAGCTATTCCTTACGCTATCTGGAAACTTCAGGATCGTGGTAAGTTCTATATTGATCCTAATACCGAAGTTTATACCGGACAGGTTGTTGGTGAAAATACACGTGATAGTGACATTGTTGTGAACCTGAATAAAGGGAAAAAGCTAACCAATATGCGTGCGTCTGGTTCTGACGAAAAAGTCTTAATTTCACCTCCAATTAAATTTTCGCTCGAAGAGTATATGGAAATCATTCGTAAGGATGAGTATCTGGAAGTTACTCCACGTTCGCTTCGTTTGAGGAAAATAATTCTGAATGAAACGGACCGGAAACGAGCTGGAAAAGCTTAGTTTTTAACTTAAAATTAGGAGATGAAGGCAGCTAAATTTTTTAGCCTCGGAGGATTAATAATGATATTATTTTTTCTGGGCTCTTGTGGAATTGTTAATCAGGCGCGTGAACTGGAACGCTTCTCGCAATGTAAATTTTCAGTGAGTTCAATGGCTTTAGAACGGGTATCTGGAATTGATGTCAGTCATGTAAAAAGTGCTTCTGACTTGAATTTCAAAGATATGATAGTGTTCTCAAGAGGTTTTCTAGAAGGAAAGCTACCAGCAGAAGCTATTTTTAATGTGTCGGTAACTAACTCTTCCGGTAAAAAAGCAGCAGTATCAGGGATGGAATGGAAAGTGGTCCAAAAACAACAGGTTATTGCCACCGGTAAACTGATAAAAGCCATTGTTGTTCCCGGACATGGTCACATTTCATTTGATTTGAATGCTGATTTGAATCTTGCTGCTATTTTAAGACTGAATTCGGTCGATCAAATTATGAGCATTATTTCAGGAAATGTAGATGCTAAAACACTTCAGAAACTGGAAATTACAATTCAATTAAAACCATATTACCAGTTTGACGGCAAAATCAAGAAATATCCCGGATATTTTACCATAACACCTGAAGATTTAGGTCAATAAAACAGATTCTAAAAATCAAATCTGAACTACTTTCTTCTTGAATCTTAGTTGAGAAAGAATTACTCCTGTAAGCATCAATGTCCCTCCAACTGCAATTGGAAAGGTAAGAGGTTCATGAAGTATAAGTATCCCTCCGATAGCCGCAAAGAGTGATTCCATGCTCAGAATGATGGCAGCATGAGCCGGATGAGTATTCTTTTGCCCAAAGACTTGTAAAGTGTAGGCTACTCCGACCGACATTATACCTCCGTACAAAATTGGAATAGCAGCCATGCGGATATTTTCCATTGTAGTCGTTTCGATGAACAAAGAAATGGCCATACTTAAAAGTGATGCCAGACTAAACTGAATAATAGAAAGTCTTATGATGTTTGTCTTTGGGGCATATTTGGCAATCATCAATACATGGCCTGCAAAGAAAAAGGCACTGATTAAAACGAGTCCGTCTCCCATTGCAAAAGTCAGGTCTTGTTTAGCCGAAAGAAAATACAGTCCCATTAAAGCAATGAGTACTCCCAGCCAGGTTTGAATATTAACTTTATGATGCCATAATAATCCAAAAACAGGTACCAGAATCACATATAAACTGGTAATGAATCCAGCATTGCCAGCGGTTGTATAAACTATTCCAACTTGCTGAAATGATGATCCTGCGAATAAAAATAGTCCACAAAAAATACCTCCCTGAACCAAAAAAGTTTTTTCCTGCTTTTCCATTTTAAGTCTGGAAGATTTTCTGTTAAGGAAAAGCAGAGGAACCAGAGAAAGACTCCCCAAGGCAAAACGAATTCCATTAAAAGCAAAAGGCTCAATATTTTCCATGCCAGCCCGCTGGGCAACAAATGCCAATCCCCATATTAAAGCAGTGAGTAGGAGGATAAACCGGGCTCTGTTTTCTTTACTGTTCACGAAACTTCTTCGTCATTACCATTTAATAAAGCCTCATTTAGGAAATCATTGAAAGGCTTTTGCAATTTGAAAATCCCCAGAAGATATTGATCTAAATCTGGTTTCAAAAGCTCTTCATCAGTCAATGATTTCATTACCAGATAGTCTTTGAACCTTAAAAGCTCTAGGTGCGGAAAATCCTTGGGGAAACCTAAAGGTGCTCTTTGCAATTGGTCCCCAGTAATGTCTCCAAAAACTTTTTTAAAGTCAGGATTGGATCTTATTTTATTGAGTTTATCAATGCTGTAATAAACTTCTTTTCTAATCGCTTTCAGTTCTTCAGAGGTAGGATGGTAAATTCCTCCTCCGATAAAACTATTGCCGGGCTCAATATGCAAATAATAACCTGCTGTTTGCAATTTCCGGCCTGCAAGGCCGATAGAAGCTCCAAAATTAGTCTTGTAAGGAGTTTTGTCTTTTGAAAAACGAATGTCGCGATAAATTCTGAAAAGACATTGTTTCCCCATGATATTTTGGACTGAAGGATCAAAAGCAGCCAGGCCCGGAATCATTTTTTGATCCAGAAACTGGATAATCATTTTTCGTGATGATTCGTATCGCGATTTATTTTCTATGAACCATTCACGATTGTTATTTTGTTTTAATTCTCGTAAGAATTCAAGTGCTTGTTTCATAATGATATAACGAGAGAGTTTTTTGATTTGAAATAAAGACGACTTATGAGTCCACTAAAATACATAATAGTTTAAACCTAGATTCAATCCCTGAAAGTCGAAGTAATATATTTAGGAATATTTAGAGATTTTATTTTTGTATTCTTTCCAATTTTACCATTTCACTTCCCGCTAATAGAAAAGTATCGGTACCATAATCTTGCCAACATTTTTTGAAATTGCTTTTAGTGAGTCTCCAATCTGCTGTTCATAACCCAGCATTCAACTTTTCCCCACGTTATTAATAACCTGAGTTCGATATAAACAAAGGATTAAAAAAGAATGAGTTGAGATGTAACCAGAATCGTTTCGTATTTAATACTTGGTTTATTTTAACATAAAAGAGCAGGCCAACAAGCCAGAGACCCTATTTGATAAACTAGTAGGTAAAACTCCTGTGCCCGGAGTATTCAATCTGACAAATATTTTCAATATCGTTAATGGTTCCTGTTATAGAAAAATGACAAAATGTAATTTTGTCATACAGGGTATTTATCAGATTTCCTATATAGTTACGGATTCCTGTGATGCGTTGAATTCCATCAATAAACAAGTTTTTTAATAATGTTGGGAAACCGATCCCTTATCTGTCAATAGTTTTCCTGCAACTTTTTGATATTCTACTCTGGTTATTAGATTTAGCACATCTTTTCATAGGAATCTGTTCCGAGGCAAGGCCATAGTATACCTATGATTAAACCGAGGTTGCTTCGAGGTTCCTTCGAAGTTCCTTCGAATAAAAACGAATGAACCCCGGTTTAACTTTGCCTTAAATATTGCCTTACTATATCTTTGTTACGGACAGGAAGCAAACGTAATCTGGCAGAAGTGATAAGTACAAAAAATCAATTTAATATCGAACTCAGGTTAGTAGGATATTCGACTGATTTCGACTTTGCTATTTTTTGATGATTCAGAGTAAATATCATAACAAAACAAAATGCGATAATTGTTTTCATGTAATATTTTTTGTCGTTTGTTTTGCAAAAACGATAAAAATGAACTGATAAATGTCTGATATAAAGAACATCAAAGGGTAATTGAAAGATATCTGTACCTCGGCTCACGTTGGAACGGAAATGAAATGATAAACTCCTCATAAACTAACTATAGGCATAAATTTTTGTTATGTAATGATGCACGAAATGGAATTTTGATAAAAAAAAATAATGAGTAATTTAGTCGTGCAAAACACAATTGTGTAAACCCGATTCGATATGTTCTTTTCTTTTCTTAAAAATGTTCCCCTAAGGGGAAAATATTCTTTTCTCGTAATTTTCATATTACTTAAAAGCAGCTATATTCTTGTTGCCCAGGATTTATTGTTGCCAAAAGGCGCGCGTAGTGCAGGAATGGGTCAGTGTTCCGTTGCTCTTACCGGATTCTGGAATATCAATGATAACCAGGCGGGAATGGCGCTTGTAAAAGATTTCTCTGCTGGTATCAATTATCAAGAAAGATTTGGTATGGGCCCGCTCAGTACGAAAAGTATTGCTGTGCTTTACCCATCGCATTTAGGAGTACTGGGTGCCAGTATTGATTATTTCGGCTATTCGCTTTACCATGAAGCTAAATTTGGTCTGGCTTATGCCCGTTTTCTTAGTCCGAACTTAAGAGCAGGTGTAAAACTGGATTACTTTCAGACAGGTTATGGCGATCATTATGGGAGTGATAACAATCTGACATTTGAGCTAGGGTTCCAGTATGATATCTCAAGGAACCTGACGCTTGGAGGTTCTGTGTTTGATCCTGTTCCTAAATCCAATTTTCGGGATGTTACTTTCAAATTACCATTTGTTTACCAGATTGGGGTGGCATATCGCTTTTCAAAAAGTCTACTGGCTACTGTAGAAATAGAAAGGAATTCGGAATTATCGGATTTCGAATTAAAAGCTGGGATGGAGTATTCTATTGAAAACAAGTACTTTTTCCGAACAGGCTTGGGAACGATGCAGGAAATTTTTACTATCGGATTCGGTTACAAACTGAAAGACCTGTGGGTTGATATTGCTGCTGTAGTCCATCAGACGCTTGGTATTTCCCCACAAGTTTCACTGATTTATTCTTTTGGCTTATGAAACCTTTATTCAAATATATAACACTATTTTCCATTGTGGTCATTGTGCTTTCTTCTTTCCGTCTTATTGCACAGCAAAACGATACGTTGTCTGTTCGAAATGGAGATCTAGGTGACGAAATAGAAAATCTCGCCCGTACTAATGATGAGGCCTCAGATTATTCTGATTTATTGGATGATTATGAGTATTACCATAATCATCCAATAAACATCAATGGCCCTGATTTGGAGAAATTGGCAGAACTCAGATTGATGAACGAAGCACAGATTTTCTCCGTAGAGTCTTATATAAAAAACAATGGGCCGATCATGAGCCTGTATGAGTTGAAATATATCCCTGGTATGAGCGAGGAAACTCTGCAAAGACTTTCAAAATATATTGTTGCAGGAGAACCCGAAAAGTATAAAAAGACTTCATGGAAAAAACTTATTCAAAAGGGAAGGCAGGATTTTTTAATTAGATATGAGCAAATATTAGAAAGGATTTCGGGATACAACATTCCACCTGATTCAGCTTATTTAAAACCAGGATCAGTTTATTTGGGAACACCTCAGAAACTATATTTTCGTTATGCTTTCAATGCTGAGAACAGGTTTCGAATAGGAATTACTACTGAAAAAGATGCTGGAGAAGTTTTTCTTAGAAGAAATTTCAGCGATAGTATCAATAGATTATTAGAGCACGTTCCTGCATTTCCTGATTTTCTATCTGCTTTTGCTTATGTTTCTGACGTAGGGATTATTAAAAAAGCTGTCATTGGTGATTACCATCTTGAGTTTGGACAAGGGCTGACACTGTGGTCGGGATTAGCTTTTGGAGCGTCGTCACAGACTTGTCAGGTCAAATATTTTGGGAAGGGAATTCGTCCAAATACATCAGCCAATGAAAACCGCTTTTTTCGCGGAGCCGCTGTTACCTTGCAGAAAAATGATTTCCAGTTTACTGCTTTTTTTTCCAGAAAAAAATATGATGCCAATTTGTTACCTCCTGACAGCTCGGATATTATAGAAATAAGTGGTTTACAAGAAACGGGTTATCATCGTACAATTAATGAGTTACTGGATAAAAATTCATTGACGATTACGGTTTATGGTGGTCAGGTAGCATTTGAGCATAAGCGTTTTAAAATCGGAGCTGTTTATTATCAAACTAATTTAGACCATCCGATTGCTGTAGACGTTGCTCCATACAAACTTTTTGATTTTCATGGTAATTCTCTGACTAATTTTGGTGTAAACGTGGATTTTAATATAAATCCAATTTCTTTCTTCGGAGAACTCGCCGCTAATCCGGGGGGAAATCCAGCAGGGATTGCCGGGATCAATACTTTTCTGTCGGATAGATTTACAATGACGCTACTTTACAGAAATTATCCTAATGATTATAAGGTAATTTTTGCCAGTCCTTTTGGAAAGAGCAGTGACGCAGCTAATGAAAGAGGGATTTATTTTGGGTTTAATGTTTTGCTTACAAAGTCATTTACGCTTTCAGGATACGCCGATAATTATTCTTTTCCCTGGCTTAAATACGGCGCTGATGCTCCCTCAGGTGGAAAAGCATATTTGCTTCAGATGAATGAAATTCCAGGTAAAAATCTTTCTTTTTATTTTAGATTTCGGTTCACTGAAAATGAACAGAATTATAATGATAGTAACGGATATTTTTCTGTCTTGGAGCCAAGTGATCGTTATGAATATCGACTAGAAACTTCATATGCACCTTTTAGTTTTTTATTATTAAAAAATCGTATTGAATATGTCAATTTTGAAGATGGCGTTACCAGGCAACAGGGATTTATGATTTATCAGGATCTGAAATTCAGAAAGGAAAATTCGCCATGGCAAGCGACTTTTCGTTATGCCTTGTTCAATACAGGTGGTTGGGATAGTCGTATTTATACATATGAAGATAATGCCCTTTATACTTTCAGTGTTCCAGCACTATACGGGCATGGAGAAAGAATGTATTTGCTTTTAAGGTGGTCAGGAATAAAGAATATTAAAGTATGGCTAAGGGCCTCTACGACTGTTTATTTTGACAGACAAACGATTGGATCCGGAGCGGAGAGCATCCGTGGTAATCACAAATCAGCATTGATCTGTGAGTTGCAATGGAAATTTTGAAAGTTGTTTGTCTAGATTTAGTTAAAATGCAGAAAGCAGTTATTTCTCTTTTTTTTGCAAAGAGAAATAACTGCTTTCTATAAAATGGATTAACTAAATTTTAGATGTATTGTTCCAGTTTCTTTACAAGAACTGCTTTCGGTACAGAACCGACTTGTTTATCAATAACTTCGCCGTTTTTGAAAAACAAAAGTGTCGGGATATTACGAATGCCGTATTTCCTTGCTACACCAGGATTATGATCAACATCTACCTTTCCAACAAGGACTTGATCGCTATATTCTTCGCCAATTTCCTGAACGATTGGGCCAATGATGCGGCAAGGACCACACCAAACTGCCCAGAAGTCAACAATTACAGGTTTTTCTGATTTTAAGACGAGATCATCGAAATTGGAGTCTGTTAATTCTAAAGCCATATTTATAATTTTTTAAGGTGCAAAGATAATTAAGAATTTTTTTTCTAAGGATTTGAAAATATTTTTTGTTTGATTTGAATTGGTCCTTTGCTATTTTAAGGATTTATTTAATAATGTTTTGATTTTTAATTTCTACGAACTTAAAGTATAATGATTTATTCCAAATGGTTCCAATTTGTTTAATAAGATCTGTGCATCAACTTTCGAATTTTTTGCTTTCATCATGACAGGACGGTTGCTTTGCTCATCCATAATAGAAATATATAATGCTGTATCTCCTGGAGATTCTTTTACATTGATTTTTAGTTGATTAATAAGTCCGTCGTCGATTTCATCAGGTCTAAAAAATAGGGTAAGTTTATTCATGACCCTGTTTAATGCTTCTTCAAGTAAAAAGATTTCTTTGATATTGATATTCAGATTGGTTGCATCATAAACACTACCTTCTACTCTGGCTCTGATAAATAGATTGTTTCCTGAAACCAAAAGGTGTTTCATCTTTAAATAGGGTTCTGCAAAAAGTCTGAGTTCTGTAGTTCCAGTGAAATCTTCAAGCGTAAATACACCAAAATAAGATCCTCTTTTCGTTGCTTTTTGAACTGAGGTAGTTACCATCCCTGCGATGGAAATATCCTTGTCTTTAAATTCAGTCAGGTCATTCCTTAAACTGGCGATATCCGTATTACAAACAGCATGGATAGTGATTTTGTAATCATCAAGCGGATGTCCTGAAATATAAAAACCAAGTACTTCTTTTTCATTCTGAAGTCTCATGGGGATAGGCCATGGATCACAAGGTGGAACTGTTGGGTGCTCTAAATCAACCGGTGCTTCATCACCGAAAAGTGAAACCTGCGTTGAAAGCTGGTCTTCTTTATATTTTGCACCAAATTTGATCAGGTTTTCCAGAAAACCCTGACTGTTTTCATTTTCTTTAAAGAAATATTGTGATCTGTGTACATCTTCAAAAGTATCAAAAGCTCCGGCTTTGGCGAGAGCTTCAAAACTGCGTTTGTTCACAGATTTCAGGTTTACTCGTTTAACCACATCAAAAATATCCTGAAAAGCTCCATTATTCTCACGTTCATCAATAATGTCCTGAGCAGCACTTTCGCCAACTCCTTTAATGGCAGCTAATCCAAAACGTATAATGCCTTGTTTGTTAACGGTAAAGTTTAGAGCACTTTCGTTTACGTCAGGTCCCAAAACCTGTATCCCCATCCGGTTAGCTTCCTTAATAAAGAAAGTGATCTTGTCTATATTGCTTAGGTTCCGGCTGAGCACCGCTGCCATAAACTCTGCAGGATAGTGGGCTTTTAGATAAGCAGTCTGGTATGAAACATAAGAATAGCAGGTCGCATGTGATTTATTAAAAGCATATTTAGCGAATTCTTCCCAGTCCTTCCAGATTTTATCAGCTTTTTCTTCACTGATTCCATTATTCTTACAACCGTTGAGATACTCGATCTTGAGCTTGTTCATCTCTTCGATCTTCTTCTTTCCCATGGCTTTTCGAAGGGAGTCGGACTGCCCTCGGGTAAATCCTGCCATAATTCGGGACAGAAGCATCACCTGCTCCTGGTAGACGGTAATTCCGTAAGTTTCTTTCAGGATTTCCTCCATCATGGGAAGATCATATTCTATTTTTTCGCGTCCATGTTTTCTTGCGATGAAGTTGGGAATATAACCCATTGGGCCCGGACGGTATAGAGCGTTCATGGCTATGAGATCTTCGAAACGGGTGGGTTTTAACTCTCGAAGGTATTTTTTCATACCATCCGATTCGAACTGGAACAAAGCTGTTGTTTCGCCTCGGCTGTACAATTCGTAAGTTTCCTTGTCGTCCAGTGGAACATTGTCAATATCCACATCTGCGCCTTTGGAGCGTTTTATATTATCCAAAGTTTCTTTGATGATGGAAAGTGTTTTCAAACCCAGGAAGTCCATCTTCAACAAGCCGATAGACTCAATATATTTTCCATCATATTGAGTGGCATAATCCAGGACAGATTCCTTGACAGTAGAAACGGGTACATATTTGTCGAGATGATCTCTGGCGATAATAATTCCACAGGCATGAGTTCCAGTATTCCTTACGGAGCCTTCCAACGTCATGGCATTTTTGATGACCGACTGTATTTCAGGTCTTCCTTCATCGAGCTCTTTTTTTAGTTCAGGGACTTCTTTAAGTGCGCTTTCGAGTGAAACCCCCGGCTTTTCCGGAATCATTTTTGCAAGTCTATCGGCTTCTGAAAGAGGAAGTTTTTGAACACGGGCTACGTCCCGGATGGCGGATTTAGCTGCCATCGTACCAAAAGTAATGAGGTGTGCTACACGTTCTTTTCCATATTTTTCTGATACCCAATGCAACACCTTTTCTCTGCCATCATCATCAAAGTCAATATCAATATCAGGCATGGAAATACGGTCCGGGTTTAGAAATCTCTCAAACAGAAGATTATATTGGACTGGGTCGATCTGTGTAATTTTAAGACTGTATGCAACCACTGAACCGGCAGCACTGCCACGTCCGGGTCCGACGGCTACACCCATTTTACGGGCAGCTTCTAAAAAGTCCCATACAATGAGGAAGTAATCAGGGAATCCCATATTTTTAATGGTTTCCAGCTCAAAATCAATACGCTCCTCTAGTTCAGGTGTAATCGTCTTATAACGCTCTCTGGCTCCTTTATAGGTGATATCTCTTAGATAATCATCGGCATTTTCAAATGGTTCAGGAATAACAAATTCAGGCATAATCGGCTTGTGGTCGAGCTTGTATTCCTCTACTTTGTTTACAATTTCCTGTGTGTTTTCTAACGCCTCGGGAATATCCGCAAAAATCGCCCGCATTTCCTGCTGGGTTTTAAACCATTCCTGTTGGGTATAACGAAGCCTGTTTGGATCGTCCAGATCTTTTGCAGTACCAATGCATATTAACCTGTCGTGGGCTCCTGCGTCTTCTGCATTGATGAAATGGGCATCGTTGGTTGCTACAATTTTGAGCCCGTATTTCTGAGCCAGTTTTATTAGTTCAGTATTTACGTAGACCTGGTCATCATATACTTTGTGATCCATTTCCGGATCACCGCTCTGATGCCTTTGCAATTCAAGATAGAAATCATCACCAAAAATGTCTTTGTATTCCTTTAAGGCTTCTTCGGCTTTGTCAACACCTTCGTTCACAATTTTGTCAGGAATTTCTCCTCCCAAGCAGGCTGAAAGTGCTATCAGTCCATCATGGTGTTCTTTAAGCAGTCCCTTGTCAATTCTTGGTTTATAATAATAACCCTCAGTCCATGCTGCTGAAATGAGAAACATCAGGTTTTCGTAACCTTGTCTATTTTTTGCCAAAAGAATAAGATGCCAACCAGATGCATCAAGCTTATTTTCTTTAATGTTCATCCCTCTCTGGGCAATATAAACTTCACATCCCAGAATGGGTTTGATGCCGGCCTTTGTTGCCTCTACGTGAAAAGATTTTACTCCAAACATATTCCCGTGGTCAGTAATAGCAACTGCTTTCATTCCATCCGCCTTGGCCTTTTTTATCAAATCGGGAATCTTTGATAATCCGTCCAAGACAGAGAATTGCGTATGAACATGTAAATGAGTAAACGGAATTTCAGCATGGTCCACTCCAGCGAATTCCGGAGCAACCTCTTCGGGTTCGCTTTCCTCTTCAGGTTTTTCATGATAAGAGTCGACCTGGAGTCCTATATCCTGAATTAGTTCCGGATGGCTATCGCGAAAAGCCTGAACTGTGGCATCAGAGAGATCCACCATTTTGGATTCAATCACTCCTATTCGTAACAATTCCAGAAAACAGCGAGCTGTAGCCTGCACGTCAGCGGAAGCATTATGGGCAGCATCGAAGTCAGTCTCAAACAACTTGAAGTAAAGTTCCGATAGTTTTGGCCATTTAAATTTTCCTCCACGCCCGCCCGGGATGGCACAAAAGTCTGTGGAAACTTCTTTGGTATCAAGAATAATTTTATCGGGAATGCTGCATGGCATTTCCTTTCGCAGGTATTCAACCTGCATGACAGTATTATCAAATTCAATATTATGACCGATAATCACTTTAGCTTTTTCAAGAGACTTGCTGAAAATTTCAAGCACCTCTCTAAGATCATTTCCTTCTCTTTCAGCTCTTTCGGTTGAAATTCCATGTATTTTTTCGGCACCGCGTGGAATGATAAATCCTTCAGGTTTAATGAGGTAATTGTTCACTTCGATGACTTCCCCGTTCTCATCATGCATTTGCCAGGCAAGCTGAATCAATCGTGGCCAGTTATCAAAATCAGTCAAAGGTGCCTGGTCGTTTTTGGGCAAGCCAGTAGTCTCGGTGTCGTAAATTAAAAACATAAATTAATGAAGATCTCTATTTTTCTGATTGTCTGTGGTATAGTAAAAAATCCTTGCGTAAACAAAGTTATATAAATAGTGTTTCATTTGTTTGCTATTATCATTACAAATAAGCTTACAAACGGAGGATTTTAAGCTGTTTTGTCTGTCACTTACTGAATTACATTGTTAATAAAATTTTTGAACGGATCCATTGTTAATGAAGTGTAATATTCCGGACAATAATTAGAAACATTCAGAGAAATCTGTATTTTTACATTGTGGAAATAAATAAGAAATCGAACCTTGGAAAAACTTTCAAGGAATCTGAGATCAGGGAGACTGCGAAACGCAAAAGTGATACACCAGTTTTCCTGATATGTTTATTACTTGCCACTCTTTTTTGGATTTTGATCAAACTTTCGGCTGACTATTCTGTCACTTACCCTTTGAAAATAAAATATGAGCATGTTCCTGAAGGGAAGTTGTTAGTTGCTTCAGAGGATAGTGTAGTTAATGTGAGTTTTAAGTCCGATGGTTACAATCTGCTCGACTTGCTGATTACAGGAAAATTGAAATACATTCCGGTGAATCTTGGAGATATTAAAATGGAAAGAATAAAATCAAATTCGTATGCGATTTTCACACAGGGACTGAAAGAACCTCTTGCATCCCGGTTAAACGTAAATGAATCGGAAATTATATTTTCTACTCCAGATCTGGAATTAAACATGGAAGATCTGGCTAGTCGGAAAGTCAGTATTATTCCAAAACTTAATTTGCAGTTTAAAAGCCAGTACGGTTTATATGCTGTAAATGTAATTCCGGATAAGATTACAATCTGGGGCTCCCAGAACCAGATAGATTCTATAGCTGAATTACAGACTAATCAGATCAATTTGAATGATTTGGATGCAAATCAGGAAATGACTGTCGCATTGCAAAATCCTTTACCGGGGAGTTTAAGAATCGATCCTGACAGGGTAAAAGTGAAACTTATTGTTGAAAAATATACTGAATTCAGTTTGAAAGTCCCTATTGATGTTTCGGGAATTTCTCCTATAATTCGCACTTTTCCGGCAACTACTACTTTGTACTTCAATATGTTTTTGAAGGATTACAAAGAGTTGAAAACGAATCAGTTTAAGGTTGTTCCAGATATTAAGAACATTGATTTGAGGAGTGTGAAAACACTTAATCTCCGAATAATTACGCATCCGAAAATCACCAGGGATGTTAGGATGGATCCGTATTCGGTCGAATTCATCATTGTAAATTAGGAAAGGGACATGTTTAAAGTCGGGTTAACTGGAAATATCGGTAGTGGAAAAACACTGGTGTGTCAAATTTTTGAAACACTCGGTATTCCTGTCTTTTATGCTGATCGTGTTGCCCGTAATTTATACAGTGAACCGGAAGTAAGAGGTCAGGTAATAGAAACCTTTGGTGCTGGTGTATACAGTTCAGAGGGCCAGTTGATTCCGCAGAATCTGGCGCGTATCGTCTTTAATGATAAAACAGCACTTCAGGAAATAAACCGGATTATCCATCCCGGAGTGATGAGAAAGTATTTACAATGGCTCGAAGAAAATGCGGATTATGATTACATTCTACATGAAGCCGCTATTTTGTTTGAAAGCAATCTGCAGCATGAATTTGATTATATCATCATGGTTACAGCACCTGAAAAAGTGCGACTTCAGCGAGTTATGGAAAGAGATGCTCTTCCTGAGAGTTCTGTCATGGCAAGAATGAAAAATCAGTGGCCGGAAAAAGAAAAAGTTCAAAAGTCAGATTTCGTGATTATTAACGATGGAATAAAGTTTCTAATCCCGCAAGTCTTAGAAATTCATAATCAGTTAATAGAGAAAAAGTCAGAATAATGGATCTGAAATTTATAACGCAACAAGTAGTTGAAATTAGTAAGCAGGCAGGAAATATAATTCGAGATGAGGTCACCCGTTTTAGTGAGGCAGATGTCGAATACAAAGGGGCACATGATTTGGTGTCTTATGTGGATAAGAAATCGGAATCATTTCTTGTGGATGCCTTGAAAAAACTTATCCCGGAAGCTGGGTTTATTGCAGAAGAAAGCCCGAATCTTAAAAGAGCCGAGCGCTATAATTGGATTGTAGATCCCTTGGATGGAACCACCAACTTTATTCATAAGATTCCGGTTTTTTCGATTTCTATCGCTTTGACAGAATATCTTAAACCTATTGTCGGAGTGATTTTCGAAATCAACCTGAATGAGTGTTTTTATGCATGGGAAGGAGGTCCGGCTTTCCTTAATGATAAGAAAATCAAGGTTTCTAATACAGGAATTTTAGATCAGTCTTTACTTGCAACTGGATTTCCATATTATGATTATTCACGGTTGGATGATTATCTTGTATTGTTCAAGGACCTGATGCAGAGTAGCCGGGGTGTGCGACGTCTGGGATCAGCTGCAGTTGATTTAGCTTATGTGGCTTGCGGTCGTTTTGAGCTTTTTTATGAATATGGATTAAGCCCATGGGATGTGGCTGCCGGAGCTTTAATTGTTGAAAGGGCAGGAGGGAGAATCACTACTTTTAAAGGAACAGATGATTTCATATTCGGAAGAGAGATTGTGGCTTCGAACGGTAAAGTGCACGATGAGTTTTTAGTAAAAGCCAATATTTATTTTGGTTAAATTTGATAATCTATAGTTTAGGAAACCCTAATTCTTGATTTTAATTCATGACATCATTCATAAAGTATGGCAAGAGATAAAGTAATAAAAAAGGACAGTCCTACAAGGAGTATTCTAAAAGCCATAAGTTGGCGTTTTATTGCGTCTGGAGCAACTTTTATCATCAGTTTTGTAGTGTTCAAGAACTCAACGGATAAAACAGATACTCAGGTTTTACAATACGCAACAGCCATTGCGAGTGTAGATGTTGTTGTAAAACTGATTTTGTATTATCTGCACGAAAGGCTTTGGACTAATATTACATGGGGAAAATATTGGAGCAGACGTGCCTGGAGGAATGCATACAGACGCATGCACAGACTGAGAGAGGCTGAAATGAAAGCAAATAGCAAAAACAGCTAAAATTCAAAATATTGGAATTTGAAAAAATAAAGCTGGTTACGGTTGACATCACACAACTTGCTGTAGATGCTATTGTTAATGCTGCAAACAGAACATTACTTGGCGGCGGCGGTGTTGATGGAGCCATTCATAGAGCAGCAGGACCAGATTTGTACAGAGAATGTCTTATGTTGGAAGGATGTGACACCGGTTCAGCGAAAATAACCAATGGGTATCGCCTTCCGGCTAAATATGTCATTCACGCAGTAGGTCCTGTATGGCGTGGCGGAAATCAAAATGAAGAAAATCTTTTGGAGAGTGCATATCAAACATGTCTTCAGCTTGCAAAGCAGTATAATTGTAAAACTGTGGCTTTCCCAAATATCAGTACAGGAATCTATGGGTTTCCCAAGGAAAATGCTGCAGAAATTGCAATTAGAACGGTTCAAAAATTTTTGAATAAAAACGAAATCCCGGAAAGGGTTTATTTCGTGTGCTTTGATCAGGAAAATTACAATATTTACCAATCCAGGCTTGAACTGTAAGAATTAATATTCACTCTTTTAAATAGGATTTTAAAGAGAATATCTTCGGGTTAAAGTGATATTCCAACACGCTTTTCGATAAATCAAATACATTTACTTTACTTAAATCGATTATATTCGAATCGGAAGTACATATAATTCCTGCTTCTGTTTGTTTAAGAATGTGGTCGGGAGAATAGGCAGTCTCTGCGATTCCGGACAAAGAATAGTCTTTCATTTTTTGAATTAAATGTTTTGTCAAATCACCACTATGGCTGATGGGTGTATCAAAATAGAAGTTAGCAATTCTGCATTTATTAGCCCTGAGAAAATCAAGAATTAGTATGGTAGCTTTTTCCAGTACTTCCCATTTTAACTTTTGCCTGTGCAGTTCAGAAGCGTCCCTTAAAAAACCATCCATTCCTTCAAAAACAAAATTGCCGTTAAGATAACTCCCGACCGTTCTGAAAATATTAAATCCGTCCACAGTAAGTACACTTTCTTCCGGCAATACATTGATTCTTTTATGTTTTCGAAGCTCGATTAGCTCCTTTTTTACGGAGCCACGAAACAGCAAGGCACGTTCTTCTGCAGTCAATGCATAATGATCACCTACTAATCTCAGGATAGATTTTTCGGGATAATGGCGGTCAAGCAAATATAAATAATCGTTATGGGCTTCTAAAAAATGGTTTCCCGGTATCATATTTGCTCCCATTGATTATTTTTGTAAAGTTAAATATTTTACCTGATGAAGATTATTATTATTAACGGTCCCAATCTAAACCTGCTTGGAAAGAGAGAGCCCTCTATCTATGGTGATATTTCTTTCGAGAATGTTCTTCAACAACTTCAGATTGAATTTCTTGGGATAGAAATCTCTTATTATCAATCCAATGTAGAGGGCGAACTCATTAATAAAATTCAAGAGAGTGATGGCCATGTAGATGGAATTGTACTAAATGCCGGAGCATATACACATACCTCAATAGCATTAGGAGACGCAATAAAAGCAATTAAAACAGCTGTGGTAGAGGTGCATATAAGCAATATTTTTTCCCGTGAAGATTTCAGGCATGTGAGTTATATTTCGCCTTACTGTGCCGGTTCAATTATTGGATTTGGTATGGATTCTTACAGGTTGGCAATCAAATATTTTCAAGGAAAATAATTTGGTTTTAAGAAAATTCTTCGGGTTTTAGCTGAGAAAAATACTTTTTTCCTTTCAGGTAATATTCAGAAACCAGGCTCTTTTGATAGATACAACTTACATTGCGTTGTGTAAGCTTTGAACGCTTATTTCGGAGTGTGTTCAGGTGTCCGTAAAAGTAAAAGTGTGCTTTAATAATGGCAACGATATCTCCGAAACTTCCCTGTAACAGAAACTTTATTCCTGCTAATCCATCCATCAAAAGACGAATAAGTAAAACTTTGTTTAACTGGTTGGAAGGTAGGTTTTTGTAAAGAAGCATGAAGTTATTCCGAAAATTAAGATAGGTCTTTTGTGGAGAGCTCTTCGGCAATGTTCCTCCACCAACATGAAATATCATTGATGCTGGTTGAACCATGATTTTATATCCTGAATTTTTAGCACGCCAGCAAAAATCAATTTCTTCCATGTGAGCAAAGAAATCAGCATCGAGACCTCCTAGCTGATGATAAACTGAAGCGCGGACCATCAAACACGCACCTGTCGCCCAGAAAACTTCATTGGCTGTTTCATATTGTCCTTCATCTTTTTCCAGTGTATCGAAAATCCTTCCACGACAAAAAGGATAGCCAAGCTTATCAATAAAACCTCCCGAGGCACCTGCATACTCAAAGTTTGATTTATCATCATATGCAAGTATTTTTGGCTGGCAGGCTGCAATTTTTCTGTCGGAATCCATGAACTGAATCAGGGGATTCAGCCACCCATTCGTTACTTCTACATCAGAGTTCAAAAGGACATAATATTCAGCATCAATTTGATCAAGAGCCCAGTTGTATCCTCCGGCAAATCCAAGATTTTTATCTTGATGTAACAATAAAACTTCAGGAAATTCTGATTTCATCATTGAAACAGAATCATCTGTAGAGCCGTTATCGGCGACAATGACTTTTGCTTCTGAACTATTTTTTAAGACGACCGGTAAAAATTTCTTTAGAAAATCTTTACCGTTAAAATTTAGAATTACAACCGCTGTTTTGTCCTTCACGAATATCAGTCTTTAGAAAGGCAAAAATAAACTTAAATTTCAAATGCTTTTATATGTGTTTGAGGATTTGGAAGATGCCTCGAGCTTATATATATACTTGTTTTAGCGTTATTTAAAATTATTCTTTATTAGATATAAATTTTTATCTTTGCTCAATCGTTTGAAACAACTTGATTCCATGCAGGTAGAATACGTAATATTAGTCACCAAAGATGATAAGCCCTTGGGCACCATGGAAAAGATGGAGGCCCATGAAAAAGGCGTGTTACATCGAGCTTTTTCAATATTTATTTTTAATTCTAAGAAGCAGCTCCTTATGCAACAAAGGGCTCTTGACAAGTATCATTCCCCTGGTTTGTGGACCAATACTGTTTGTAGTCATCCTCGTTCAGGAGAAGATGTCTTAGCTGCAGCTAACAGAAGGTTAGGCGAGGAAATGGGAATGAAATGCAAAATGACCGAGTTTTTTTCTTTTCTTTATAAAGCTGACGTAGGAGATGGTCTCAAAGAACACGAATTTGATCATGTGCTAATTGGTACGACCGACGAACAACCCGTTCCTAATCCGCAGGAAGTGGCAGATTACAAATATGTTGATTTTGACTGGGTGGTGAAAGATGTCGAAAAAACTCCTGATAATTATACAGAGTGGTTTAAAATAGCCTTAAAGGAATTAGTGAAAAAAAAGGGCCAGTTTTAAATTTGTTTGTTATACCAGAAATTTCTGAATCTATTATTTTTACAAAAAGCCAGAAAAGCCTGAACTTTTTTGGAATAGCTATATCTATTTTCGCATTTGCCTTTATTAGCATTTGGGTCAGAGTTGTCAAATAATTTCCCATTCTTTATTTTTGAACCGGTTTTGCTTGCGCATAATCACAGTTTAGAAATGTATTCCAGGTATTTGTCGCGGATAAAAGTTAGTTTTTCTAAAGAAGCATTATAGTCAAAAATTCTAACAAGATCAATCAGACCATCTTCATAGTAAATATGAGCCTGGGCTGCATCGAAGTTATTGTCTTCTATATTGTATTTCAGGTTTAATGTCATGGTTTTAAAATCATCCCAGGAAAGATTATGTGGAATATGGAGGTAAGAAAAGAATTTCTGATCCATATCCCTGAAAATACCTTGGGCTAACTCACTAATTCTGAAAAATTTCCTTATTTTGAGGAAGGCAATAACATTGGCTAATTTTTTGTATCTCATCAATTCAACGCCTTGTTTCTGAAATTCTTCCACCAAGACTGATAGATATACGGATTTTATATCTCTGATTCTTATTACATTGTAGAATTCCTGATGGTTAATTATTGTTCCTGGTGCACCATCGAAACTAAACCCAACGTTTTTTCTTGTTTCCATGATGGTACGTACAATTTTTTCATCTTTATACTTTTCCTTTGTAACGATAAAGAATGATTCCGGGTTGTAGATTTCAGGAAGGTTGGTTCCATGATATCCTGGATATGGTTGGGCTGTTTCAAGT
>JACZJI010000019.1 GCA_014860665.1 Bacteroidales bacterium | reverse complement strand
CTTCTCTTGCTTCTAAGTTGAATAAAATGTCTTTTGCCATATTTCTAAATTTTTATATATTATTATTAATTTACAATGTTATATGATTGCTAAAATATCTGATTCATGCATGATAAGGTATTCTTTGCCACCGACAGTGATTTCGGTACCGGCATATTTTCCGTATAATACCTGATCACCAGCTTTCAAAGTAATTTTATTGTCTTTATTTTCTTCCGGAACAGCTACAACGGTTCCTTTTTGTGGTTTTTCTTTAGCTGTATCCGGAATAATGATTCCTGTTGCAGTCACACTTTCGGCCGGAGCAGGTACAACAACTACTCTGTCTCCCAATGGCTTAATCATTTGTTCACCTGTTTTCATACTGATTTCTGTTTTTAAATTAATAAACTACCTGAGCTGTGTCATATTTTATGCCAAAGCAGGGAACAAAAAAAAATGTCAGAACGCCTATGACATTCTGACATTTTTCAATTTCTTCAAACCTGCTCCTATTTTTTCGTTCCTTTTTCAGGAGTTGTTGTTTTTGCAGCAGGCTGTTGGGTTACCGGAGGAGCCATGAAATTAGCTTCCGGTTTCTTAGCATGATCAATCATATTCTGTAATTCAGAGTTCTGCTGATTGGAGGTAGTTCCACTATTTCTTGGGATAATCATAGTTGCAGTAAGACTTAAAACCAATAATGCTATGGCAAGTCCCCAACTGGCTTTTTCTAGAAAATCAGCAGTCTGGCGAGCGCCCATAAACTGGGTACCACCGCTAAAGTTAGCAGCAAGTCCACCACCTTTAGGGTTCTGTACTAATACAATAAGTCCCAGTAAAACGCATATCACCAAAATCAGTATAGAAATAAAAACGTACATCTTTATGAACTTTAATTTTTTAAGTTATTTTTTGCCTCTTCAATAAGGCTTGCAAAGTACGCACTTTTTTGGGGAAATTTCAAAATTAATTTTTCGTAAATGTGAATTGCCTTTTCTGCATACCCCTGATCCATATAAATCTTTGCAAGCGTTTCACTTACAATATTTTCCTGATCCACTACACTTTGCTTTGCCACATCAAC
Organism: Bacteroidales bacterium; assembly: GCA_014860665.1. Taxonomy (GTDB): domain Bacteria; phylum Bacteroidota; class Bacteroidia; order Bacteroidales; family F082; genus Sulfidibacterium. The sequence goes on along the minus strand of JACZJI010000019.1, from coordinate 58,307 downwards.
CGGATCGTAAAAGGAAACTCTGGGTCTGGAAATTGAAGGCGAATTTTTGATAAATTCATCAATAATTTCCGTTTTTGATGTAGCTTTATTCTTTTGAACCTCTGATTTTTTAACCTGTTGTTTTTTCCCTTCAATCTCACGAATCCGTCGCTCAATGATTCTTTTCAATTCCTCAACAGTATAGCTTCCCGGATCTCTTGGCTCAACAACCTCACGGTAGAGAGCTTCTTCGTTTTTTGCCTGATCAAAACTTTCTTCCTGTATTACTTCCGTTTTTTCTTCCCCGACGGTTTCCGTCCCCATTGCATTTACAGATGGTGGTTGTTCTTCAACAACCTCTTTTTTTGTTTCAGAAACAACTTCTTCATCAGGCAAAACGCTTTGAACCCGTGAATCGCCAAGCCGGTCGATATGTTTTTTTAAAATTTTTCTGCTCCCGGCATAAATAGCCGTTGTTTTCAGCTCTGAATTATAAATGACATTTTCATCTAGGAAAAGTTTCAAAGTAAGCAACACATGGCCGGTACTGCAATAAGGAAATTCCTTCACAAAGGCCGTCAGATCGGAAAGTGACGCACTTCGCAAATGGTCTGGACTTAGCAAATACTCGGTAAATTGCTCCTTATTCATTCTACAAATTTAATAAAGATTTAATTACCAGTTTACCACAGCTTTATCGAAAATATTTTGGGCAAGATTGTCTGTAATCTGTTTAAGAAGACTGTTTTTGACCTGGTCCAAACTTTGGCTGGAAGAATAATCCACATATTGCGAAAATTGTTGTTCAAAACTCTTAGCAGGATCCAGCTTATTAACAAATTTGACATTTACGGTAACTGTCAGCCGGTTTAAAGCTGCAGTCTGGTTTGCCTGAATAGCCTGTGGTGTAATGGTATAGTCCGTGATTTCCCCTGACAGAGCAAGATCTCCGTTTTTAGTTACCATCTCCAGGTTGGTCTGAGTTGTAAATATATCGCGCAGAGCATTTGTAAACGATGAACTTAAGTTTGGTTCCACCAAAGCTGCTTTATTGGGAAAATATTGCACAGAAACTGTTTTTGCTCCCGGAGGAATAGAAGCTCCGGTAAAAGAATAGATACCACAGGAATTGAAAAAAAACAAAAATATCGACAACATTCCCATCCGGGCAAGCCAAATCATTTTACCTTTGAAAAGATTCCTGTAGAAAAAATCGTTTTTATTGCGAATCAACAATTTCATTATTTTGCTTTTTGCAAAGTTATAAATATTAAGAAACGGTTTTTTCACGGAACCCAAGAACTTAATAGAAATTAACTGATTTTAAATCAAGAAAATGAATTTCGAAAATATCCCCCGAAGAGCTCTGTTTTTAATCTTTCCTTTGTTATTGATTGCAGCGTCTTGTCACAATTCGCAAAAAAAAGAAAATAAGCAAACGAATATTGCACCATTAGCCGCCTTTCAACCGGGAGTTGTTGTAGATCGCGTTCCCTGTGCAGCCGACACATCTGAATCTTATGCCCTTTACCTCCCTTCGGATTACAACCCGAACAAAGTATATCCGGTAGTCTTCTTTTTTGATGCTCATGCCCGAGGTGCGCTGGTGGTAAAAAAATATAAAAGTGTTGCCCAAAGCCTGAACTTTATTTTGGTCGCTTCAAACAACTCGGAAAACGGGCAACCTGAAAGTGTGAGTAATAAAATTCTGTACCATTTCATGCAGGATGTTGAGCAGCGATTTTCGCTTGATCCGCAAAGAATATACACCTCCGGATTTTCAGGAGGAGCGCGTGTAGCAGCAGGAATTGGATTGTTCAACAAAAGCGTAGCCGGGACTATCGGTCTTGAAGCCGGGTTTCCTGGCATACGGCAAATTCCTGATAACCATCTTACCTATGTCGGAGTAGTAGGGAACCTGGATTTTAATTATCTGGAATTGAAAAATCTTGCAGTTCAGCTTGACAGGTTGGGAATGAATAATCTGCTCATTGTTTATCCAGGGAAGCACGCTTTACCACCGGCTGAAGTTTTCAAAAGGGCTTACGAATTTTTGATGCTGGATGCCATGAGGAAACATATCATTCCAATAGACCAATCTGTCATCGACAGTGTAAAAATGAATTATGAAAAAATACGCTTGGATGCAAAGAAGAAACATCAATACCTGCAACAAGTGGAAGCTGATCAGGCGTTGGTAAAAAACCTGGAAGGGCTGGCAGAAGTTTCATCTTATCAGGAAGAAATCAAACGTCTTTCTACCGACCAGGATTACAAGAACCAGCTAAAAAAGGAAACTTCGTTTAACAAAACAGAAGCCGAATATCAGCAGAAATATACAGAATCTCTAAGCTCACAAGATGCTGCCTGGTGGAAACACGAAATTGAAGGAATCTACCAGAAAAAGAAAGCTGCAAAAAGTGAAGCCGGAAAACTGATGAATCAGCGTCTGCTGAATTATCTGAGTCTGATGTCGTACCTCTATGCAGACGGCAGCATCAAAAACGAACAAATGGATGCCACCAAAAAGTTCCTGATGATTTATGAGATGGTTGATCCCGGAAACTCTGAAGTTTATTTGATGAAAGCCGAATATTACGCCATCACAAACCAGGATGCAAAAGTGTTTCCTTCCCTTCAGGACGCGTTGGATCACGGTTTTAATGACGCATACAGAATCAGGGAGAATGCCTATTTCCAAAAGCTGAAATCTTCCCCGGATTTTCAAAAGATACTTGATGAGCTAAAAGACAAACCAAAGACAGATTAATTCTTTTCCCTGAAAAAGAACAGTTTCTCTGGGATTTTGATTGTGGATTTGTTATTTTTGGACAGTACAATCCTGTTTTAACCGCGGGATTGATATCAAAACATCGACCTGACCTAAACAACCCAAAATATTAAAGTCATGCCAATAAATCCATTAATGACAGCCGAAGACAAGCTGTTGCAGGAAAAAGTTCAGGAATTTGTAAAATGGGTACCCCGTCAGCTGTTGCTGGATATGGATGACGACAAAGTCCGCTATCCCAAAGAATTTATTCAGGAAGCAGGGAAAAGAAACCTGCTGGGTTTGCGGTTCGACAAAAAATGGGGCGGTTCTGGCCTGCCGTGGAGCAGCGAAATGGTGGCACTGGAAGAAGTCGGGGTGCTGGGCACTTCGCTCGGATGCCTTTATTCTTTGGTTTCCATCGTGGGCGAAGCCATCCATGTTTTCGGGACTGAAGAACAAAAACAACGGTTCCTGGTTCCCATGCTCAAGGGAGAAATCGGTGTGGCCGAAGGACTGACAGAACCCCGCGGCGGTTCTGACTTTTTTGCAGCCACCACCAAAGCCAGAAGAGAAGGCGACGTCTTTTATCTCAACGGACAAAAACGTTTTGTTGTAGGTGCCGAAGGGGCAGATGTGCTGCTTGTTTACGCCATTGTTGAAGGCATCGACGATCCTAAAAAAGCCATGACAGCTTTTTTGGTTGAACGCGGTCCGGGAGTCGAAGTGGAACATGTTTACGGACTCATGGGAACCCGCGGCGGCGGCACCGGAAGACTGGTGTTTAAAAATGCGGCCGTGCCTTTGAAAAATGTTTTGGGTGGTGAAGCGGGCATCGGAAACGGAACGCGCGTATTTCACCAGATGATGGTCCCCGAAAGAATGACTTCCGCAGGCGGCGCGGTAGGCATGGCCCGCGGCGCTTTTGAAGTGGCTGCCCGTTATGCCGACAAAAGAAGGGCATTCGGTCAGAAAATCCGTGTCTTTGAAGCCGTAAACGCCAAAGTTTCTGAATGCCTGACAATGCTGGATGCTTCCAGAGCCATCAATTACATGGCCGCTAAAATGGCAGACTCTGATGCATCTGCCGGGCAAATCCGCCAGATGGTTTCGGAAGCCAAGAAATTCTCCACCGAATCGGCCTGGAAAGTGGTCAATCATGCCATGCAAATTATGGGCGGTATCGGTTACACCAACATTTATCCCGTAGAAAAGATGCTGCGCGATGTCAGGCTCATCACCATCTGGACCGGCACCAATGAAATTATGGATTTGGTAATCCAGCACGAGTTTTATAAAGATTTTCTAACACAAAAGCTCAAAAGCCGCGACACGGAAAACGATGCCGAAGGCGCTTTCTTCCCGGATGAAAAGGTTTATAATGATGATTGATTTTGAAATCTAAAGGCTAAAGGCTAAAATTCAAAGTATAAAGTCCGGAACCAGCACCCGTTACCTGGTTAATAAGGAGATCGCTTCGTTGCTGCGCGCCTCGCGATGGGGACGGGATTGATAGATGATTTTGCTTTATACAAAACAATAACATCTATAAAAACGGGCGTCATTGCGATGAACTTCAGGTGGGTTGTGGGCAAGCGTGAAGAAGCAATCTCATTTATAACATCAAACTTTCCTGATAAGGAGATGGCTTCCTCCCCCGAAAGCCTTCGGGGTCCTCGCGATAGGGACGGCGTTGATAGGTGATTTTGCTCTATACAAAACAATAACCTCTATAAATACGGGCAAATAATCAAATACAGATTCTTCGCGATGCTCAGAAGGACAAACGAAACTCACAAGGTGAAATGTATAAACCATCAGAGTCGCCACACCTGGCATCTCCTGCCGGTTTCCGACTTTGGTCTTGCAGCTTCCGACTTAATCCAAATCTTTCTATTTTTACATAAAGAAAGTAGCTGACCCATTCATGGAAGAACCTTTGATAAAAAACCGTTGGAGCAACCTGATTCAAATCATGTTTATTTCCCTGATTGCAGCTTTGTTTGCTTTTGTGTTGCTAAGACTGCTTTCTGAACTCACTTTGCTTTATTTCAGCTATGATCTCAACATCCAGGCAGCTCTTCACTTAAAAAGCGTTCATTTCCTGACAAAATCAGCCAGCCCTGACTGGACAAGAGACAGCATTATCACGATTTTTCTCTCCAGGCCTTTTATGAATCTGATCCTCGCTCTTATCGGGATGATTATATATGCTTTTGTACGACGAAAAAGTCAGGCTTTTCACTTTTTTCTGATCTGGCTTATCATCTTTGCATTGGGCAATGCATTCGGAACTTTTGCTGAAAACGGCATTTTTAAAACCGGAACCTATGAAGTAACTACCTTGATGAACTTCGGAAGCATCATGATGCTAGTAGTAGTTATGATTTCCTTTTATTTTCTGTATCTGTCAGGGGTTGGCATGGGAAGATTAATCATGCTCAGCATGCCGGATGAATTCCTAAAAAATAAAAGGATCAGATTTTCTTATTATTTAATGGCTTATCTGGTTCCATGGCTTCTGACTTTTCTGTTTATTTTCACCCAAAGCGACTTTGCTTCCCGAATGACTTACCTATTCGGACTCATTATTCTAATCCCCGTTTTATGGACACATCATTCTGAAGAAGGCCTGCAACTTGAACCCCTGCCTCCCCTGATGTGGATTGATGTGGTGAGCTCTATATTCTATTTTATAGGGATTTATCTGATGTATACCATGCTTGCAACCGGTATCCGGCTCACCTAAAATATCAACGACATTCTGCCTCCGACAATTTTACTCAAAGCCTTCAATCATTTGTTAAAATTGGTTAATTTTAGCCATTCCAAGTTCTAAACAAAAAATATTAAAATGAGACATCACTTTACCTCAAAATCGTTTTTGCTTTTTTTGATTTTTATGTTCAGTATTTTTACTGTAGAAGCAAAAACGAAGAAAAAGAATGTTACCAAAGAAGACACGCTGAAAGCAAGTGTTTTTAATGGTATGAAATGGCGCGGCATCGGCCCTGCATTTACCTCAGGTAGAATTGCAGACTTTGCCGTTGAGCCCGGAAACCCCAGCCACTTTTATGTTGGCGCTGCCGCAGGAGGCATTTGGGTAACTTACGACGATGGTACAACCTTCAAATCCGTTTTTGATCATGAAGGAGCCTACTCTATTGGCTGTCTGGCCATGGATCCCAATAACCATCATGTGGTTTGGGCCGGAACCGGAGAAAACAACAGCCAGCGTGCGTTGGGTTACGGAAACGGTGTGTGGAAAACCACCGATGACGGTAAAACATGGAAAAACATGGGATTGAAAGATTCCCGTCAAATCGGGCAAATCCTGATCGATCCCAGAAACTCCGATGTTGTTTATGTGGCTGCCGAAGGTTCCGCCTGGGGACCTGGAAGCGAACGGGGGGTATTTAAAACTACCGACGGGGGAAAAACCTGGAAAAAGGTATTGTTTATCTCCGAAAATACCGGAGTCAGGGCAATGTGCTTTGATCCCCGTGATCCTGATGTGATCTATGCCGGAGCAGAACAACGCCGCAGAAGGGTATTTACAAAAATTGGCGGTGGCCCCGAATCGGCTTACTATAAAACCACCGATGGCGGAAACACATGGAACAAACTTACCGACGGCATCCCCAATGTGGATAAAGGAGGTATGAGTATCGCCGTGTCACCTGCCAATCCTGACATCGTTTATGCCATGTTTGAAGCTTCCAACGGAAATGGTGGATTCTATCGTTCCACAAACCGCGGTGCTTCCTTCAAAAAGATGAATGATTATTTCAGCAGCGGACAGTATTTCGATGAATTATATCCCGACCCGATTGATCCCAATAAGGTTTATTCTGTAGATACTTATGGAATGGTTACCCTGGATGGCGGAAAAACATGGAAACAAATGGGAGATTTCAAACGCCACGTTGACGACCATGCCTATTGGATTGATCCGAAAGACACCAAACACATGCTCATTGGCTGCGACGGCGGAGTTTATGAAACATGGAACGGCAACAAAACTTTTGTTTTCAAAAACACATTACCTGTTACCCAGTTCTACCATGTTTATGCCGACAACAGCAAACCCTTTTACTGGATTTACGGCGGAACACAGGACAACAACAGTTTCGGCGGACCATCAAGAAATTTGAAAGAAGGTGGTGTCACCAGCGGTGAATGGATTACAACGGTAGGCGGCGACGGATTCTTCCAGGCCGTTGATCCCGACAATCCGGATATTGTTTATTCCTCTTATCAGTATGGCAATATCTATCGCTTTGATAAAAAATCCGGCGAGCTCCTGAAAATAAAACCCATGCCTCAAAAGGGCGAAAAAACTTTCCGCTGGAACTGGAATGCTCCGTTTATCGTCAGCAGCCACCAGCATACAAGATTGTATATGGGAGCAAACAAGCTCTTTGAAAGTGATGACAGGGGAGATACCTGGCGTGAAATAAGCGGCGACCTGACCCGTGATCTTGACCGCAACATGTTTAAAGTGATGGGAAAATACTGGCCTTCTGACGCTGTTGCCAAAGATATTTCCACCTCACTTTGGGGAACCATTGTAGCTGTTGCAGAATCACCATTGCAGGAAGGCCTGCTGACAGTTGGAACAGACGATGGAGTTGTTCAGGTTACTGATAATGATGGAAAAACCTGGACGAAAACAACGACATTCCCGGGAGTACCTGAATACACTTATGTCAGCCATGTAACCCCTTCCAACTTCGACAAAAATGTCATTTTTGCTTCTTTTGACAACACCAAGAGCGATGACTTTACGCCTTATCTGCTGAAAAGTACAGACCAGGGAAAAACATGGTTCTCCATAGCCGGTGATCTTCCTAAAGAACCTGTGCACACCATCGTTCAAGACCCCGTTAATAAGAATCTGCTTTTTGCCGGATTGGAATTCGGATTGTATTTTACACTGGACGGTGGACAGCACTGGATGAAACTCGGAAGCGGAATGCCGGATATTCAGGTTCCTGATATCTTTATTCAGAAACAGGACAGCGATCTCGTTGCTGCCACCTTCGGACGTGGTATCTACATTATGGATGATTATTCACCTTTACGTCATTTGACAGCAGAAAAACTTAACAATTCCAAAGCTATTTTATTCCCCGTAAGGGATGCGCTGATGTATATCCAGCAAGACGATCGCTATGGAACTGGTTCTGCCTTCTTCCAGGCACCTAATCCTCCTTTCGGAGCTACCTTTACCTATTATGTTAAAGATGTGCCTCAGACTTTGAAAGAGATGCGTCTGAAAAAGGAAAAAGAGCTTTTCAAAGAAGGGAAACCTATACCTCAGCCTACAGATGAAGAGTTAAATAATGAGAAAAATGAAACCGGTCCATATCTGGTATTTACTATCAAATATAAAGATGGTACCGTAGTAAGGAAGCTCTATAAACCGGCAGCTAAAGGAATTAACAGGGTTACCTGGGATTTGAGATATCTTAATCCGGGACCGGTCCGTTTAAAAAACAAAGAATATGATCCTATGGATGACGGTCAGAGTGGCATGCTGGCATTACCAGGTGATTACACTGTTGAAATGTCGATGTTCCACGATGGTAAGATGGAACCTTTGGCAGGTCCTGTGAACTTTAAAGCTGTTGTGTTGAACAATACAACACTGCCCGATAAAGACAGAGCTGCTCTGAATGAATTCTTCAACAAGGTTGAAGATCTGTGGCGTGTTACCACCGGTGCCCGTCAGTATCTGAATAATCTGAGAAATAAAACGGCTTATGTTCAGCAGGCCATTCAGGTAACTGATGGAGCTACACTGGAAATGAAAAATGAAGCGCAGAGCCTGAATGAAGAGCTGGAGAATATCAATCTTACGCTCAACGGCAAGAGGCCTGTAGCCAGCTTTGAAGAAATTCCGCCGGAAACCATGCCTTTGATGAAACGGTTGAATGAAACCATCTATGCTTCCTGGCAGTCTACTTCAGCTCCAACAACAACACAAAAAATGAATTATCAAATTGTGAAAGACGAAATGCCAGCACTGTTGGCAAGATTGCAAAAAGCTGATAACAGGCTGAAAGCGCTGGATGCAAAACTGGATGCATTGAAAGCTCCTTACACCCCCGGACGCTTCCCTAAAATGGATTAATTAAATTCATGATAAACAAAAAGGCGGCTTAAAATTTAAGCCGCCTTTTTTTATCATTTTAGAAACAATCATTCTTTGTTTTGTAAAACAATTTTTAATGCTAGCTCATCCAACTGTTCCTGTGAAATAGTTGAAGGTGAATCGATCATCAAATCACGGCCTGAATTGTTCTTTGGGAAAGCAATGAAATCACGGATTGAATCCTTTCCTGCAAAGCTCGCAGCCAAACGGTCGAAACCAAGAGCAATACCACCATGAGGAGGTGCACCGTATTCAAATGCATTCATCAAAAAGCCAAACTGATTCTGGGCATCTTCTTCAGTGAAGCCGAGTACATGAAACATTCTTTTCTGCAATTCACGATCGTGAATACGGATGGAACCGCCACCAATCTCAACGCCATTAATAACCATATCGTAAGCATTTGCACGGACATCACCGGGATTGCTTTCCAGCAGATGAGCGTCTTCAGGTTTAGGAGCAGTAAACGGATGGTGCATGGCGTGATAACGACCTGTTTCCTCATTCCATTCCAGCAGCGGAAAATCGGTAACCCAAAGCGGACTGTACACAGACGAATCCCGCAATCCCAGCATATTTCCCATCTCAAGACGCAGAGCAGACAATTGAACCCTCACTTTGTTTGTTTCTCCTGAAAGGATCAGTAGTAAGTCTCCGGGATTAGCTCCAAAAGCCTCAGCCCATTGTTTCAAAGTTTCAGAATCAAAGAATTTGTCCACTGACGACTTGAAGCTTCCGTCTTCATTCCATCTAACATAAACAAGTCCCTTGGCACCGATCTGCGGACGTTTCACGAAATCGGTCAACTGATCCAGTTGTTTTCTTGTATAATCGGCACAACCAGCGGCATTAATGCCCACCACCAATTCTGCATCATCAAAAACACTAAATCCATGATTTTTGGTCAGATCATTTAATTCCACAAACTCCATTTCAAAACGAAGGTCGGGTTTGTCAGAGCCATAACGACGCATGGCTTCATCGTATGACATCCTTGGAAATACAGGAAGTTCAAGACCTTTTACTTCTTTGAAAAGGTAATGCATCAGACCTTCAAAGGTATTCAGCACATCTTCCTGTTCCACAAACGCCATTTCGCAGTCGATCTGTGTAAATTCAGGCTGACGGTCAGCTCTTAGGTCTTCGTCACGGAAACATTTCACCAGCTGATAATAACGGTCATAACCTGCTACCATCAGTAACTGTTTGAAAGTTTGAGGAGACTGCGGAAGTGCATAAAACTCTCCCTGATTCATCCTTGAAGGAACCACAAAATCCCTGGCGCCTTCAGGAGTTGATTTTATCAAATAAGGAGTTTCAATCTCCACAAATTTCTGACTATCGAGATACTTTCTGCTTTCCAGCGAAAGTTTGTGGCGAAGCATCAAATTCTCCTTTAAAACATTCCTTCTTAAATCAAGATAGCGGAATTTCATCCGTAATTCTTCACCACCATCCGTTTGATCTTCGATGGTAAAAGGAGGAATTTTTGAATTGTTGAGAATTTTTAGTCTTGTAACATCAATTTCAATTTCCCCCGTAGGAATTTTAGGATTTTTGGAAACCCTTTCGATGACCTTTCCGGAAGCTTGAATAACATACTCACGACCCAGATTTCTTGCAATTTCTATAAGTTTTGCATCCGATCTGCCCTCTTCCATCAACAACTGAGTAATTCCGTAGCGATCGCGCAGGTCGATCCAGATTAATCCGCCTTTATCCCGGATTCGCTGTACCCATCCGCTCAAAACGACTTCTTTATCAACATCTTTCAGATTCAGTTCACCACAGGTATGTGTCCGCAACATGATCTTTTTCGTTTAAATTTTTAAATAGGGAATTCACCCGTAATTTCAAGTTGCGAAAATACGAAAGTTCAGCAGATTCAGATAATAGAAAACACAAATTGGGTCTGACAACCTTTTCAGACAAAAAGTAATTTCAGGATCTCCTTTTACTGTCCGTTGTTATCTTGCTTAAATAAATAAAACTTTCTCCCTGCATAGGCTGCTCCCAGTCCCAGCAAGATAAATAGTCCGCCACCAATGGGAGCTCCTCCGCCGGAAGTAGTTCCCGTTGATCCGGGATCAGGAGGTGGAGGTGCCGTTTGTGAAAACAGCGGTTGAACATAAAAAAACATTAAGACAATAGAAATTGTTAAAATTTTCTTTTTCATAATATTAGGTTTTTATTGTATTAAAAAATTACTTTTTTAGTTTGCAGAAAATCGTTGTTTGAAACGGAAATAACAACAAGGCCTTTCATGTCAGGAATACTATTTGAAAAAGTCTCCCCTTCAGCCAGATTTAATTTTTGATAAAGCACCTTCTGTCCCAGTACATTGGTAAGCTGGAGCGAACATCGAACCGGTTTGTGCATCAGATTTTTAACCACAAGTTGATGCCGGACAACCTTAATGCTGACAGTCGAAGAGTTCGGAGCAGCAACAGAGGAAGTTCCTGTAATCTTCTGATTGAAATACAACAAAAAACGATCAGATATTCTTCCTGGGTTATCTGCTGAAAACTGATATCCTTTATCTTTTCTCAGGTCAACCCGAGTTCCGGTTTCTTTGTCTTCCAAAAATATTGTAGCTACGTCACTAAGATTTTCAGAATTAACTAAAGAGAAAGTATAATCTCCGGTACTGTCAACTTCCATTCCCACTTTTACTGTCTGAGGATCGCTCAGCGGAGGCAAAGCCTGGATTGCAAAATCATAGCCCGCATCTTTTACCAGTCTTGTAAACAGATCCACCTGGTTGTTACTTTTCCTGGAACCGATATCATAAGTCACATCCAGCCCATCTGTCATCCCATTGCCGAAAGCAATCATGGTCTCTTTTTGCAGGTTGCCGTTTCTGGCAAGTCCAAACCAACAACGGGTCCAGTTATCATCGGAAACATCCTTGTAAAACTTCACCTTGTGCCCAATATTTTGCAGGTCAGCCGGAAAAGTCAGATTCCCCGATGCTTTAACTTTTACGGAAAAAGCTTGTCCGGGTGAAATATATCTTGCAGGGCTGGCATTTGAAATGGGGAGATTATCGTCACGGTTACCATGATATCCGGGTTGTTCGTCCCATAAATAGATTCCGGAATAAACGGGGTCCAGCATATCGGAGTTTACTTTTATAAAATAATTACTGCCTGAACCCGTGTTGACAGCCATAGAAGCCGTAAAAGGATTTCCCATAAGATTCCAGCCTTCACCGGTGCTGCCCGAAGTCCGGGTTACAGCAATCGTCTGATCTGAACTAAGAATTTTGCCTTCCAACGAAAGTGTATGATCTGAATTTTCATAACGAATAGCATAACCTTTGGCAGTCTCAAACTTCTGAGAACCCATCAATGATTCCGACCCGCTTCCATCGGCCCCATTCAAAATATCTACCCAGTTACCGATATAGCCGTTGTACTCCAATGCCTCATCCCAATAATAAAAACTGTCATGTCCACTTCCTCCCGTTAGATCCAGGTTTAAATCGCTAAAATTTTGAGATAAAGAAACCGGACTGGAAATGTAGTGAAACTCCCCCTTATTAAGAAAAATATCCGCCTTTAGCTTTTCAACCGGGGGTTGAGAGAAAATAATACCGGCAGATGAAGCCGAATCCACCTCCAAAGCAAGGTTTCCATCAGAGCCTAAGGAAGCATTCCCATCAATTTCAATCTGTGCCCCGGCATCAGCTTGTGCTTTCCCACTCTGAATGGTAAAATTTTGCATATGAAAATTGCATCCCTCCGAAAAATGGAAGGTGTTTCCTGCACCAACATCTACTATCAGATTGTAAATAGGGGCGTCACTGTCCATATAAATATCCGAAACAGAAGAATTGTTCTCGATTATCAGACTGCCTCCTAAGAATTCTGAGGTTGCAGGCGAGTAATAGATTTCTGGTGCTACATCAGAATTTCCATTCTTCAATATAATCTTTACAGATGAGCCAGTCGCAACAGAAAAAACCCCATTGGTCGTAACAGAAAAAATATTAATACTGGCAGTTTTCTGTTCTCCTGAAGTTGAGATATCTAGCTCAGCATCCCCAGAAAAATAAGCATTTCCTCCACTTAATTGAGCATAACGTCCCTCAACATTAATTATTCCTCCGGAGAAATTTAATGTTCCACCTGAAATTTTAAAGTACTTTGTTTTAGAACTTCCCACATTAAAAATACCGGCATCCATAGTCAAGGTCCCATTGACTGTAACTGTAGAAGAGGTACTAAGTGAAACTACAGAAGTAAGCTTTAAAGTTGCACCATCTTCTATTGCAATGGTCTTGCAGCTTTGAGTTGACCTCACAATAACTACATCACCTGATGCAATAATCACATCATCAGATGATGTAGGAACCAATCCGGAGGACCATGTCAATGGATCATTCCAGTAACCGCCACCTGTTCCATTACTGGTTTGTGCTAATAAAACTCCGGATAAAAATAAAATAGCAAATAAGAAAAGAAAGAATTTTTTCATAACTGTTTGTTTTTAAATATGATTTAAAATAACTATTATAAAGCACTGATTACAGGGAAAATATGCCAGAATCAGGTTTTCAAATAAATTTCTATTGTTGGTAAGGTTTTCCGAAAGATATAAAATAATATTATATCTTGGATACCTTTGATCTTCAAAGATATAACATCTTTTTTTACGTTCCAAATTTTATGGATTATTTGTAAAATGAAAGTGTAAAATTTGGCTCAAAATATTTCGAGGGTTCCGGGCTAAGATTGTATTTTTGCATTATGTCGAAAAAATCAGGACAAAAATATTATGTGGTATGGCGGGGTTTTAATCCCGGGATCTATACTTCATGGGAAGAGTGCAAAAAGCAGGTAGAGGGCTTTGAAAAAGCCCAGTATAAATCTTTTACTTCAAAGGAAGAAGCCGATAATGCTTTCAAACAATCTTATGAAAATATCAGGGAGTTAAAAGGGAAGAAAAATCTTCTTGAGTTAAAAACCGAAAAAAAGCCCATCTTGAACAGCCTTTCTGTGGACGCAGCCTGTAAAGGAAATCCGGGAATTTTGGAGTTCAGAGGCGTTTACACAGATACTGCAACAGAGATTTTTGCACGGGGACCTTACGATGAGGGAACAGTAAATATCGGCGAGTTTCTTGCCATTGTGCTGGGACTTGCCTGGCTGAAAAAAAATAAACTCGTAATGCCTATCTATTCTGACTCGAAAACGGCCATTTCCTGGATTAAAAAGAAACAGGTTAACACCAAACTGGAGTGGAACAAAAAAAATGAGCCGCTTCTTAAAGCAGTACTCAATGCACAGAAATGGCTCAAAGAAAATGACTTCGGGGAAATTCCCATCTTGAAATGGGAAACCCATCTTTGGGGAGAAATTCCTGCAGATTATGGCCGAAAATAAAACTAATTAATAAACACAACATACTGATAACTAACAAACATAAATTTCAACTTTTATTAATTGTTAAAAATACTAAGAGCACAAAAAAGCGCTGGTATATTTAATATTTTTGGTCCATTAAACCATCTGAAACTAGAAAGCTAAAAAGGAACAAAAAGGTTCATGCTCATCTCCGTAAAAAATAAAAAGCAAAATCTAACTATCAGGAAATTCGCTCAGGTACTTTTTCTGATATTGTTTCTGAGTCCTTATGCTGTTAAAGCATTTCACTTTCACAGTCTTGATGACCTTACGTTGCGTAATCCGCTTTCTCAGTCTACCTTAACCCATTATCATGCTCCCTGTTACATTTGTGAATATCAGTTGGTGCATTTTGTAGATAAGGATCCGCTTCCTTCTTCAATTCATTTGCCCAGTGTATTTATAACATCACCACAAGTTATCGACAGGCTTACAAGCACTGTCTTTTACTACTATAAACACAGGGGACCGCCGGCAATCATCTGATTTTCTCTTCATAGGGTTCTCCTATGGACACTAGCTGTCGCAGGATTTTCATTTAAAAGTAATACCAAGGCTCAAACCACAGAATTAGAATGCTGTGAAATTGTATGCCCGGTTCTTGTTTACAGGGCAAGTACCTTGCTTAAAAGCAAGGATATAGATTCTGTGAGATCCGGGATTCAAAAATAGTGAACCTGATATTACCATCCTGACAGCAGGTAAATTCTTATTTACAAAAGGCCACTTGTTTCGTGGTATTTTATTTATTTAATATTTAGTAACTACGATGAAAAGAATAATCTTATTCCTACTAATAATAAGCATATTTCAACCTCTTTTTGCAGACAATAATCCAAACAGTGAAAAATCTGTCCTGCAGGGCACCATTATTGACAAATCTTCAGGGACTCCATTAATTGGTGTCGACCTTTATTTTCCGGACCTGAAAATCGGTGGTGTTACTGATATCAATGGACACTATTATATAGATGGGCTGCCTGGTACATCGGCAATGATTGAAGTGAGTTACGTCGGTTATCAGACCATTTCCAGAAAAATAAATCTAAAGACCACACGTACAGCCAACTTTTCAATGAGTGAATCGGCAGATCAAATGGATCAGGTTGTCGTAACCGGAGTCAGTAAGGCCACCCAAATAAAAATAGATCCTGTACCTTTGGTTACAGTGAATAAAGTTTATATCAATGAGCATGCCTCTGCCGGTAATGTTATTGCTGAGATAGCTAATTTGCCGGGGGTCAGTGCAGTAACAACAGGTCCTAATATTTCAAAACCATTCATTCACGGTTTGGGCTACAACAGTGTTGTAACTCTTGAAGATGGTATCCGTCAGGAAGGCCAGCAATGGGGTGATGAGCACGGTATTGAAGTTGACCAGAATTCGATTAACCGTGTCGAAATCATTAAAGGTCCGGCCAGTTTAAGCTATGGTTCAGATGCAATTGCCGGTGTGATTAACCTGCTCACTGCGCCACCGGTCCCTAAAGGTAAAATTTTGGGATCAGTAACAGGTGTGTATGGCACAAACAATGGCTTAATTAATGGTTCTTTCAAGTTACAGGGAAATCACAATGGCCTTGTTTGGGGAACGGTGATCTCCAATAAGGAAGCAAAAAATTATCAAAACCGTCATGACGGAAGAGTCTATGCCACCGGGTTTAAAGAAAGAGATGCACGAGCCATGATCGGCATCAATAAATCCTGGGGCTATTCGTACCTGAACGCATCTTTATATGATGATTTACAGGATATCCCCGATGGAAGTCGCGATTCACTTACCCGCCAGTTTACTTATCAGACCACTGAAGCTGATACTTATCGTCCAGTAGTTCCGGAATCAGTTTTAAACTCATATGCCATTCCTACCTTGCATCAACATGTTCAATTTTATCGCATATATGATAACAGCAATTTCAATCTTGGACAGGGAAACCTCATCGTAAATCTTGGTTATCAGTACAGTCACCGCAGGGAATATACCCACCCTGAAGCACCGGCTGTAGCAGGGTTAAATCTGAAATTAACAACTTATACGTATGGTGCTAAATACAACTTCAATATCGGGAAAGGATATGAAACAACCCTAGGCGTGAATGGGATGTATCAAATCAGTACGTTGGGGGCCAGTACTGATTTTCCAATACCTGCATTTCATCAATTTGAAATCGGTGGATTTTTCATTACAAAAAAGAGTTTCGGGAAATTAAATCTTGCGTTCGGAGCCAGGTATGACACCCGTTCTATAAAAGGACAGGCTGCTTATGTTGATACTACTGTCCAATATTTTCCAACACTTTACAAAGGCCAAAATCCAACCGAGACACCAAATGTTATACAACAATTTAGCGCATTGCATAAAGCATTTTCCGGAGCAACGGGCAGTTTTGGTGCTACTTACAACTTTTCCCGTATTTTCTTGATAAAGGCAAACATCGCACAGGGATTCAGAGCACCGAACATTGCTGAATTGTCAGCCAACGGCCCCGATCCTGGTTCACAGATCTATCATGTAGGTGACACCCATTTTAAGCCTGAGTTCAGCTTGCAGGCCGATTTGGGATTTGCGCTCACCCTGCCTTATCTGTCGATCAACGTGGATCTATTTGACAACAACATTCAGAATTATATCTATCAGGAACAAATGCTGGATGCAAATGGCAATCCTGAAAGAGTGAACTCCAATGGAACGCCCAACCCTAACGGGCAATATAGCCGGTTTACCTATGTACAAAACGCAGCGCGTATTACTGGCGGAGATTTTTCCTTGAATATTACCCCTGTTTCCTGGCTTCAGTTCAGAAACTCTCTGAGCTTAACCTATGGCACAAACCTTGGTAATGGTGGCAACGAGCCTGACAGCTTAAGATATCTGCCGTTTATTCCCCCGTTGCATACCCATTCTGAATTGCGGGCTACGTCAGCAAAAGGGTTTGGAAACTTCAGGAACCTGTACGTGTTTTTCGGGTTTGATCATTTCGCCCCTCAGAATCGCTATTTTGCTGCCTATGGCACAGAAACCTACACTGGCGGATATAATCTGATCAGTGCAGGATTTGGCGGAAATATTGTGAATAAAACAGGCAACCCCGTTGTAGAAATCTTTCTTGAAGGGACAAACCTTGCTAATATTAATTACCAATCGAACATGAGTCGTTTGAAATATTTCGATAATCCGGCAGTCCCCAAAGGCGTTCAACGCGGGATCTTTAATATGGGACGTAACATCAGCCTGAAAGTGGTAGTTCCCTTTGATATGTCTCCTCACAAAGATCACAATTAGAGGACAAAAAAAATCCTGTCTGAATCAGACAGGAATTTTTTACAAGATAGCATCCTCTAAAAGAAATACTGATTAACAACATAAAACAATCGACTAACAGCATAAACCAAACGCCTGCTAAAAGTTCTTAATCCTGGATTCTTTGTAATTTTGCAATTTAGTTTTCATAGAAGAAAGCTGGGAAAACAAATTATGAAGAATTCAGGGAAAGTAGGCAAAAGAAGCGGTTTAAAGGATATTTTCCGCTCACTTCAATACAGGAATTTTCGTCTTTTTTTCTTCGGACAGGGCGTGTCTTTGATCGGAACGTGGATGCAACGAATTGCACTGCCCTGGTTGGTCTATGACATGACAAAAGACCCTGTTATGCTGGGGCTGGTAAGTTTCGCAGGGCAGGCTCCGACTTTCCTGTTGGCACCGTTTGCAGGAGTAGTCAGCGACAGATGGAATAAATACCGTGTCATTATCGGTACGCAGGCTCTGTTCACATTGCAGGCATTGGTTATGACAATACTGTATTTTGGCGGTAATATCCGGATTTGGGAGATTGTGATACTAAGTATATTTCTTGGCGCCATCAATGCCTTTGACATGCCCACAAGACAAGCTTTTATGATTCATATGGTGGATCGCAGGGAGGATTTAGCCAACGCCATTGCTTTAAACTCTTCCATGGTAAATTTAGCACGCCTGATTGGCCCTTTAGTCGCCGGAGTCTTAATTGCAGTAACCAATGAAGGGGTTTGCTTTCTGGTAAATACCATCAGCTATCTTTTTGTCATCGTCTCTTTACTGATGATGGTAATCCAACCAATAACTCAAAAGGTTCAGAACCAACATGTTCTTAAGGGGTTGAAAGAGGGATTTAATTATGCTTTTGGATATCCACCACTGAGAGCCATTATTTTACTGCTTGCTTTGGTTAGCCTTGTAGGAATGCCTTATACCGTTTTAATGCCCATTTTTGCAAAATCGGTTTTACACGGCGACTCACACACTTTTGGATTTCTGATGGGAGCTGCAGGGGTGGGAGCTTTGGGAGGGGCTTTGTATTTGGCTTCCCGAAAAAGTGTTTTGAAATTGGAAAGATTAATCCCGGTATCAGTAGCAATTTTCGGAGCTGGTCTTATTGCATTTTCTATTTCCAGAATAGAAGTTGTTTCGATAGCCCTGATGCTTTTTGTAGGTTTCGGGATGATCATGCAAATGGCAGCAAGCAATACGATCATCCAAACCCTTGTAGATGATGACAAACGCGGCCGGGTAATGAGTATTTACCTGATGGCTTTTGTAGGGACTGTACCTTTTGGAAGTTTGATTGCCGGGGCACTGGCTAAGAGTATCGGCGCACCTTCGACTCTTATGATCGGAGGCGTTATTTCTATTATAGGAGCTTCAGTTTTTGCTAAAAACTTGAAAAAGCTAAGTAGTCACATGAATCCGGTTTATGCAAAACTGGGAATCATACCGGAAGTAGCATCAGGACTTCAAAATGCTTCTGACATAGTGGGATCTCCGGGGAGGTAATTGAACGGGATTCATATAAAAAGGTGTAATCGGAATTAAACTTCTATTATTTTAGTTTTATCCCAATTCACTTTTTTGGCTGCATCACGAATGGATGTCCATAAAATATCTTTAGATAACGTCTCAAGATTACGGAAAGCTCGCTGTGTACCTAACCGGTATTTCAGTTTCAAAAGGGGGTTTGGTCCTATTTTCCGGTGTATAGACTTATCAAAATCCCGGGGATGGAAGTAACTCATCAGATACGGAGAAGATATTAATCTGGGATTTAAAAATTTATAGGGGGCAACTCGAAAATAACCGCTGCCTCCGTATTTGTAATTAAAACCGAAAAGCGAGAAAGAATTCACTGGAAATTCTTTCATCATGATATCCTTATTTTTGATAATAAAAGGAGTAGAAGGTATTATTTGACCACCCAAATTCTTTCTTACAACAGTGGAATTATCATATTCAATTCCCAGATCTGTTAAAACTTCCAGTGCCCACAGGCTCTCATTTGTCAACGAAAAAGCGGGGGCACGATAGCTTTTTACCTTTACACCGATAATATCTTCAATTGTTTTTACAGCTATTTCCGTATTTGTTTTAAACATTTTCTGATTCTCTCTGCTAATCTTAGAATGTGATAGTGAGTGAACTCCAACTTCATGACCGCATTTGTTCAACTCCTTCACCAATAGAGGATACTTCTGTGCTTCCTCCCCTACCCAAAAGAAAGTTGCCTTAAGATTTTTCTCCTCCAGTAAGCGAAAGATTCGGTTGGTCTCTTTTACTAAAGAGAAACCGTGACTGTTCTTTTGCGAAGTCAGGAATCTTTTAGGATGGTCATACAAATGGTACCATTCCTCTATATCAAATGTTAGTATATGCAATAAGTTATCTTCTTATTTGTAAACATGGAATTATATCGTTAATCTTGCACAAGAAAGCCATCTATTTATGAAATTACAAGAATCGATTCCTTTTATCAATAAAAAACTTCATGAGTTTAGGTTTCTGCAAGATATTTTCTGGTTCGCAGTTATCATCTATGGATTTCACCTTTTGTGGTGGAAAGGCGGATTAGACCATTTTCTGAGTCGTTACGCTTCATTTGATGATTTACAGGAATTTATAGCGCATCAGGTTTTTTTACCCGCTTCCTGGATTGTAAGTCATGTGTTGGGTTATACCATTCAAACTTTCAATAATACTATTGATATTACAGGCCATGGTTATGTTGCCGTAGAAAAAAGTTGTTCGGGTCTCAAACAGATGTATGAATGGGTTGCCTTAATGATTCTGTTTCCTGGTCCCTGGAAACATAAACTTTGGTTTATCCCTGGCGGCATTATTATTATTCATCTGGAGAATATCCTGCGCATTGTCATTTTATCGGTTGCCGTTGTGCATTGGCCTGCCCAATGGAACTTTATCCATATGTGGATTATGAGACCTTTTTATTATGTGGTCATCTTTTTTCTTTGGCTGATATGGGTCGAAAAAATAAAAGGTAAGAGACAAATGTCCGGCGAAAAAAACATTTAAATTTTCTTTTGATTCCTTTTACCGGATTTTAATAAATATGTTTTACCAACAAAGGGCCAATCTCCTTTGCAATTAAAAATGGCATATTTTCCCATGCCGTGGCAAGCCACTTTTTATTTCTGATATTGGCACCTCCTATCTGATAAATCGGGACTTCCAGAACAGGCCAATGACTTTTGTACTGATGTACACTACTGTCAACCGTGCTTCTTCCAAAAGAATAAACCTTTGCTTTCTTTGAAAACGCATAAGATATCATGTTCCAATGTAAGAAATCAGATATATAATCTTTATATGCCTCCTTACAAGTTGCAAACCAGACGCTTTCGCAAAAACCCTGATAGGATAATAGCAGGGATGTTCCTAAAAGTTTATTGTCCCTGGTTATCAAAAAAATCCGTGATTCACCAAACTGATAAGTCTCCATCAGGCTCTGAAAAAACTTCCGGCTATATGCCGGAGTGCCTAATTTATGAACCTTACTGGAATATACTTTATAAAATGAGGGAATCAGTTCCTTGCCTCCAATCTGTAATTCAAACCCGGAATTTCCTGCTTTCTTAATTTTCCTTTTCAGGTTGGAATTTAATATTCTTAAAAGCTCTTCATTGTTCCCCGGCATTGTCAAGAAGGCACTCATCTTATGATAATGATCTTTTGAAAACGCTGTCTGAATCGTTCGAATAAATATCTTCTTGCTATTCCATTCTTTGTCTGGCAGGTCATCCAGATTGATCCCATAAAAACCCTGTCCGATTTTTTCTTTTTTTATTATAGATATCAATGTATGGAGAAATGTCTCATCGACTCCATTAAACACCTCAGAACCTGTTATCAACCCCCCGTAAGTAAAATGAGGTAAACTGGCCCAGCTTTTACCCGTATCCACTAAAGGCAACAATGCCACGATTTCTTTACCCAAAGACAAAATAAGGTAATACGGCTTCCAGTGAAAATATCTTGAATAAAAATCAAAAAGTGAAGGATTAAAAGAAAAAGGAACCGGAAAAGGAACTGAAAACAAAAATTGATTCCAGACAGGGATGGCCGAGTCCCGATTTATTTTTGTAATACTGCTCATTTGTTATTTATAACCTTTCATTTTGCAATGAAAAAACAGCCCATCCTCTTTTTTACTGTAAAGATGTGGGAACGTGTGAATTTGCACCGAGGTTCAAATTCATTTAAGAATGGCTTTTCTAAAAATCGTAGTACAAATTCCTCAGGGAGGTCCTCAACCCGACATAGAAATAATGTGTATTAACCGAGGAGGAAGAAGTACTCAGGTTGCGGAATACAGCACCTATCGTAAAGTTCAGATTATAGGTTGGATTTATCAGAAATGAAGCACTCAGGTTATGGTAAAGCAACCGTGTTCTGATTCCCTGACCCACATAATTTCCATAGTCCCTGACCCGTGTATTGTAGGATTTATAAATATCTCCACCATAATTCAATCCCGGAGGATCCTGACCATAGATGGAATACAAAAACTCATACTGAAAGTAAAACCTTTTATAATTATAACGGGCAAAATTCACCGACTCATAAAAGTTAGCTCCGAACGGATCGGCCAATGGCTGGTTATACGCACCATAATTGATACTTTCCCATTGCTCGGAATAGGTATAAGGAGGGACGTAATTAAACTCCGTCTGCAGATACAGGTTCTTTACACGAAATGCGTCGTACGTTTTAAATCCCAGCTGGAATCCCTGCTTGTTATCCCAATATCCTTTACCCGCAAGAACTTTACTGAGAACAAACTCATCTAAAACTACCTGACTGTAAAAAACACTGTGTTTTCCGGCGATCACACTAAAATTAGCCCCTAACAGCGCATTATCCGGGGAGCCTACGCTAAATTCCGTCGGCCTCAAGAAGATTACGGGATTTAAATACTGAAGATCAAAGCCCCTGTAATTTCCGGCATTATCAGTAGCACTCCAAATAACAGCATCAAATAAACTGAATGAGACCCGTTTGGAAATAGCCCAGCTTAAATAGTGTATCGCAGAATATTTTCGGGCATAACCTCCCGATAGCGTACTATCTCTCAGGTCAATATATTGGTTGAACAGCACCATATATTTTAAATGCCAAAAATTCAGAGTAGCTTTAAAGAATAAATTACTTGTGGAATTGTCTGACAAAAGAAGAGATCGGTAGCCGTCACCCAGAAAATTTTTCCCATGACCAAACTGGAAGTTTAAATATTTCCCAGTCTGCCAGGCAATATAACCGGTTGCATCACTATAATCAAAACCACTACCGTTCAGATAAAAATGCTGACCTGTATTATCCAGTAATACCTGGACTCTTCCCTGTCCCGGAACTACAAGATTTTTCTCGACATAAGCAGACACATATTCCGGAAAAATCGCCTGATTCTCATAGAAATTTGTATAAAAGGCGAAGTGCTTGCCTAAAGTACCCTTAATCTCGAGCCCCCGGGTATTTACCCATGTATTTTTTCCATCCACAAAATCATGTCCTATTGAAAAATTCATCAAGGGGTTAACCTGTAAAGAAAAATCCTTCTTTTCCAAAGATATAACGTTATCATTGAAGATCTTATTCCATGCTTTTTGCTTCCAGTTTTTTGTAAAGGAACGGTTTACCCTTTGCTGCTCCTGTAGGGAATCATAATTGACAACCTTTCGAACCTCCCAATAATTGTACGGACGTATGGATGTATGAAAACGAAAATCTTTACTATAGAGATCCCCGGATATATTAGTACTGAATTGATCATTAAGAGGCATATAACCACTTTGGGAGAATGCGCGGATACTTGTAAAGAATATCAGACAAAAAAATATCAGAGTTTGGAGTTTTCTATTCATTTGAAACAGGTTTTAATACAGATATTCAAAAAACAGGGTTTTTAAAAGAATATTGTATGCTTAATAAGAATGTTATTCATTTCCGATCACATCCTACAGATCAACTCCTTTTAATTAGCCGCTTTTGTTGGTTTAACCTCTTCAGATTAATCAATGTTGGCAGAATAACGACCAACAATATTATTTTTATGACGTCTCCTGACAATATAATACGGGATAAAAGAAAGCGTCCCGGCAAGTACAATCAAAACTAAGATATGAATGCCAATATTGAGGTTCCGTAACCAAAATGACAACAGGATAAAGCCCAAATTAAAAGCCAATAGAATAGATGTTGCACTATGGTGATTTCCCATTATTTCCAACAAATAATGATGAATATGTCGCTTATCAGGTTTAAAGGGAGAACCTCCTTTCATCATTCTCACCATCATTACTCTCACGGTATCGAAAATCGGGATAATTAAAATCCCTATAGAAACCGAGGGTGCAGCCTTTATAAAATATACATTACTAGGATTCATGGCAGCACTGATCTCATTAAATTCAATTGCAAAAATTGATAAGATAAATCCAAGAAGTAAGGAACCTATATCTCCCATGAATATTTTATTGACCTCCGAAAAAAAGTTGAAACGGAAAAAGGCCAGTAAGGCACCAACAAGTATAGCTGCCATGGCTGCAAGTTCAATATGTCCGGTTAAATAAAACCAGGTTCCAAAAGCAATTGACGCTAAAATTCCCACTCCGGAAGAAAGTCCATCAATTCCGTCTATAAGATTGAAAGCATTAATAATAGCAACAACCACAAAAAGGCTCAAGAAATCACTAAAGGTTGGATTCAGCGTGTAAACTCCTAAAAATCCATGAAGAGTGGTAATTCTTATACCTCCCAAGTCAATAATAATACCCGCTGCGATTATTTCCCCTATGAATTTTTTCAAAGGACTCAAGGCAGAAATATCGTCTTTTAATCCTAAGAAGAATATGATAACAGCAGAAGCCATGGCAAACTGAAAATAGGGGATCTTCGGAATATCCAGAAAAATCATGGAGGAGATAATAAACCCTGCAAAAATGGCAATCCCCCCCAAAGTAGGAGTTGTTTTATGATGTGAAGTACGACCATTAGGAACGTCATACAGGTTTTTTAACCTAGCTACATCTAAAATTGAAGGTATTGAAGTATAAGTAATTATAAATGCAACAAAAAAACCTTCAATAACAGCAATGGGTGTATCCTGAGTAACTTCTGGTACAATCATTTTTTATCCTTTAGCCGTAACAAAATTAAAGCAAAAACTTACTTATCAAAGAATATTATAATGAAATGTTTTTCCTTATTATTTTCATAATTACAACCGCTCGGAATTAACTCAAAATAATATATTGATAATTAGTGATTCGAATATCTGAACTTTTATGGGGGAAAATCTGAACTATTTTTTAAATTTAAGATTATCCTTTCTTATCAAGCACCTGAAAAACAGAGTTGTTACTAATAAATTCGGGTACGATTTCCTTCATTTTCTGTACAATAAGAAACTCATCCCTCTCAATGATAAGTTCGGTTAATTCATCAATAAATTTGGTAACCTCCTTAAGTGTTAAACCTGAAACGCGGGCACGCATAATCTTTGGATGAGGTGTAAGCAGAAGATCCTCACTGTTTGTAAGCAGTTCTTCATATAGTTTTTCTCCCATTCTCAACCCCGTCTCCTGGATCTCAATATCCACGCCGGGTTTGAAACCATACAACAATATCATTTTTACTGCAAGGTCATATATTTTTACAGGTTGCCCCATATCAAACACAAAGATATCATCACCTTTTCCCATGGCCCCCGCTTCAAGCACCAGACTACAGGCTTCCTGAATTGTCATAAAATATCTGGTAATTTCCTTGTGAGTAATAGTAACCGGTCCTCCCTGCTCTATCTGCTTACGGAATAAAGGAACAACGGAGCCATTGGAGCCGAGCACATTTCCAAACCGGGTGGTGACGAACCGTGTTTTTCCATTGGCAAGACTGTGCACATAAATTTCAGCAATACGCTTGGAGGCCCCCATGATGTTGGTCGGATTTACGGCTTTGTCTGTAGAAATCATGACAAACTTTTCCACCTCAAATTTCAATGCAAGGTCGGCCATAATCTTAGTACCAAACACATTCACCATCAAGGCTTCATAAGGATTCTCCTCCATTAATGGCACATGTTTGTATGCAGCTGCATGAAAAATAATATCAGGACGATACGTTTCCATAATATTCGTCATCCTGAAACGATCTTTGACACTTGCCACTATAAACTCTATCAAATCATAATTACCCTTTTCTTTTGCAAAAAGACTCAGTTCATACTGAAGGGTATAAATAGCAGATTCTGCCTGATCCACAAGTACCACCCGCTTAGGGGAATGGTTTAAAACCTGCAGGGCCAATTCACTACCGATGGAACCTGCTGCCCCCGTAATCATAATGACCTTATTTTTTAACTCACGGTAAACATTTTTACTGTCCAGCAAAATCGGGTCCCGTTGAAGCAACTCTTCAATTTTAACCCTTTCCAGCTGATGTGCATTAAACTGACCATTAATCCATAAATTGAGAGCAGGAACAACTTTAACCTGAACGCCAAGCTTCAGACAAATTTCAATAATTTCTTTCTTTTTTGAAGGAGCCAGATTTGGGATAGAAATAATTAGCTGCTTAATATTGTGTCTTTTTACATACGAAGAGCGAAGTGCCACAAAGTATGAAACAATTGGAATTCCTTCCAGCGTTTTATACGCCAGATAAGGATTATTGTCAACAAAAGCTATTACCTTATAATTGTATTCCTTGTCTTCCTGAAGGGTATTTTTTGTTAAAACACCTGCTGTTCCGGTTCCATATATAATCACCCCAATCTGATTCTTCTGATCCAGCCGAATGATTTGATTATATATGGCTTTAACAAAAAACCGGCTTCCCATAAGAGAAACCAAAAGCAATAAATATTGCATGACCAAAACAGGAACTGTAGGTTCCTCTCCCTCAACTGTAGATTGTAAATGTTCGGATATCACAGTGAAGGCCAAAATAATGACAAAAGCCCAGGTTATAGCTTTGAAAATATTATAAGCATCCGAAAGACTTGTTTGTCTGACAATTCCGGAGAATGTGCGAAAAAACAAAAAAGCACCGGCATAGATAACCAGAATAACCCTAAGCTGCAATAAAAAAGAGGCCACACTAAAATCCGGAAAATTAAAATTGCTCTGAACCAGCAAAGCAAGCATTAAAGTAACGACAACAAGGAATATATCAAACGTAAAAATAAGCCACCTTGAAATATACCTGTCAGATAAGGAATCTACAATTAATTTTACCATAGGGTTTACCACTTTAAATCCAGGGATCAAAACTGTCTTTCAGAATATTAGTTCCCAATTTGATTTCACGTAAAAGTACAACTTTTATATTTTATGACTTTTTGTTAAAAAACAAAACAGAAGAAACTATGAAATATTTTCTGTTTTTCGGATTAATTGTTTGTCAGCTTCTCATAATTAACTCTATAGTCCTGCAGACATAATCCAACTCCTCTTCCTTCATAAACGGGAAAATTGGCAATGAAACATTACCTTTCCACGTTTTCTCTGCATTAGGAAAGTCTCCTTCTTTCAGCTTGTACCTTTCTTTATAATATGTCATTCGATGAAGCGGTTTGTAGTGCACCGAAGTTCCTATACCTGCTTCAGCCATCTTTTCAATAAATTCATTTCTTCCAATGGGAGCATCCTTTCTTAAGACTACCTGAAACAGATGCCAGGAATGATCTTCAAACGGAACATGAATTAAAGGAAGATCAACTACCTCCATCAAATCCTCCAAATGATCGAAATAATATTCGGCTACCTGTTGTCTTTCGTCACGAAACACTTTCGCTTTCTCTATCTGAGCCAGTCCCAGGGCGGCATTTATATCCGGCATATTGTACTTAAAACCAGGTGCTTTCACATCATATTCCCATGACGGTTTATTTTCTGTATACCTGTTCCAGATATCTCTGTCAATCCCATGAAGCCTCATCTGCTTCACGCGATTATATATATCTTCACGTACTGTGGTCAACATGCCACCTTCGCCCGTTGTAATTGTTTTATTGGCATAAAAACTGAAACAGGCCGCATCACTGTAAGATCCCACCATTTTGTTGTGAATTTTGGTTGGGAAGGCGTGCGCTGCATCTTCCAGAATTCTGATGTTATGCTTTCTGCAAATCTCCGTAATATTCTCAGCATCATCTGAGAACATTTTTGCTGCCTGCCCACCATAGTGGACTACAACCAGATAACGAACTTCAGGGTATTTTTTAATAGCTGTCTCCAAAATCTCAGGCGTAATAAGGTTGCTCCCGTATTCTGTATCCAGAAAAACGGGATCTGCCTGAAGATATCGGATAATTTCAGCGGAAGCTGTAAATGTCATTGACGGCACAAAAACCTTATCTCCCTTCCCGACACCCAACGCCTCCAGCCCCAAATGCAACGCCGAAGTACCTGAATTTACCGCACAGGCAAAAGGCGATTCCACATATTCAGAAAATTTCTTTTCCAGCGCCATGGCTTTAGAAGCCGTCGTAAGCCAACCGCTTTCCAATACTTCTTTGAGATATTTCATCTCATTCCCTGCCATCGGCACACGGGCAAAGGGGATCTTCATCTGTTTCTTCACGCTGTCCAAATTGTTTTTATGGTTTTAAACAATATCCCTATATCTCCAAAAAAGGTTCTGTTATTCACGTAATCAATGTTCAACGCCAGCTTTCTGGGTAAAACTATATCCCGATAAGCCTGTTCCGGATCATTATGTTTTCTGAGTAACTCTTCTTCATTGTGAAATTCCAATGAGGCATAATCGGTAATGCCCGGCCTGACCTGATGAACAACTTCCCATTTCTCAGGATAAAACCTGGTCCATTCTATAACTTCAGGTCTGGGGCCGACCAACGACATGTCTCCTTTCAACACGTTAATGAGCTGCGGCAATTCATCCAATTTTGTCTTACGCAATATCTTACCTAACGGAGTTATCCTGGAAATATTACCTGCTTCAAAATTCTTTTCTTTTTCTTTTGGAGATGGTTTCATGGTCCTGAATTTATATAACCTGAACCTATGTCCCGATTTTCCTACCCTTTCCTGTGTAAAAAAAGGGGCTCCCCCCTCCAGGATTATAATTAATAAAAAAATGATAAAAAATACCGGAAGCAACAAACAAAAGCCCGTAAATGAAGCAACCAAATCGAAAATTCTCTTCATCATGCCTTTGTGCTTTAAATCAGAAATGCATAATTAACTTATCAAGCAGAAAAGTAACGAAAATTAAAAATGCTATTGTTTTCTTCCGGGATTCAACATGAGTTTTATTACCTCAATGGCTACACCGATAAAGCCACCAACCAGCAAAAAGCCCAGAACAATCAGGCTGGTCCTCGGAGCACTCTTTCGCAACGGAACTTTTGCCGGTTCAATAACAGTAAAAACCGGGGTATGATCCTGAACCTGAATTTTGGCTTTTTCCTTCATCTGTGCCAGGGTTGTATACACACTGGCGTACAAATTATTTTCCTTTTCAAGCCGTTCTTTTTCTGATGTGGTTGTTGCCAGTATCACATTGGCATGGCTGTCCATAAAGTCAGCCAACCGCTGCTGTGCAGCATAATAATTCTGACGGGCACGGAGAAATTGTTCCGAAATAAATTCCAGATCTTTTTTGGCCTTACCCGTATTATAATTAACCACATACCTCTTCAGACAACTTACAACTGAATCTGCCAGTAATGCCGAAACAAGCGGATCGTGTGCTTCCACTGCAACAGTAAGTATCTTGCTGTTACCTCCGGACATCAGTTTATCATCCGGTTTTTGAACATTAACCTGAATCATATCACTCAAAGCCTTTAATCTGTCGGTTTGTGCCTTTGTCAAATGAAGCACCTCATCACTTCCGCTTTTCAAAACAGGGAAAGGCTTACCTTCACCCGAAGATTTAAATATTCTGGTAATCATCCCGATTAAGGAAGGCCGTGAATGTTCCTTCAGATAAGTGGATACGGTTACAGGATTTCCTCCTCCGGAACCGGTGATTGTTTGATGCATAACATCCAGCAAAAAAGGCGTACTGGCTACAATATCAGGATAAAGCTCCGGTGATAAGACATCATTACCGGAAGAATTTCCCAGATTTATTCCGATCAAATCTCCCAGATTCATACCTGACATACTTCCCAATTGACCCAGCAATCCGGAAGCTCCGCTTTTTGAACCTGTTTCAGACAACAACATCACTTTTGTTGTGTACTTTTTAGGCGTCAGGAGTACTATGAAAATTGCAAGGACAAATGCAACAGACAAAGAAATATAAATAGTCTTCCTGCCTTGACTGACTCTCTTTAGTATTTCATTCAAATCCATCCCTTCTTTCATTTCCCCGGCTAATTTTTTGTTTTCTTTCGATTCCATAAAGCTGCTAAATTATCCGGTTAAGGATGGATGGTTTTTATAATGGTAATAAGCACCAAAGCCAACGATGCCAGCGCCGAACTCAATCCAATGGTGGAAGTAGCTCCCAGCCTCCCTCCTGTGCGGGTTTTCATCGGAACAATGATCTCAGCACCAGGGCCTATAGGCGGATAACCTTTAAAGAACAAGAACTTCGAAGTTTTTCTTACCGAACCGTTGGCATAAACTACGTAAACATTTCTTTTGGAAGCATCCCGGGTAAAACCTCCTGCACTGGAGATGTATTCCTGTAGCGACATTCCTTTAACATAAGGAATCACGTTGGGATGGTAAACAGCCCCGCTCACTGTAACTGTTTGTGACCTTTTCAATATCTGTATTGAATCTCCGGGTTGTAAAATTAAATCTGCGGCCGACCCCGGATGTTTCAGTATCTCCTCCAAATCAATTCCTATTACATTATCCCTTTCATTGGAAGCCAGAATTTTATTCTTCTCAGGATTACTGCTGGCATACACCGACTCCAGGGCTTTCTGATGTAAAAGCAGAGAAGTTCTTTTGCGGATCAGGCTGGCCCCCTGTAAATAGGCTTGCGAAGTAAGATTACCGGCTTGTCTTATAATGTCTGAGATCCGTTCATTTCTGTCCTGGATAGAGTATTTCCCCGGATAGTTTACTTCACCTTCAATGGAAACCAGTTGTTGTGGTGTATAAGAGGGCGATTTTCTCACGAAAACCTGGTCAAAGGGACTCAGTTTAAAATTTTTCACTGAATCAGGCAACTTCCCGTTTCTTTCAATTGAAAACTGAAAGGTTTGAGACAACTGGTTATTATTCTCGCTGGCAGTGGTATCTTTAACGCGACGGGCAATATTTATACGTGCCATGGAAGCCGATTCAAGGATCCCGCCGGACTGGATTATCAGATCCTCAAGTCTGATGTTATCTGTATAGGGATAAACTCCCGGCCTTGCCACCTGTCCCCGGATTTCGACAAAAGACTTTTCACGAATATCAAAAACGGAAGGAATATGTACCGAATCATTTTTTTGCATCGGGAAAGTCAGGTTTGAACTAAGCAGTTTTTTCAGGTCGACAGGTACGGCTTCACGCACCAGGTCTTTTTTCAAACGATACACAGAAATCCTGTTTTCATAAGCATCTTCTCTTAAGCCATCCGCATTCTGAATCAATTTCCTGAGGGTGCTGCTGCTATCCAGTGAAAAAGCACCCGGACGCATCACGGCACCGGTAATCTGAACCCTGTTTGTAAAACGATTCAAAATGGAATCTACCTGAACCACATCACCGTTTTTCAGCTTAAGTGTATCTTCTTCATCCGAATTCACCACCAGGATCTTTTTCTCCTGGGGGGTTTTGCGAATTATTTTTATACGCTGGGTATAAGCTTTTCCTGTGAATCCGCCTGCATAATAAATTAGATCTTTCAGAGTTTCTCCGGGCTTCATATCGAAATACATATTCCGTTTCACCTGGCCTTTTATCTCTACACGATCTTTATAAGGGGAAACAAAAACAATGTCCTGGTCCTGCAGCCGCATATTTCCTGATAAAATACCTTTGGTGAGAAACTGATAGAAATCCAGTGTTGCCACTGTATTGTTATTACGAATGATTTTTACGTCACGCAAAGATCCGTCTTCAGCCGGACCACCGGCGGCATATAAGGCATTAAAAACCGACGACAAAGACGAAAGATCATAGGTTCCGGGCAGGGTTACTTCCCCTACAATGTTCACACGGATACTCCTGATACCGCCCAAACTCAGTTCCATAAAGGTATTCCCTTTGTCGAGCCCGGCATAAATCTTACTCAGATACTTTCTGATTTTTACCGTTGCCTGATCAATGGTAAGGCCACTGACAAAAATTGGCCCGACTTTGGAAATGATAATCTTTCCACCTGGTGAGACAATCTCCTGATAACTTTGCTGAGAAGCTCCCCACACATCAATATTCAGAATGTCACCCGGCCCGAGCTGATAATTTTTTGGGGTAGCAATATTGACTCCCGGATCAAACGTCAGTTCTTTATTGGTAAACAAAGAGTAACCAAATACCTGATCATTCCCCTTTGTCAATGATATCTCGGCCAGTCTTTTGCTCAAAGGAGCAGGGTATTTGACATTTTGTGTCGGAATGATACGCTGACCGGAACTATTGTTGTCACCTGGTTTAACGGCGCTCATAATCTCTGCTCTTGTCTTAAGCTGGTCAATTTCCGCCTGCGACATCCCGTGAGCGCGCGCCAAAGCCTCCAGCTGGGAAGGTGACATCCCGGAATTTATCGCTTTTTGCATCAAAAGCTTAAGCTGCTCATTGGAAAGTTGTTCGGTGTTTAAGTTGGCAGGAATTGAATTTGTGTCTACCTGGGCCATAGCAGGGATAACTGTCAGAAACATAAGAAATAGCCCGGCTATTATTACGTGAACAAAGATTTTATAATTGCGCATGAGGTAAAGTTAAATACCAGATTAAATATGAAACGTAAAAATAATCAATTTATTGAAATGGCCCATAGTTGTTGTCATCTGCAGCTTTGAGGTTGTTAGCTCTGATTTTTGGTTTTAAATTTCGGACACTACTTTCTATAAAAGCGGAGAGCTATGAGCATAGAGCATAGCTGATTCAATTTCTTAATAATGACTTGCGAAGATTTGTTATCATCTTGCTCAAAAAATCAAGTTGATTGTACAGCTCATTTTTTTCAGCTTCATTAATAATATCTTTCCTGAGGAATAGAGTCAAAATATTTGCACATTCAAAAACTGACTTCCTGGCTATGACTAAAAAATTTGCAAAATCTTTATTTGAAAATGAACCGGATCCCTCTGCAACATTATTACTGATACTCATTGATGCAGCTCTGAGTTGTTCTGCATATCTATAATATCTCTTATTTTCGGCCCTATCTGATAACTCGAAAAGTTTATCATCAAGCTCGATACTTTTCCTCCAAACATCAAGACTTTCAAACCTGAATTCAGACATCCTTATTCGCTTTTAATAAATTCACAAATTGCTCTTTGCTCTTTGCCCTTAGCCTCAAATTCCAATATCCTAAAATTTAAGAAATACTCTCAGGATCATAATACCGCCCCGGCTCAATCAAATCCCCGAAACGTTCCTTATCACGTTCCCGCGTATCACCAATTATTTTTAAAGGATTTCCCGAAGCTATGGCATAATCGGGAATATTTCCTCTTACCAGAGATCCGGCACCGATCAGGCATCCCTTCCCAATGCTCGCTCCGGGCAATATAACGCAAGAGGTGCCCACAAAAGTATAGGCTCCGATTTTTACAGGCTTTAGTTTATAGCCGGGTCTTTTGACTGCCTCGATTTTTATAAAGTCTTTCCCCAGAATCCGGATGGCATCCTGACTGCTGTGAGAATAAATCACCGTATGGGAAGAGATCTGTGTTCCTTCACCGATGGTCAAACCTCCTGTTCCATCCACAAGACAATAATGCCCGATCCAAACATGATTACCTAAATCAAGGCTCTTTTTATGAATAAGCTTTGCCGACGAACTTATGCGGGTATATTTTTGAAATCTTCCGATTACCCGGTTAAAATAACCATAAGCCATAAAGGGTCTATGAAATCCTGCAAAAAATCGCAGAAATCCTGAAATAAGATATCCTAATGGAGAAAAATACAGTTTCCTAAACATGTCTATTTCATCAAATGATCGAGCATTTCTTTATAAACCACTTTTTTATCCAATACACTGGTAGCAACAAATGTAGCATTTTTCTTCATTTCGCTGAGAAGATCGGGGCTACTGAGCATCTCATACAGCTTATCTGCAAGTGAATCGGCATTATGCCGGAAATTACGCCCAAGATTATATTGCTCTACCAGCTCCGCCATTTCGCCTTTAACGTTATTCACAATTGGAATTCCTGCTGTTACATAGTCATTGAACTTGTACGAATAAGCCACTCGTGTCCCTTCCTTAAAGCTATTGATAGCTATGTCAGCATGGTTCAGATATTTTAAATAATCAGCATAGGGTAAAAACCCTGTTATTTCAATATCAAGCCCTTTTTGTTCTTTAAAGCTCATGATCCTGTTCCGCTCCTGGCCGTCACCGATGAAAATCAATTTTACATCCGGTGATTCTTTCCGCACCAGCTTTTCAAAACCGGACAGGATGATATCAATATCATAGCTGTTTCCCAGCATGCCTCCAAAGCAAATCCATTTTTGGCCCTCTGGTTTGTGAATCTCCGCTTTAGCAGAAGATACCAGGGAACGAAAGCGGGACACATCCGTTCCCAGATAGACCGGCATGGCTATTGTTTTTTTATTAAATCCGCCTGCATATTTTGCATAATCGGCAGACCCGGCATACAAAAGATCAGCAGCTTTGTAAACCTTTTGGGCCATCCATTTCATTGGAAATGTCAAAAACTGTAACAGTTTCTTCTTTCGCGACAACACAATCAGTGATTCCGGCCAGAGATCAA
Source organism: Bacteroidales bacterium (assembly GCA_014860665.1). Lineage (GTDB taxonomy): Bacteria > Bacteroidota > Bacteroidia > Bacteroidales > F082 > Sulfidibacterium. The sequence continues at coordinate 23,801 of JACZJI010000019.1, read as the reverse complement.
TCACGTCTGCAGCAAATGGAATGTTCTTTTTCCGGCAATACCTTGAGCACACCCATCCACTTGAAACTGTCGGCACAATGCAATAGATTTTGGAAGGTTTTGAGGTAAGATTTCTCAGATAAGATGACAACCGCAACGCAAATACAAAGTGACTGAAAAGCCTTCCGATGCTCAGGTTCTTTTTGTATCCGGGAACTTTTAAAAAAGTGATATCCTTTGGATGAAGTCCGGTATCGTGCTTTTTCTTGGTCCTGTGATTAAAATCAGTGGTAATCAGCTCCACCTCCGCATTTCTTTCCTTTAATAGGTTATAAACCGTGCTGATCCGGATGTTGTCGGATACTTCGTAAAAGAAGAGGGAAATGATGATGATTTTTTTGTTTTCCACAGATTTCTATAATTACAAACTACTAATGAATTGATAACTCCTGTCCCCTTTTGGAGGGGGTAGGGGGAGGAATTTTTCTTTCTTCATTCCCTATTGTCCCATTGTCCCACCGTCACTTTTCAAAGCCGTCGTCATCCCGAGGAGGCGACCGACAGCCTGTCCCGATCTATCGGGAAAGGGATCTCTTATCGGATTTGATTTAAGAACAAGGATTAACGATCTTAGATTTTTGAAGACCGGGGTTACAACTTTAATTCAAAGTTCCTCCCCCTGCTCACCTGCCAGCCAGCGCACCCCCCTCCAAAGGGGGACATTCAGCTTTGATACTTATTTAATTCTTTGAGCTTTTAAACCCTTTAAATTTTAGCTTCTTTACTTCGAACCTTCAAATATCTATTCGTCACCTGAAAAAGCAAAACCATCCGGTACCAAATCTTAAATCCCAGACTGAAATCCGAAAGGTGGGTATCATCCTTATGGACAGCGGCCGTAACATTATCGGCGTGTCGTCGATACAGCATCAGCTTTTCATCCAGGAAACAAACTTTGCCAATGCTTTCCGCCATAAGTCCTATCCAAACATCATGCATGATGAGTTTTTTTGGAAAAGGCAAAACAGACTCCAACACCTTTCTGTTAAAGGCCAGAGAACATCCCAAAAAGGAATTTTTTTTCAGGTTTTTCCAAAATCCCGAACGAGAGCCTTTCCATTGGAAATAGGATTCATGAATCACTTTTTCATTCTGATCCACAATAAACGCATTGCAAACCACCAAATCGTTATCCTTCAATTTTTCTTTGACTTTCCGAACCCTGCCCGGTAACCAGACATCATCCTGATCTGCCAGGAAAATATAATCGCCCTGTGCCTGCTTCATTGCAAATTCCAGATTATAAACAGGGCTCCTGAAATGATTGTTTTCAAAAAGCCGGATTCTTTTATCCTTATAAGATTTTATAATTTCTATGGTTCTGTCTGAAGAAGAATCATCGGAAATTACCAGTTCATCCTCCGGGCTTAGTTGCTCCAAAATAGTATCCAGTTGCCTTTCCAGATACTTCTCTCCATTGTATGTTGACATGCAGACAGATATCATTACCGAAAGATTTTTGAAAAGCTGATGGCAAATTTATAACCCAGAAACTTAATGACTGAAAGCGAAAAATCAAGTGAATTCAGCATTTTAATGGCATTCATATTTTGCGAAAGCATGGTCGGGAAATGAAATATTCTATTCAGATAATATTTTCCGGTGGCTTCCGAAACACCCAGGTTGTTTTTCTCATGCAAACGGTAAAATATGGTGGGAGCTGGAACAAACCCCGCCTTTCCTTTACGGGATATATTCAGTGCCATCCACCAGTCGTGCATAACCGCCTTTTCCGGAAAAGGCAAAGCCACGGATTTGGCTGCTTTGTTTATCATCACCGTACACCCTACAACGGGATTATTAACCAGCAAGCGGTAGACATTATTAATATTTTCAGGTTTTACTTTGGTATACTGCCAAAGGGATGGATGAAGTACATTCAAATTTTTATCGACAACGGTAAGATCGGTGAAAACCAGCACGGGGGATTCAGGATCTTGCTGTTCCAGCGTTTTCATCTTATCGTAAGTCTGCTGAACCTTATCCTTCATCCAGACATCATCCTGATCACAGAACATAATGTAATCTGCAGTACTTGACTGAAGTAGGGCCTCAAAACTTTTTTTAGGACCAAGATTTTTTTGATCATCCTTGAAAATAATTACCCTCTCCTGCTCTTTTTTCCTGAAAGCATCCAGAATCTCGACCGTATTATCAGTCGAACCATCATCTCTGACAAGCAATCGCCAGTCTGAATAGCTTTGATCTATCAGCGATTGGAGCAATTCTTCCAGAAACTGTTCTCCGTTGTAAGTCGATAACAGGATATCTATTTTCAAGATTTTAAGTTTAAAGGCTAAAGTTCAAAGGCTAAAGTATAAAGTTTTAAATTCCGTCTTTATGTATTTTTTCTCGTGGTTTTTGAACAAATTGCGCCTAAAATATTCTTTAGTTCGCTTGATTCTTCAATCAAATTCTTTATTTCGTCCTGCAGGGAAGATTGCTCATTGATTCCCTCAATCACTCTTAACCAGTAATTCGATTCTCTCATCTCTTTTAAAGAGATCCTCACTTTGTTTGTAAAATCCGCCCGAGATGAAGCCCCTTGCGCCTCCTCATAATTTGCTCCTGATGAAGTCGCAGATCTAATAAGCTGGTATCTTATAATTTTATATTCCTCTGTTATTGGTAATTTTCTAAACAGTTTAATGATTTCAATAGAAAACGAAACTAATCTTTCAGCCAAATCTTGCATTGAAATTATCCTTTAAACTTCAAACTTTAGCCTTTAGCCCTTAAACTTTTGCCCCAACCCCTAAAGGGGAGTTAAATCCGTCTCTGAAACTAAATCATTTTCTGACATTCAACCTTCAAACTTTTTGACAAGAGCCTAAAACCCAAAACCTAACACCTATAACCAATAACCAATAACCTACAACTTAAGGCACTTTAGTTCACTTTATGAACTTTAGTCACTTTTTCCTTTGAGCTTTAGCCTTTAAACTTGTTTCCTCTCCAAACTCCATCGAAAACACATACACCAACACCAACATACCCGTTGAACTCAGCAATAACGGGTTAGTGCCTGCTATAAACAAGTAAGCCAGATAGGCAACAAACAAATGGCTCAGCTTTCTTGCCCTGATTTCCATTACCAGAGGCCATATCAGAACCAGTCCGAATACGACAGCGATAGGAATTCCCCAGATTCTGATCACTTCAAGATATGTCAGCTCAGAAGCACTCATAAACCGTTGCAATCCATAGGCAAAAAATTCCCCACCTATCCCCTGGCCAAAAATAAGACTCAAAAGATGGCCGCTAAAATAGTCGGCATAAGACGAAAGGTAACCAAACTTAATAGCATTGGATGCTTCATGTCGGTTCATGATTACATTCCACAGCGAAGGGAGTGCAAATAAAAAGACCAGCAGTCCCAAACCTAACGCCAATAAAAACCAGGATCTTGATTTTCTGTAAATAAAAAACCCAAGATAAAAAATCAGGATAAGAAACAAAGACAGGACATTAGCGCGCGTCCCGGACAAAAACAAAGTGAGGATGATCAGCGCAGTCAGCAAATAATAAGAAAAGGGGGATTTCTTTGAGTTATCTGTTATAATGTGGTAAAGATAATATGACAAAGGGAAAACCAACAGCGGCGATGTCTTATAAAAAATCATGAGCATGGTCACTTTCCCGTAGTTCCTTAATGCATAAACGGCCACTCCTTTATTCAAAACAAAATATTTATACAGAGATCCAAACCAGTGTGGGTTAAACACGAGGGCAGCATAAAGCCCTAACGTCAAAAAAACGATCAATAATGAAGACCGGTTGAACAATCTGGTAAGGTTAATCTGATCATAAGTAGTTACCAGAGCGATCGAAAAGAAGAAAAATGAATTAAAGTAAACCAGGTTACCCACGGGAACATTATGCAGGGCACTGCGTATGATACCAACAGACAAAGCATAGAAAGGCATGAATAATACTATAAAAATTACAGCAAACCCCAGCCTCACGGGAATCTTGTTTCCTGTATAGTACCGACCGGTTAACCAGACCAGAAAAACCAAAACAAAAAGGATATATTTAGCATGAAAGATCAGGTTGTTGGGATCTACCATCACATCCGCAAACAACAACGCCAGCAATCCATTCAACAGAAAGAATTGTTTTTCTTTAAGCCAGTGTGTAAGTTGATTCAGCAAACTATAATCTTTTTCTAATTTCTCTTTGTCACAATGTAGCCATGTCTCTTTTTTGGCCTTTGGCTATTGGCTTTGGCTTTAGCCGGTTCCGTTTCTAAAACATTGAACCTCTGAGCTTTTTACTTCTGATCCTTTAACCTTTAGCCTTTATACTTTAACCTTTTAACCCCCTGGCCCCCTAAAGGGGAACAAAATCCGGCTTTAATATTCAATTGTTGCTTTGACTTTTCAGCCCCTAAATCTTCAATCAAAGTTTTCGTCATTCCGAGGAGGTGACCGACGAAGGGATCTCATAACAAAACGAACATTGCCTTAAAAAGAGATTGCTTTGTCGCACTTCCCTCAGCCTTCACAAAGCTCCGCGCAATGACGTACGTTTTTATAGGAACTATGTAATTAATTAATCTAGAATCATCTATCAACCCGATCGTCATCCCGAGGAGGCGACCGACGAAGGGATCTCATTCGGGATTTAATTTAAGAACAAGGATTAACGATTTTTGATTTTATTAGACCAGGGTTCCAGCTTTAAATACCTCTCCGATTCTTATTCCTTTGCTCTACGCCTTTGAACCTTAGCCTATTTTATCTTGTTTCTTGTTTCCTCGTCTCTATTCACGTTGGCTTTAGCGTTGGCTTTGGCTTGACCTCTCTAAAACCAACAACTTATAACTTACAGCAACTTTTTCCTTTGAACTTTAGCCTTTAGACTTTTAATTTTCCGGACTCCTCCCCCTGCTCACCCGCCAGCCAACGCACCCCCCTCCATAGGGGGAACTGGCTTTAGCCATTGGCATTGGCTTTGGCTTTGGCTGTTTCGGGTTCAGAGTTCTGCGTTGCGTGTCTTTCGCCCGTCACAAATCACCTGTCACACGTCACCTTTTTCCGGTGTTGGGTGCTGGGTAACTTAAAACTAAAAACCTTTAACTTAAGGCACTTTTTCCTTTGAACTTTTTATTTCAATTTATTCAGTAAAAACCGAACAGGTTTCAGTAATCTTTTACCCAATTTATATTCCCTTGAATTCACCAGTAAATCATATTCAAATGAATTCATAGGGTCAAAAAAATACTCAGCATAGAGTGATTTATGATTTTCATAAATCTGTTTTCTCAGCCGCTGCATTTTTTCCGGGGTAAGAGAATAGTTCCTTGAATTTTTCTTGATACGGTAATACAGGGCCACCGTATCCAACTTATAGACTTCTCCACCCGTTTCCAGCAAAGAAAGCCAGAAGTCCCAGTCTTCAAAGCCCTCATTCATGTTGGGATTAAACCCTTGTGTCTGCAAAAAGTCTGATTTGCGGAACAGCGAAGTAACAACCATTGTATTCTGTCCGAGCAGTATCTCCATAGCATGTTGAGGCATGGGTTTTTGTCCTCTTCTTTTCCCAAACATCTGTACATCGCCACACACCACCTTTACACGGGGATTCCCGTCCAGAATTTTAACGGCTTGTTCCAGAAATGATTCTCCCAGTTTGTCATCCGCATCTAAAGGTAGAATATATTCCCCTGAAGCCTGAGAAATCCCATAATTTCTTGTTTGGGAGACACCTTCATTTGGCCTGAAAAAAACATGTATTTCAGGTTGCGTTAAGCCTTTCAGAAAATTCAATGTAAACGTATCCGTTGAACCATCATCCACCAAAACCACCTCAAAGTTTTGATACGACTGATTCAAAACACTTTGAATCGTCTCATTGAGATATTTCCCGTCGTTGAATACCGGGATGATGATGGAAACTTTTTTCGTTGATTTTGACATCTGGAATTTATTTCTATTTCTTAAGTTGTAAAAGTTTGAAAAGTTAAATGGTTAAAAAGTTACGATGTCACTTTTTAAATGGATTTGCTTTCAAATACTTAATAAAATTGGAGATACTTCCTGATAGCTTCCTTGTCCGGGAAAGCAAGTCATTAGTTGTTTCAGAATTAATGTAACTTATATCATTCGCAATGTAAATCATACTTCTAACTTCACCGGCAGAAGCTTTTGCAATAAACAGAAACCTTATGAATTCAGCATTTGATCCTCTTTCAAATCCTTCAGAAATATTGTTCATAATTGAAACAGAAGCTCTTTGAATCTGGTCCTTAAATGAATAATCTTTTGAATTTCCAAACTCTTTATAAATAATCCCAACCAATTCTCTAGCTTCTTTCCATACTACCAAATCCTCAAAGGTCTCAATTTTTGCCATAATTGTCAAAGTTAAATGGTTAGAATAGTTGTAGACGTCAGAATGGTCAAATAATTTCAAAGATAAAACTCATCGGATTGACCCAACTTTTAAACCTCTCAACCCTTATACCTTTCCAACTATTCAAACTTTTTTAACTTTTCAACTTTTAAAACCTATACGTCACCCCCAAACTCAAATGATAATTTTTCACATCCAGTCCCGGTCCCCAGTAAGCAGGTGCCGGAGGCGGAGTAAACTGCCACTCATAGTTCATTGATTTTACCCATTCCAGCTGGGCATTAAACAACAGGTTCTTATAAGGCCATGTTCCCAGCAGACTGGCACTTATATCCACCCAGTTTCTGCGAATATCCTTGATATAAAGGTAAAAGAAATCATTGTCATGGACATAACGTTCCACACGCAGACCGATGGATTTCAAAGATTTCACCCATTGCACTTCCAGCGTCTGAAGGTTGCTTCCCTGTCCGATTCCGGCTCCCAGATACTGGCCTTCGTTGGTATATCCTGCCGGAACTACCCCACTTAAATACCAGCTGCTGCCTCCGCGAGCAATGGTAGTGGAATTCATGGCCAGTTGGGTGAACTCCATCATGGCCGAGATGTACTCATCTTTATGAAGCTTCAACGGTATCAGCTTTCTGAAACCCAATACAAAAGCACCTGAATGGGGAAGCTGAACTTCCAGATCCCTTACGTCCCAATAATAATTCGACCAGCCGTATTCAAAATAAACTTCACCGTGTGCCTTTTTCCATAGCCAGCGTGCAAACACGGAGTAAAGCTGTTGCTGTTGCTTGGCAATCTTGGCATCACCGCCGGCAGCGTCCAGACCTAACGGCGAAAAAACCGGGAAATAATCCACCAGGTTAACTCCCACATTTTTGTGATATGACTGTACAGTGCGTGCAAAACCCATGAATAAGCCCGGAACCCATTTAGGATTATAAGTGAGCAGCAATCCACTCAGGTATCTCCACTCATCCGGTTTAGGAGAGTACAGTACTCCCCCGTTAAAAGTCCTGGTACTTTGCGGTGGCAAGAAACCCGAATTTTCCAGCCTTCCGGCGATAAGCTGCCACTCAAAGGAACCTATAACGGTCTTCACCGGACGGACCGTGTTAAAGGTCAAATGTTTGAAACCCGGTGCGTTGTCAGTCATGATCAGATCATTGCGCAAGCCCGGTCCCCACCAGAGGTTTTCGTTGGAAAGTCCCAGAGATACAGCACCAAAAGTAAGCCGGATACTGCTTTGTCCCCAGTTGATTTTACTGTAAGAGCCGTTGCCAAACCGTTCGGGAATATCGATGGTATTCAGATGCCAGTAGTACTGAGCCCACACCTCATCGGAATAGCTCACCGGAAATCCTGCAAAGGGCGTATTGTTGGCATAGTCAATCTCCGGCATCAGCTGGATGCTCAAAGGACCATACTGAGCGTATATGCCTGCACTGAAAAGTGTCTGATACCCGCGGGCAGGAATCATGGTACCATCATTGATTCCTTCAGGGTGATGGGTGTTGAACTGTTGCTGCCAGGTTACAGGCATCAGCTGGATATAACCGCCTTTCTTTCCCAGGGGCATCCTTCCGCTAAATTTAAAGAAGGAATCCTGTTTCAGCGTGCTGTCGGGATCAAAGCTGTTCTGAATTTTCAGTGCCTCCTTCGGGAAAAAGGGCATGGCAGTAAAACTGATATCCGGATTCACCTTCCCCATCAGTTGCTCCACGCGGTAATAGTCCGAAAGGACAGGCATGTTAACCGGTACAGTCTGTGCCACTAACGATCCCGACATCAAAAGGATTGATAATAAAATAATATTTCGGTACACCTTATTTCTTTTCATCATGCTTCTATATGATTTGACACATCCATTTTTTCAGCTTTTGGCTTTTAGCCATTGGCTGATTTGCGATCCAACACTTATAACTTATGACCTAAAACCAATAACTTTTGAACCTTTTTCAGCTTTTAGCCGTTGGCTCTTGGCTTTGGCTTGGCTCCGTTTCAAACTATACATCTCTGAGCTCAAACTTGTCTCTTATTTCTTTTATCTTGTCTCTTCGTTCTTATTCGCGTTGGCTTTAGCATTGGCTTTGGCTTAATGCCGTTTCCAAGACCAAAAACTTACAACTTTTGAACTTTTTTCCGCTCTTGGCTCTTGGCCCTTAGCCATTGGCTGATTTCCACTCCAAAACCTATAACTTATAACCTAAAACCAATAACATTTTAACCTTTTCAACCTTTAAACCATTCAAACTTTTGAACACTTTAACTTTTTAACCTCAAAACCTATACACTACATTCAAAGCAAAATGCCAGTTATAGGTATCCTTTGTCGGACTCCAATAGCTGGGCTGCGCGTTCAGTACGTAAGCCGGCCTGTAACGCCATTCGTAATTCAACTCATGAATGTATTCCAGCTGGCCACTGAACAACAGGTTTTTATAATCCCATGTCCCTACCAGGCTGGTGCCCAGGTCCACCCAGTTACGCCGTACATCTTTTATGTTAGCAAAAAAATAGTCGTTGTCATGGACAAACCGGTCGAAGGCGATCCCCAGGCTTTTCATCCCTTTCACCCACTTCACCTGTACCCACTGGTAATTGCTGCCGGGACCAATGCCCGCCCCCAGCACCTGTCCATCGTTGGTGTAACCTTGTACCACCTGTCCATGAGTGTACCAATATCCCGGTGAGGGTAAATCATTTTTATTATAAGGAGCATCCCGGTTAAGAGTTACCGGATTGGAAGCCAGGTTGTCCACTTCTGCATTCAACTGGATAAACTCTCCCTGATGCATGCCAAAGGGGAAGAGTTTCTGAAGCCCCACGATGTAAGCAGCAGAATGGGCGGCTTCCAGAATTATGTCCCGGGTATTCCAGGCATGGTCTTCCCTTCCCAGCTCAGCATAGATTTCCCCATGGCCCTTCACCCACACCCATCGCATGAACACAGAAAGCAACTGATCCTGACGGCGTGCATCCGTGGCTGCATTGCCAACGGCGGCTTTGACCACCGAACCAAAAACAGGCAGGTAATCATAAAGGTGGTGGGTCATATCACTGTGGTACATATAAAAACTCCGGGCAGCCCCCAGAAACAACCCGGGGACCCATTTGGGGTGATAGGTGAGCATGAAGGCATTCAGGTACCGCCAGTTATTTTCGTCCGTTTGTGGCGTATAACCCGAACTTACCAGCTTTCCACCGATGAGTTGTGCCTCGAAATCCCCTATCCAGGTCTTGATAGGACGCACTGTATTGATGGAGACATGAGGGAACCCGGGGGCGTTGTCGGTCATGAGCAAGGCATTTTTGATACCCGGCCCCCACCAGAGGTTTTCATTGGAATAACCAACTGAAACCGGCCCAAAAGTCAGCCGGATGCTGCTTTGTCCCCAGTTTAGTTTATTGAAAGTGGAATCGCCGAAACGTTCCGGCAAATCAATATCAGATGGAGGGGATGGCTTCCCGTAAATCTGATAAAATCCCTGGAAGTTCAGGTTTTGAACGCTTTGTAATTCTGGTTCCAGTTGTATCGATAGAAACCGGTATTTTAAAAATACACCGGCGCTGAACACTGTCTGGTATCCCCGGGCAGGAACCATTACCCCGTCATTAAAACCGGCAGGATGCTGACTGTTGTACTGGTTTTCCCAAATCACCGGTAAAAGCTGTACTTTTCCCCGGTTATGATCGAAAGTTGCGATGCCATCAAAACCCGTCAGATTATTCTTGTTTAAGGTGCTATCCGGATCAAAGGCATCCTTTACCTTAAACGCCTCCACCGGAAACAGTGGTAACGAGGTAAAGCTCACATCCGGGTTTAATTTTCCCAGCAACTGATCCCTGCGATACACTTCATTCAGTACCGGCATCCCCACGGAAAGGCTTTGTGCCATGGATGTCAAAGGGAACAGGATGATCAAAAATAATAGAATGTGAAAAGTATAACGGTATTTTTTCATGCGCGGTTTTTTATAATCACAAAAACAGGTTTTACAATTGGGAGCTAAAAGTAAGATAAAATTTTAATCGGGAGACCTTGATTGTTATATATGGGTATTGGGTGCTGGGTATTGGCCGTTAGCTGTTGGCTGTTGGCATTGGCTGTTTCGGGTATTGGGTATTAGGTTCTCGGTGTTGGGTTCCAATCACTACTCACTACTCACTATTCACTTATTTTATGCTTTGGCTGTTTCGGGTTCAGAGATCTGCGTTGCGTGTCTTTCGCCCGTCACAAGTCACCTGTCACAAGTCACCTTTTCCGGTGTTGGGCTTGGCCGTTAGTCTGGAACTTTCACATGTCCCCCTTTGGAGGGGGTAGGGGGAGGAATTTTTCACTGTTCATTGTTTCTCTTTTGTCCCCATTTCCCCCTGTCACTTTTCAAAGCCGACGTCATCCCGAGGAGGCGACCGACAGCCTGTCCCGATCTATCGGGAAAGGGATCTCATTCGGGACTTGATTTAAGAACAAGGATTTACGATTTTTGAAGACCGGGGTACTATATTAATTCAGAAATCCTCCCCCTGCTCACCTGCCAGCCAACGCACCCCCCTCCAAAGGGGGACAGGATCCGTCATTGATCTTATTTATTTCTCTGACTTTTCAAGCTCCTTCGCTCTATGCCCTTAGCTGTTCTGGTTCAATGCGGACGCGTTTAAGGTTTTTCAATAAAATCAGAAAATTTTTCATTCTTCACTGTTCATTCTTCATTTCATTTAAGCTCTCCACGTAATCCCCAACGCCTTCCCCAACGGATACTTCGTCCTTCCAAAAAAATAATGAAACACCAAAGAAATCAACTGCAGTTTCTTCACCAATAAGACCGTCAGGAACCCTTTGTTTTTTCTGAAATAATGATACTTGCTTTTCTCCCAGACCATCCATTTTGACATATCCAGTCTTCCATCCCGCATCAGGGACGGGCCTTCCAGATGTACTATTTTTACCTTCGGTAAAATATAGGAAGCGTATCCTTTTTGATGCAACCGGTAAAACAAATCCGTCTCTTCATAATAGAGAAAGAAAACATCATCAAAACCACCTGCCTCCAGAAAAGCTTCTTTTCTTATAAAGATATCTGCGCCTACCAGGTATGGCACCCGGAAGGGTTCGACCTGTTCTTCGACCTTTTTTCCTATTTTCAAGTATTTGTCGTAATACTTCGGAAAGAACCTCCTGAAGCCCATGTCTCCGAACTCCTGCAGCACGGAGGGGAAATTCCCGTAAGCGGTAGTAGCAACTCCTTCTGAACGGACCAGATTTCCGCCGCAACTTACCACTTCCCGCTTCTGATTTTCAAGGAAATCAAAGAACTGAAATACCGCATTGTCCAACAGCAAAGTATCAGGATTCAAAAAAAAGAGATAGTCTCCCTGAGCTTCCTGTGCCCCTATGTTGTTGGCAGCGCCAAAACCAGGGTTTTCTTTGTTAAGGATGAATTTTACCTCAGGATATTTTTGCTGTAATAAGGCCACAGATCCAGCTTCGGAAGCATTGTCCACCACAATAATCTCATAACTAACCCCGGACACATGCTTGTATATCGAGTCAAGGCATGGCCCCAGCACCTGGTGGCTATTGTAATTCACTATTATTATGGAAATCCGGGGAGACATTTTTTTGATGTTATGATTTATCGGTTCAACGTTACGCGTTCAATAATTGTTCAAGATAGTTCACAGTCGCGTGACGTTTGTCATCCTGAACGCAGTGAAGGATCTAATAATACGGTTTTATAGCGGTAACGTTGTATAGAAACGAGCGTCATCCCGAGGAGGCGACCGACGAAGGGATCTCTTACGGGGTTTGATTTAAGAACAAGGATTAACGATTTATGATTTTTGAAGACCGGGGTTACAACTTTAGCTCAAAGTTCCTCCCCCTGCTCACCTGCCAGCCAACGAACCCCCCTCCAAAGGGGGAACTGGCTTTGGCTATTGGCTTTGGCCTGATTCCGTTTCTATACCGGGAGATCTTTCACTGCGTTCAAGATGACAACTGAAATTGAAGCTATGTTTCTATAAGATACCGCTCCAATTCTAATCCCTTTGCCCTGCGCCCTTTGCTCCAGGCCCTTAAACTTTTTAACTCTTCAACTTTTTGAACCCCTTTTGACTTTTTCCTTTAAACTTTAACCTTTAACCTTTTTTTACCCCCAACCCCTAAAGGGGAGCCAGATCTCCCCCGGGAACTAAATTATTCTCTGACCTTCGACTTTTCAGACCCTTCAGACTCTTTGACTCTTCGACTTTATACTTTTCATCCCCTTTAACCTTGGCACTTTAACCTTTAAACTTGTTCATCCTTAACACTTCCCTAACCATCGGTTCCCGAAAAACAAAGATCTGCACAAAAAAATACAACACCGCAGAAACCAGTACCGCAGCCAGCAACCCCGGCAGCAGTAACGTATGGATACTCCTTAGTCCGTAAGCTACGGGCAGAAAAAGCAGCGAAGCAACCAGCGCCTTTAACGCCAGTGACCAGTCCATCTTTATTTTCATTTTTTTCCAAACAAAAAACCAGGAAATCAAGGAAACCAATGTTTCCGTGACCAGCAGGGTGACGGCTGCTCCCTTGTCCTGAAAAAGAGAAATCAAAACAAGGTTCAGCAACAGGCTCATGATCATACCGTAAACAGTGGCTTTCAGGTACAGCTTTTCATAACCGCCCTGAATGAGCAGCTGCATGCCGAAAAGATATCCCAGTCCCACCATAAAGATGGTCGGGGCGATGATTTGCAAAGAGAGGATGGCTCCCGAAAACTGTTTTCCGGAAAAGGCCACCATGATTTCCGGGGCAAAGACCAGCAACCCCATGGAAACGGGAATGCCAAACAGACAAATAAAAGAAAAGGATTGCTTTACCCTGAGTTGCAGTTCAGCGGTATTATTGACATCCAGACTTTGTGCCATGCGGGGAATCAGAACAGTCCCCAGGGAAGTAATCAGCGGAACAGTGATTAAAATAAGTTTTTTGGCAGCCGTGTAAAACCCCACGGCTTTGTCACCGGAAAAGAATCCCAGCAACAAGGTATCGCCCAGGGTATAAACAGCAATGGTGAGCGAAGAGGCAAATAAAATGAGCAGGGCACTGAAATGGGCTTTTAACTTCAGCCCCTTAAGTCTTACGGTGACCTGTTTCCTCAGTCCTGCCAGGTTCCAGAGGTTGACGGCTAGCGTGGAACCCATGGTGAGCAGGAAGTAAATCATCAGATCACCGGGTGTCTTCACGAAAAGAAGCAAACCGGCCAGCGCCAGGGTTTTGACTACCACTGAACGTATGGTAAGAAAGCGAAACTGTTCCATGCCCTGGTAGAACCATTCCAAAACAGAAAAGCCTGAAAGTACCAGTAATCCGGCCAGCAGATAATAGTCCAGACTGTTGCTGAACCAGTGCACGGACAATATCACCCCCAGGTACACAACCAGCAGCAACAGGGAGCTGAGCAGGTTGATCAGCAGCAGTTCCGAGAACAATTTGTCCAGTCGTTTTCTATCGTTTTTTGCTTTGGCCACTTCCCGCATGCCATACACCGGAATCCCCAGCTGGGCAATCACCACAAAATAAGAAGCAAAGGTAATCACAAACTGCACCTTCCCGATGCCCACAGGTCCCAGTATCCGCGATGCATAGGCAAAGTTGATCACAGGAAACAGCAGGTTGCCGGAAAGCAACAACAGATTGTAGAAAAGATTCTTTTTTACTGAGGACATGTTTTTTCGTTGGTGGTCATTTCGTTGAGCGTTCTGCATTGCGTGTCTTTCCCCGTCACAAGTCACCTGTCTCACGTCACCTTTTCCGATGTTGGGTACTGGGTGTCAGGTACTGGGTGCTGGGCTTGGCCGTTAGTCTGGAACTTTCACATGTCCCCCTTTGGAGGGGGTAGGGGGAGGAATTTTTCATTGTTCATTGTTTCTCTTTTGTCCCTTTGTCCCATTTTACCCCCAACCCCTAAAGGGGGAACTGACTTTGGCTATTGGCATTGGCTTTGGCTGGTTCGGGTTCAGAGTTCTGCATTGCGTGTCTTTCGCCCGTCACAAGTCACCTGTCACACGTCACCTTTTCCGGTGTTGGGTACTGGCCGTTAGCTATTGGCTTTGGCCTGATTCCGTTTCTATACCGGGAGATCTTTCACTGCGGTCAAGATGACAACTGAAATTAAAGCTATGTTTCTATAAGATACCGCTCCAATTCTAATCCCTTTGCCCTGCGCCCTTTGCTCCAGGCCCTTAAACTTTTTGACTCTTCAACTTTTTGAACCCCTTTTTGACTTTTTCCTTTAAACTTTAGCCTTTAACCTTTTTTACCCCTAACCCCTAAAGGGGAGCCAGATCTCCCTTAGTAACTAAATTATTCTCTGACCTTCGACTTTTCAGACTCTTCAGACCTTTTGACTCTTCGACTCTTCCGACTCTTCGACTTTTATGACTTTTATGACTCTTCGACTTTTATCCCCTAAAATACCCCTTCGTATTCTCATGAACCTGCGGATGACCCAACAATTCTGTCCTTGAAAACCACTTGTATTGACTGTGTTGTCTAAACGGCAGTTGCTGCATGTTAGGATTGGCCTTTACATGATAACCCAGAACCACATAATGGGTACCAAAGGAAGGATCGTCAAAGACATTTTCGTTGTACAAGTGTTCGTAAACCCCCAGGAATCCGCAATTTTTCATCTCTATTTCCAACCCTAACTCGGCTTGGGCAATACGACGAAAAGCATCTGCCAGATGTTCCCCTTTTTGTATGCGGCCGCCCGGCACAAACCAATGATGTTGGGCCGGTTTGTTGGCCCTCCATCCCATTAAAAAATCCCCTTTGTCATTTTCGATGATTAAATCAATCGCTACAAGAGGAGCCTTTCTTATTAATTGTTTAAAATCGGTTACAGATAAATACATATTAAAAGGTTTTAAGTTGTTGGTTATTTTAAAGTTTTAAGAGTTTCAAGGGTTAAAGAGTCGAAGGGTCTAAAGGGTCAAAGGGTCGAACCAAGCCTGGGGCTGTTTTTCATACCTTTTTCTTTATCTTGCACCTGACTCTTCAGACTTTTCAGACTTTTTGACTTTTCAGACTCTTCAGACTTTTCTATACCACTCATACATCTTCTCCACCCCTTCTTCAATATCTATCTTATGATGCCATCCTAACCCGTGAAGTTTGGAAGGATCTGTGAGCTTTTGCAAGGTACCATCGGGCTTGGAGGTATTGAAGACCAGATCTCCCTGGAAACCTACTGTCTTTTTAACCAGCTCTGCCAGTGCTTTGATGCTAATTTCTTTGCCTGTGCCGATGTTAATATGTGCATTTCTTACTTCTGTCGAAGGTCGAAGGTCAGAATGTCCAAGGTCGAGAGGAGACTTGTGACCTGTGACTTGTGACTTGTGACTTTCCACCACGTCTCTGAAATCGACGTTCTCCATCACAAACACACAGGCTTCCGCCATCTCTTCACTCCACAGGAATTCGCGCATGGGTTTGCCGCTTCCCCATATCTCGACAGAAACGATGGAACGATTGGACGAGGGGGAGACGGAACGGGAGGGTGAGGGGATTTGGGTTATGCCATAATTAACCAGTATCTCCAGTATCTCTCCTTCGTTCAATCGTTCCTGCGTTCCTGCGTTCCTTCGTTCAATCGTTCCTTCGTTCAATCGTTCATTCACACTATCGTTCGATCGCTCTTTCATTTCCTTAACGGACCTTTTTTTCAGGTCTTCCCGAATAGCCTCCCAGTTCCCTTCTTCGAGACATTTCCCCAAATGAATTTTCCTGATCAAAGCCGGTAACACATGACTTTTCTCCAAATCAAAATTGTCGTTGGGGCCGTACAGGTTGGTGGGCATCACGGAGAGGAAGTTGGTGCCATATTGCAGGTTGTAGCTTTCGCACATCTTAATCCCGGCAATCTTGGCAATGGCGTAAGGTTCATTGGTATATTCCAGCGGACTGGTAAGCAGATATTCCTCTTTCATGGGCTGGGGACATTCCCGGGGATAAATACAGGTGCTGCCTAAAAACAACAATTTCTTTACCCCGCTTTTATAAGCCTGATGTATCACATTGTTTTGAATCATCAGATTTTCGTAGATAAACTCAGCACGGTAAGTGTTGTTAGCAACAATCCCTCCCACTTTGGCAGCGGCCAGGAAAACATACTCCGGTTTTTCATCCTCAAAAAAAGCTTTAACAGCAGCAGGGTCACGCAAATCAAGCTCTTTGGAACTTTTGCCGATGATGTTGGTATAGCCTTTTTCTTTTAATGTTTTTACTATAGCGGAGCCAACAAGGCCCTTATGACCTGCTACATATATTCGGGAATTAATTTCCATTAGTTTAAACTTTTATGCGAATTTTTTGCGAATTAATACGAAGTATTTGAATGATGGAACGATTGAATGGCGGGATGACGGAACGAAGTATAGGACTAAAGTTTCCACTGATCAGGTTTTGTACTCATATTGATTAGCATGGCAATGATGTGTTCATATTGATCATAAAGCTGGTCTCGGTTCTCCTGATCTAAATAGGCACATTTCAATGCATAGTCAAGCCAAACCTGAGTCTCAGCGGCCTCACCTTCTGAATCAGAAAGCTTTGAAATAAATGATTTAGGATATTTTCTTTTTCTCCAAGCCTCAGCAATATTACTTGAAACCGAACGCGAAGATCGGCGAATCTGATCTGTCAAAGAATACTTTTCCTCTTTAGGGAAATTTTTAGAAAGTTCAAATATTCTCATTCCGGCTTCAAAAGAAACCTGAAATACTTTCAAATCTGTATGTTTCCGTATTTCCATAATCAGGATTTGATTCGTTCAACTCGTCCCTTCGTTCAATCCCTCTTTCGTTCTTTCGTTCAATCGTTCCATCTCTCTTTCGTTCTTTCATTCTATCTCTCTTTCGTTCTTTCGTAAATTACTCAAAGTAGTTCATAGTCCGATAACCCCCTTCTTTAAGATAAGCCTCCTTTTTCATAAGGTGAACATCCGACAGCATCATATCCTTAACAAGTCCTTTCAAATCATACTCCGGTTTCCAGCCAAGTTTTGTTTGCGCTTTGGTGGGGTCACCGATGAGCATGTCGACTTCTGTGGGGCGGAAGTATCTCGGGTCAACTTCTACGACGGAATGATTGGAGGAAGGAACGAAGGAACGAGGGAACGAGGGAACGATGCGAGACTTGATTTGTTCGAGGTATTTTTCACCTACTTTCTCATTAAAAACCTTTTCATCAATCCCCACCAGATATCCTTTCTCTTCTTTTCCTTCTCCGGTAAAATCTATTTCAAGGCCAATTTCTTCAAACGACATACGAATAAAATCCCTGATGGAAGTTGTAATTCCCGTGGCCAGGGCATAATCATCGGGTTCTTCCTGTTGCAGGATGAGATACATGCCCTTTACATAATCTTTGGCGTGGCCCCAGTCGCGCTGGCTGGACAGGTTTCCCATGTACACCTTATCCTGCATGCCCAAAACAATGCGACTTATGGCACGGGTCACCTTGCGGGTGACAAAGGTTTCTCCCCTGATGGGGGATTCGTGGTTAAACAAAATACCGTTGCTGGCATGCATCCCGTAAGCTTCACGGTAATTGACCGTTATCCAGTAGGCATACAACTTTGCCACGGCATAGGGCGAACGGGGATAAAAAGGCGTCTTTTCCGTTTGAGGGGTCTCCTGTACCAACCCATACAGTTCCGAAGTGGAAGCCTGGTAAATTTTGGTTTTTTTTGTAAGTTCCAGCAGCCTTACAGCTTCCAGTATCCTCAGAGTCCCAATCCCGTCAGCATTGGCCGTGTATTCCGGTGTATCAAAACTTACCTGTACATGGCTCATGGCTGCCAGGTTGTAAATTTCATCCGGCTGCACCTCCTGGATAATACGGGTCAGATTCAAACTGTCGGTTAACTCCCCGTAATGCAACACAAAGTTATGATCTTTCACATGGGGGTCCTGATATAAATGATCAATCCTGTCTGTGTTAAACAAAGAAGTACGCCGTTTGATACCATGTACCTGGTATCCTTTTTTTAAAAGATACTCAGCCAGATAGGCTCCGTCTTGTCCTGTGATTCCTGTAATTAATGCTGTTTTATTCATATTGTATTGATTTTTGAATACGAGAATTTGAGAAACGGAGAATGAATGATTACAATGACCATTTTTCCGGGGATTTTATCATGATGACTAATAGCGCCAGGATATGGTCATATTTTTTATAAGGTTTCTCATAAATCTCAGTTTTGATATATTAATGTTCCAATGCAAAATCAAGCCAGACTTGAGTCTCCGAGGTTTCTTCTTCTGAGTGTGAACGATTTGCAATTAAAGTCTTTTCACAGCTTCTTTTACCAAATGCTTCTTGCCCCGTGGAATTTAGATTAATCAAAAAGAAAATAGCCCTAAATAATTTCTATTCCACAGGACTCACAATTTTTGTACAAACCGATTGGGAACTAAGCCTTATTTGATCGGTAAAGGAAAATTTTTCCTCGTTTGGGAATGTTTTCGACTTTTCAAATATCCCTATCGCAGCTTCGAAGGCATTCTGATAAATATCTAATTCTTTGTGTGTGTTTATCAGTTTCATTTTTTAAAATCTCCCCTTCTTAACTTCTCCTGTTCTCAATTTCTTAAAGCTCCGTCCTGTCCTGTGATCCTCGTTATTAATGCCGTTTAACTCATAAGTTGATTAGGTTATTCGATTTTTTGGTTATTTGCTTGATCTAGGACGTTTTTTTGTTGGAGGTTATTTGATTAGACGTTCGGCGTTGGGCCTTACGCGTTTTTCTCCCGTCACAAGTCACCTGTCACATGTCACCTTTTCCGGTGTTGGCTGTTGGCTTTGGCTTTGGCCTGATTCCGTTTCTATACCGGGAGATTTTTCACTGCGTTCAAGATGACAACTGAAATTGAAGCTATGTTTCTATAAGATACCGCTCCAATTCTAATCCCTTTGCCCTGCGCCCTTTGCTCCAGGCCCTTAAACTTTTTGACTCTTCAACTTTTTGAACCCCTTTTGACTTTTTCCTTTAAACTTTAGCCTTTAACCTTTTTTACCCCCAACCCCTAAAGGGGAGCCAGATCCCCCCCGGTAACTAAATTATTCTCTGACCTTCGACTTTTCAGACCCTTCAGACCCTTCAGACTTTTTGACTTTTTGACTCTTTGACTTTTTGACTTTTTTAACCCTATCTCCTCTGGGAATGCCCTTTTTCAATTAGAACTATGTTTACCACGAATGAACTTATATTTTAAAACATCAAAAATAAAGACCGGGTCTGAAATAAAAACTCTTTTCCAAAGTCTTCTTGGTTCTCTTACAAAACGCGGAAACCACTCCATCCCTATATCCTGGTAAAATTTTCTGGCTCTTTTTTTTGTTCCTGCATAAAAATCAAACACAGCCCCAATGGAAGCAATGACATTTGCATCTATTCGTTCCCTGTTTATCTGCACCCACTTCTCCTGTTTTGGCGCTGTCATTCCAATAAAAACCACATCCGG
Organism: Bacteroidales bacterium; assembly: GCA_014860665.1. Classification (GTDB taxonomy): domain Bacteria; phylum Bacteroidota; class Bacteroidia; order Bacteroidales; family F082; genus Sulfidibacterium. The sequence continues at coordinate 3,875 of JACZJI010000019.1, read as the reverse complement.
TTTAAATTTATTCACGGTCTTTACAAAAATCTGACTGTCCTGTTCAGTGAACTCCTCCTTATAAGGAGGAGAGTAACCTCCAAATTTCACTCGCGGATATTCCCGTTTCAGGCGTGCTTCAATCTTTTTCAAAGTTTCGTCACTAGAGCCGAAATAAAAAACTCGGCCCTCTCCCTCATTGAGTCTGGCCAACAAAAACCTGTGTAAGTCTGCACCGGGAATCCGTTTTATCTTTTCCCCCGTTAAGAATTTAGCTGCCCAAACAATGCCCATTCCATCCGGGATTAAAACATCAGATTTTTGAAGCGCGTCCCAAAAGGCATTATCGCTTTTGGTCAGACAATAACTGTGCGGATTAATGGTATTAACAACTACCTGATGCTGATCAAAATCAGCTGGGTCAAGGGTAGTGTCAATTTTAAAATTAAGAATGTTCAGATTGTTCATTTTTGTTTACAATACTATTTAAAATATCTGTTAAACGGTTTTCAAAAGTGTTTAGAGTGAATTGCTCTTCATATCTCGCCCTCCCTTTGGCTCCCATTTCATGGCGAAGGGTTGAGTCATTTATCAGGATCTCTAATTTTTCAGCCAAAGCTACCGCATCTTTTTGGGGTACCAGATAACCAGTTATTCCATCTTCAACAATATCAGAGATTCCTCCCTCACATGTGGTGATTACAGGTAAGCCTTGTTGCATGGCTTCAAGTAATACCAATGGGAAACATTCGTTATGATAATAGGTTGGGAAAGCAAAAATATTGGCTTTTTCAAATGCTTCGGCTTTCTCTTCACCGTATTTTTTTCCTGCATAGAACACCTGTTTATTTAATTTCAGGTCAGATACTTTTTTGTTGAAATAATCTGAAGTAATATCACCTTCTCCTCCCACATAAGTACAATGAAAAGGTATTCTTTTCTCTTTTAAAATCAGGCATGCTTCCAATAACACAAGAACACCCTTTGATTCAATAAGGTTTGATAAAAACAAAATCTCTACCGGCTTTTCACTTCCAATTTCTAACTGATCCTTTTCAAATTTGCTTTCAGCGATTCCGTTGGGGCAATAATACACCCGCTTTTTCGAAAAATATTTTTGAATATCCGGATAAAGATATTTGGAAAGTAATATAGCATGTGCATCTTTAAAAACCAGTCGATACATAAAGTTATAAACCCATTTATCCTGTTTGGCACTAACCCCCTTATTGTGGAAATGATATACTATCTTTATCCTGAAAAGTTTAATCAAAAGTGCGACTATTGCGTCCTTAAAAAAGGCAGTTCCCTTTGCCGTTATAGCCAAATAACATAAATCGGGCTTGAATGTAATTAATTGCATGAAAACCCGAACAATTATCAAGAAATACCTTGTTGATTTGATAAACGCTTTTTTGCCTATTTCATCAATTGTAAACGATGTGCCAAGGTTTATATAATGGCCATCTATAGAGCTATTAACTATTTTACTATCCTTTATTAATTTCCCCACCATTGATGAACCGTGTACCGGGGGAGGGATATGAAGAATAAAAAGAATTTTGTAATACATTAAAGATTGTGATTCAACCCCCTAATGGGTTCAATTAGTTTAATTTAATAATTATAAGATGGTTTGAAAACAAAATATTATATTTGATATTTTTCGTTTATCCTATACTACTTTTTACCTGTAAAAGTTGAGTAGATATCATAATAAGAATTTAGAAATTTTTCAAAAGAAAATCTACTTGAAGTAAATAAATAGGCATCTTCTTTAATTTGATTGAGTTCATATTCTCTTATATTAACAATCTTATCAAAAATGTTTAATAGTGATGATTCATTATTTAAACTAAAATAAAGTGGCCATTCAACTGGTAATGTTTCTGATAACCCTTGTATTTTTGTTGCAATTACAGGCGTTTTAGCAAGTGATGATTCTACCGAAATTAAACCTAATCCTTCGAATCTTGAAGGCATAATTAAATAATCAAACGCATGCAATTTATTTGAAATGCCAATAATCGGTGGGGAAACTTTAATATTATCATAGGCATTTGCAAGATCATCAATTTGTTTTTTATAGGATCCCTCCCCAATAAAGTAAAAATTAATCTTATTTTGATATTTTAAATTAATATAGCTAATTTTTTCAATTAATATATCTATCCCTTTTTGATATTCAAACCTTCCACAAAATGCAATGTTTAGTTTATTACTCTCCAATTTAATACCTAATGATAAATGCTTAGGAGTTTTACAACCATTATAAATTACTTGGATATTTTTTGAAATAGGTAAATTATATTTTGTTCTTAATCTAACATAAGCAATTGATGATGCCTCTGATACGGCTACGATATAGTCATTATTTAACGAAGATTCAACAAATTTCCCAATTCGATTATGGCTAGCCCAAAGCTCAGTATTATGAATTGTTCTGACAATTTTAGGGTGGGGCAGATTAAAAAACTTAATTAATCTTAATGTAATTGCTAAGACAAAATCTGGCAAATCAGTATGCGAGTGTATTATCTTTGGTTTTTCTTTTATTATTAAATAAAATAATTTGAATGGAGAAATTATCAAACTAATTCTTTTTGATCTTTTAAATAAAGTATAGAATCTAATATTTAATTCCTTTCTTTTACTTTCGGCAAAAGAATTGTTAGATTTAAATAATTCAACAATTATATATTCAAATTTTTTTGAATTTTGATTTGCTAAGTTAAAAGCAACAATTTCTGCACCTCCAAGATTAATTGATGTAATTAAATGAATTATTTTTATCATAAATGTTAAGCCTTATATTTCTCCAGTATTTATTTTTTCAATAAGCTTCTTATCATAATATTTTCTTAATCTGACCATCATTTTACTGAAAGGATTCAGCAAAATGAGGCTAGTGTGAATAATAATTTTATTGCCTCGAGAAACCTTTTTTATCTTTTCAAAATCATTATTTGTAAACACATTTCTCAAATTTTTATGCCATAATTTCTTAGAATGATAATCTGATGAATATGATTTTTTAATCTGACTTCCTTCTTCTAATTTTTCAATAAAATCTTTAGACTTAGAGTAATCTATAGTTAAATATTTTCCTATTTTATTTATAGCTTTATAAGAACTAATCCAAACGGAGAATCTTAAAGGATTATGATTCTTTTCACCAAATGATACCCGAGACATAGATTCAAATATATTTATTGGATTTCTATTTATCCAAAAAAATTCTATATCGATATTTCCTTTTTTATAACTCAACCAAGGACTTACTATTCTTGTACTTTTTAAGACAAGCACTTCTGGTTTATATTTTAACTCCATTAACTCAATGAGTGCGGCCAATTTATTATTTCTATGATTGATATAATTAAAAATTTCTTGACTGCTTATTGGAAAACCGTCAGGCATACAGCTTTCAATACTTCCTTCAGATAAAACGAAATTTTCAGATAATAATGCTCCTGGCAGATACGTTTCAGGCATAACTACATACCCTTTTTTCTCTTCTAATAGTTTACAAAATATTGTACTCCCACTTCTAGGTGCTGAGTGTATAATAATTGTTTTCATAAATTAAACTTAGAGTTTGAAATAAGATTTAAGTAAAACTTATATTTTGAGGCTAATAAAACAATAAATTCAGGTTTTAACTTTTATAGCCATTAAACATAAAGCAGTTGTCAAAAATTTTGGTAAAATGATAAAATATTTCTTTAATAATAACATGATATTTTAGATATCAACGGACAGTGTCCCGAAAAGTGTGTAAACAGGCAATGGTTAATATAAATTTAAACGTTCATCAAAAATAATCATAAACTGATTCAAAATCATTCCCCAATCTCTGATGGGCATGGTCCATTTTTTAGAGACCTCGTTGACGG